>NZ_JBHURV010000023.1:0-158059 GCF_042673865.1 Streptomyces sp. NPDC056987
GGGCACGCGACGTCGCGTGCCCGGCCCCGGGTCTTTCGTTTCGCGAGGCCCCGTCGCATGCCCGGCCCTGGGGTCCTTCGTTACGCGAGGCCCCGGCGCCGTCAGCCGTTACGCGAGGCCCCGGCGCCGTCAGCCGTGCCAGGAGCGCCACAGCGCGGCGTACGCGCCGTCCGCCGCCACCAGCTCGTCATGGCTGCCCTGCTCGCTGATCCGGCCCTCCTCGACCACCACGATCACATCCGCGTCGTGCGCGGTGTGCAGCCGGTGGGCGATCGCGATGACCGTGCGGCCGTCCAGCACCCGGGCCAGCGAGCGCTCCAGATGACGGGCCGCGCGCGGGTCGAGCAGCGAGGTCGCCTCGTCCAGCACCAGCGTGTGCGGGTCCGCCAGCACCAGCCGCGCCAGCGCGATCTGCTGCGCCTGGGCGGGCGTCAGCGGCACCCCGCCCGAACCGACCTCGGTGTCGAGACCGCCGTCCAGCGCCCGCGCCCAGCCGTCCGCGTCGACCGCCCCGAGCGCCTCCCACAGCTCCGCGTCCGCCGCACCCGTGCGGGCCAGCAGCAGATTGTCGCGCAGCGACCCCACGAAGACGTGGTGTTCCTGGTTGACCAGGGCCACCTGCTCGCGCACCCGCTCCGCCGGCATCCGGGAGAGCTCCGCGCCGCCCAGCGCGACCCGCCCCTGGCGCGGCCCGTAGATGCCCGCGAGCAGCCGCCCCAGCGTCGACTTCCCGGCGCCCGAGGGGCCGACCAGCGCCAGCCGGGTGCCGGGGCTGACGTCCAGCGTCACCCGGTGCAGCACGTCGACGCCCTCGCGGTAGCCGAAGTGCACCCGGTCGGCGGCTACGTCGCGGCCCTCGGGCACGACCGACGCGTCTCCGGCGGCGGGCTCGATGTCCCGCACGCCGACCAGCCGCGCGATCGACACCTGGGCCACCTGGAGCTCGTCGTACCAGCGCAGGATCAGCCCGACCGGGTCCACCAGCATCTGGGCGAAGAGCGCGCCCGTCGTGAGCTGCCCGACGGTCAGCCAGCCCTGGAGGACGAAGATCCCGCCCAGCACCAGCGAGGCCAGGAAGATCGTCACATGCGTGAGGTTGATGACGGGGAACAGCACCGACCGCAGCGAGAGCGTGTACCTCTCCCACGCGGTCCACTCCCGGATCCGCTGCTCCGAGAGCGCCACGCGGCGCCCGCCGAGGCGGTGCGCCTCCACGGTCCGCCCCGCGTCGACGGTCTCGGCGAGCATCGCCGCGACGGCCGCGTACCCGGCGGCCTCCGAGCGGTACGCCGAGGGCGCCCGCCGGAAGTACCAGCGGCACCCGGCGACCAGCAGCGGCAGCGCCACCAGCACCGCGAGCGCCAGCGGCGGCGCGGTCACCGTCAGGGCGCCGAGCAGCAGGACCACCCAGACGACACCGATCGCGAGCTGCGGCACCGCCTCGCGCATCGCGTTCGCCAGCCGGTCGATGTCCGTGGTGATCCGGGAGAGCAGATCGCCGGTCCCGGCCCGTTCCAGCACGCCGGGCGGCAGCCCGACGGACCGGACGAGGAAGTCCTCGCGCAGGTCGGCGAGCATCTCCTCGCCGAGCATCGCCCCGCGCAGCCGTACCAGCCGTACGAACACGGTCTGGATCACCAGCGCGACGACGAACACCGCGACGACCCACTCCAGTCGCAGTTCGCGCGCGCCGTTCGACAGGTCCTCGACGATGGTGCCGAGGAGGTACGGGCCGACCATCGAGGCGATCACCGAGACGGCGTTGACCGTGACGAGGACGACGAACGCCGTCCGGTGGCGCCGCAGCAGCTCGCTCACATAGGTCCGTACGGTCGCCGGTGTCCCGACGGGCAGGGTGGTCGCCGACTCCGGGGCCGCCGGGTCGTACGCCGGGGGCGCCAAGCCGATCACGCCGATTCCTCCATCTCGTTCGTTGCCCCTGCCGCCCGTGACGGGACGGGGGCCATGACATCTTCCGTTTCCTCGGCGCCTGCCGCCGGGCCGTCCGCCTCACCGGGGGCCGCCGCCGCATCGTCCGTACCGGCTTCGTCCGTACCGGCTTCGTCCGTCTCGCGGGTCACGACCGCCCGGTAGCCGGTGGCGCCGGCCAGCAGCTCCCGGTGCGTACCCACCGCCACGGCCTCGCCCTCGTGGACGAAGACCACGCGGTCCGCGTGGTCCAGCAGCAGCGGCGAGGAGGCGAACACCACCGTCGTGCGCCCGGCGCGCAGCTCCTTCACACCGCCCGCGATCCGCGCCTCCGTGTGCGAGTCGACGGCGGACGTCGGCTCGTCGAGCACCAGCACCTCCGGATCCGTGACCAGCGAGCGCGCCAGCGCCAGCCGCTGCCGCTGCCCGCCGGAGAGCGAGCGCCCGCGCTCCGTGATCCGCGACCGCATCGGGTCCCCGCTGCCGTCCACCGACGCCAGGACGAGCGCGTCCAGGACATCGCCGCACTGCGCGGCGGTCAGCGCCGCCGACGGGGCGACCGCGCCGGAGGCCGGGATGTCCAGCAGCTCCGCCAGCGTCCCGGACAGCAGCACCGGGTCCTTGTCCTGTACGAGCACACTGGCCCGCGCCGAGTCCAGCGGGAGATCGTCCAGCGCCACCCCGCCGAGCAGCACGGACGGGTTCTTCTCCGTCTGGGCCGCGTGGCCGCCGAGCCGCTCGGCCAGCCGCCCGGCCGCGTCCGGGTCCCCGCACACCACGGCCGTCAGCAGGCCGGACGGCGCGAGCAGGCCGGTGGCGGGGTCGTACAGATCGCCCGTCGGCCGGGCCTCGGCGAGCCCGCCGCGCTCGTCCTCGAACGCGGTACGTTCCAGCGACAGCACCCGGGCCGCACGTTTCGCGGACGGCCGGGAGAAGGAGTACGCCATCGCGATCTCCTCGAAGTGCCGCAAGGGGAAGAGCATGAGCGTCACCGCGCTGTAGACGGTCACCAGCGCGCCGACCTCGATCTGCCCGTCCAGGGCGAGCCGGGCCCCGTACCAGACCACCGTGACCAGCAGAACGCCCGGCAGCAGCACCTGGATCGCCGAGATCAGGGCCCACATACGGGCGCTGCGCACGGCGGCCTCGCGCACCTCCTGCGAGGCGGTGCGGTAGCGGCCGAGGAACAGCTCCTCACCGCCGATGCCGCGCAGCACCCGCAGCCCGGCGACGGTGTCGGACGCCAGCTCGGTGGCCCGGCCGGCCTTCTCGCGCTGGATGTCGGCGCGCTGGGTGGCGCGGGGGAGGAGCGGCAGTACGGAGAGGGCGAGGACCGGCACGCCGACGGCGACGAGCAGGCCCAGCTCCGGCAGGTACAGGACCAGGCCGACGCAGATCAGGACGATGGCGATGACGGCGGCCAGGAAGCGGGAGAGCGCCTCCACGAACCATCCGATCTTCTCGACGTCGCCGGTGGAGACCGCGACCACCTCACCGGCGGCGACCCGCCGGGTCAGCGCGGAGCCCAGCTCCGCGGTCTTGCGCGCCAGCAGTTGCTGGAGGCGCGCGGCGGCCGTGATCCAGTTGGTGATGGCGGTGCGGTGCAGCATCGTGTCGCCGACGGTGATGGCGAGGCCGAACAGGGCGATCAGACCGCCGGCCAGCGCGAGCCGGCTCCCGGATCGGTCGATGACGGCCTGGACGGCGACCCCGGCGCCGATCGGCAGCCCGGCGATGCCCAATTGGTGCAGCAGGCCCCAGGCGAGTGAGGTGAGCTGTCCGCCCAGCTGGTTGCGCCCGAGCCACAGCAGGAACCGAGGGCCTGACCGGACATCGGGAATCCCCGGATCGGGATACGGAAGGTCGCGAATCTGCATGATGTCCCATGACTCGTGGATGGCCCAAACCGTGCAAGGTTCGCTGTGCTGGAGGCCACGAGGCAAAGGGTTTTCCGTGGAGGAGGCCGGTTCGAGCCAGCCGCACCACCCTCAACAGGGACGTTCGGTGGCCCCGTCGACCAGTGTCGACAGCAGCCCGCCGAGCACCTCGCGCTGCTCGGCCGTGAGCGGTGCCAGGACATCTTCGGCGGCGGACCGGCGCGCGCCGCGCAGGGCGCGCAGTGTCGCCCGGCCGGTGTCGGTCAGCTCGATACGGGTCACCCGGCGGTTGGTCCGGTCGGGGGCGCGGCGCACCCAGCCGCTCGCCTCCAGGCTGTCGACCAGGGTGGTCACGGCGCGGGGCACCACTTCGAGCCGCGTGGCCAGATCGGTCATCCGGGGCGGCGTGTCGTAGAGCGTGAGAGCGCGCAGCAGCCGCGCCTGGGCCGGTGTGATGCCGATCGGTTCGAGCTGCTGCTTCTGGATGCGGTGGAGCCGGCGGGTCAGCCGCAGAAGCTGCTCGGCCAGCATGCCGTCGACATCGGGGGTGCTCATACACGGAATAATATCAGGACCAAGGTAATTGTGAGTATAGGTAACAGTGAGCTAGGGTCGATAAAGCCCACCGGTCCCGCTCCCGGTCCTGGTATCGGTATAGGTGCCTGTGCAGGAATGCCTGTACGGGAATGCCTGTACGGGTGCTTCCACCGCTGCCCGTACCGGTGCTCGTTGTCGGCCCTCCGCTCGGCGGAGGGCACCCGAACCCTCATACGTCACCCCTCACGCGTCATCGAAGGAGCCCATGAAACCCGAACCATCCACCTGGACACCCCCGGCATCTGCACCATCCGTCGCGCCCCCGAAAGGCCGCGCCCCCGGCGGTCCCGACGGGACGGAGGCGCCGGAGCCGCCCGCCCAACTGCGGCGGATCTTCGGCCTCTTCCGGCCCTACCGCGGCCGACTCGCGCTCGTCGGCCTCCTCGTCGCCGCGTCCTCGCTGGTCACGGTCGCCTCGCCGTTCATGCTGCGAGAGATCCTCGACACGGCGATCCCTCAGGGGCGTACCGGCCTGCTGAGCCTGCTGGCCCTCGGCATGATCCTGACGGCGGTCGTCAACAGCATCTTCGGCGTGCTCCAGACGCTGATCTCCACGACCGTGGGCCAGCGGGTCATGCACGACCTGCGGACCGGCGTCTACAGCCGGCTCCAGAGGATGCCGCTCGCCTTCTTCACCAGGACCAGGACCGGAGAGGTCCAGTCGCGCATCGCCAACGACATCGGCGGCATGCAGGCGACGGTGACGTCCACCGCGACCTCCCTGGTCTCCAACCTCACCGCCGTGATCGCCTCGGTGGTCGCGATGCTCGCCCTGGACTGGCGGCTCACCGCCGTCTCGATGGTGCTGCTCCCCGTCTTCGTCTGGATCAGCCGCAAGGTCGGCCGCGAGCGCAAGAAGATCACCACGGAGCGCCAGCGGCAGATGGCCACCATGGCCGCGACGGTCACCGAATCGCTCTCCGTGAGCGGCATACTCCTCGGCCGTACGATGGGCCGGGCCGACTCGCTCACCCGCTCCTTCGCCGACGAGTCCGAGCGACTGGTCGACCTGGAGGTCCGCTCCAACATGGCGGGCCGCTGGCGGATGTCGACCATCGGCATCGTCATGGCGGCCATGCCCGCCGTCATCTACTGGGCCGCGGGCATCGCGCTCGGCGCGGGCGGCACGCCCGTCTCCATCGGGACGCTCGTCGCGTTCGTCTCGCTTCAGCAGGGGCTCTTCCGGCCCGCGGTGAGCCTGCTCTCCACCGGGGTCGACATGCAGACCTCCCTCGCCCTCTTCCAGCGCATCTTCGAGTACCTGGACCTCCCCGTCGACATCACCGAGCCCGAGCGGCCGGTCAGGCTGGAGCGGATCCGCGGCGAAGTCCGCTTCGACGGCGTCGACTTCAGCTACGACGACAAGGACCGGCGCACCCTCAGCGGCATCGACCTCACGGTTCCTTCCGGCGGCAGCCTCGCCGTCGTCGGCCCCACGGGCTCCGGCAAGTCGACCCTCAGCTATCTCGTGCCCCGGCTGTACGACGTGACGGGCGGCCGGGTCCTCCTCGACGGCGTCGACGTACGCGATCTGGACTTCGACACCCTCGCCCGGGCCGTCGGCGTCGTCTCGCAGGAGACCTACCTCTTCCACGCCTCGGTCGCCGACAACCTGCGCTTCGCCAAGCCGGACGCCACGGACGAGGAGATGGAGACGGCCGCGAAGGCCGCCCAGATCCACGATCACATCGCCTCGCTGCCCGACGGCTACGACACCCTGGTCGGTGAGCGCGGATACCGCTTCTCCGGTGGCGAGAAGCAGCGCCTCGCGATCGCCCGCACCATCCTGCGCGACCCGCCCGTACTGATCCTCGACGAGGCGACGAGCGCGCTGGACACCCGTACCGAACACGCCGTGCAACAGGCCATCGACGCCCTCTCCGAAGGACGTACGACCATCACCATCGCGCACCGGCTCTCCACCGTCAGGGACGCGGACCAGATCGTCGTCCTCCACGCGGGCGCCGTCGCCGAGCGCGGCACGCACGAGGAGCTGCTCCGCCAGGACGGCCGCTACGCCGCCCTCGTCCGCAGGGACGAGCGCCCGGCGCACACCGACGCCGATGTGAACGCGGCGGGCGCCGACCCGGCCGACCCCGAGCCGGTCGACGGCCTGGCGCCCGTCGCTCTGTGACCGCGGTGCCGCCGTTCCCGGGGACGGGAACGGCCGAACGCGTACCATCCGTGTCGTCGCGCGCGAGGTGCCGGGATCGGTGATCACTCCGGGTTAGCGTGCCCGCATGACGAACGAGCCTCCGGTGGCACGACCCGGGCGTCGCACCCGGCTGACCCGCCGCGGCCGGCTGGTGCTGATCGCCGGCGCCGCCCTCGCGGTCACGGCCGCGGTGCTGGTGCCGCTGACCCTGCTGTCCGGCGGGGACGACAGCGCCCGGCGGGCGACGACCCTGATCGTCCCCGAGGGGCGGCGCGCGACCCAGGTGTACGCATCGGTCGACCGGGCGCTGGACGTACCCGCGGGCACCACCCGGAAAGCCGCGGTGGACGCCCGGCTCGAACTGCCCGAGGCCGCCCGGTCCAACCCGGAGGGCTACCTCTTCCCGGCCACGTACCCCATCGACTCCACGACCTCCCCGGCCGGGCTGCTCGGCTACATGGTCAGGACAGCGAACCAGCGGTTCGGGGGCGACCGGATCACCGCCGGCGCGCGGGCCCACGGGGTGTCGGCCTACCAGACGGTCACCATCGCCAGCATCGTGCAGGCGGAGGCCGACACGACGGCGGACATGGCCCGCGTCGCCCGGGTCGTGCACAACCGGCTCGCCCTGGGCATGCCGCTCCAGATGGACTCGACGCTCAACTACGGGCTGAACCGCGCCACCCTGGACACCAGCCACGCGGACACCAGGACGGACAGCCCCTACAACACCTACGAGCACAAGGGACTGCCGCCCACCCCGATCGGGAACCCGGGGGAGGAGGCGATGCGCGCGGCGGTCGCCCCCGCGAGCGGCGACTGGCTGTACTTCGTCACCGTGCGGCCCGGGGACACCCGCTTCACCAACCGGTACGCCGAACACCGCAAGAACGTCGAGGAGTTCAACAAGCACCGCAGGGACGCGTAGGGCCCGTTCGCTCTCGTCCGGGGGAGGTGTTCAGCCCTCCCGTACGCGGCCCTCAGGCAGTCAGCGCCGCCGCCTTCTCCTCCCCGGCCGTCGTGCCCCCGCCAATGTCACCGCCGTTACGGTCACCGGAGCCGCGTGCCAGCAGCCGTCGGATCTCCCGGACGGCCGCCCGGCCGGCCCGGTTGGCGCCGATCGTGGAGGCGGACGGCCCGTACCCGACCAGGTGGACCCGTTCGTCCCGTACGGCGCGCGTCCCCTCGATCCGGATTCCGCCGCCCGGCTCCCGGAGCCCGAGCGGGGCGAGCTGGTCGATGGCGGGCCGGAACCCCGTCGCCCAGAGGATGACATCGGCCTCCACCGTCCGGCCGTCGTCCCAGGCCGCACCGTCCGGCGTGATCCGGTCGAACATCGGCAGCCGGTCGAGCACCCCCTCGGCGCGCGCCCGCGCGACGGCCTCGGTCAGGGGGAGCCCGGTGACCGACACCACGCTCCGCGGCGGCAGCCCCCGGCGCACCCGCTCCTCGACGAGCGCCACGGCCGACCGGCCCCACTCCTCGGTGAACGGGCCCTCACGGAAGACCGGCGGACGCCGGGTCACCCAGGTCGTGTCCGCCGCCACCCGCGCGATCTCCATGAGGTGCTGGGTGCCGGAGGCCCCACCGCCGACCACGATCACCCGCAGCCCCGCGAACTCCTCGGGCCCCGGATAGGTCGCGGTGTGCAACTGCCGCCCCCGGAAGCTCTCCTGGCCCCGGTAGCGCGGCCAGAACGGGCGGTCCCAGGTCCCGGTGGCATTGATCAGCGCCCGGGCCGACCAGTTCCCCGCCGAGGACTCCACCAGCAGCCGCCCGCCCATGCCTTCCCGTACGGCGCGGACATCGACGGGCCGGCGGACCCGCAGGCCGAAGCGCCGCTCGTACGCCGTGAAGTAGGCGCCGATCACCTCGGACGACGGCCGGTCGTCGTCGTCCGGGCCGGTGACCAGCTCCATGCCGGGCAGCGCGTGCATGCCGTGGACCTTGCCGTACGTCAGCGAGGGCCAGCGGAACTGCCAGGCGCCGCCCGGTCGCGGGGCATGATCCAGGACGACGAAGTCGCGGTCCGGCTCCAGCCCCGAGCGGCGCAGATGATAGGCGCCGGACAGGCCCGCCTGCCCGGCGCCGATGACCACCACATCGATGTCGCGTACCCCGAAGTCGTTCACGTTTCTACCAACAGCCGGGGCCCCGGCAATCTTCCCGGCCCGGACGGTACGGGACCGTACGGGAACCTCCCGGACTCAGCGCCCCCGGCCGGCAGCAGCGGCGCGCCGCCACCGCCCGCGGGCCTGCCGCCGGTCCCCGCCACCCCGAGCAGCGGGGACGCCGGGACCCGCGCGAGCAGCCCGCGCTCCGCCAGCACCGGCGTCACCCCCTCCCCGAACCAGTACGCCTCCTCCAGATGCGGATAGCCCGAGAGCACGAAGTGCTCGATGCCCAGCTCGTGGTACTACTCGATCCGGTCGGCCACCTCGGCGTGGCTGCCGACCAGCGCGGTGCCCGCCCCGCCCCGTACCAGACCCACCCCCGCCCAGAGGTTGGGCGAGATCTCCAGCTCGTCGCGGGAGCCGCCGTGCAGGGCGAGCATCCGCTGCTGGCCCACCGACTCGCTCCGGCCCAGCGCCTGCTGGGCCGCGGCCACCGTCCCGGGGGCGAGGTCGTCCAGCAGCCGCCCGGCCGTGGCCCACGCGTCACGCGCCGAGTCCCGCGAGATGGTGTGCATCCGGATGCCGAACCGGACCCGGCGCCCGCGCTCCTCGGCGAGCGAGCGGACCCAGTCGATCTTCTCCTCCACCTGCTCCGGCGGTTCGCCCCACGTCAGATAGACATCCGCGTGCTCCGCCGCGACCGGCCCCGCCGCGGCCGACGAACCGCCGAAGAAGATCTCGGGCAGCGGGTCGGGCGGCAGGGCGGTCAGCCCGCCCTCCACCTGGAAGTGCTCCCCGTCGAAGTCGTACGGACGCCCCTCCCAGGCACCCGGTACCACCGACAGGAACTCCGCGGTCCGCGCGTACCGCCGGTCGTGGTCCAGATGGTCCCCGAAGCGCCGCTGCTCCGTAGCGTCGCCGCCGGTCACCACGTTGAGCAGCAGCCTGCCCGGGTGATCCGCTGGTACGTGGCCGCCATCTGCGCCGCCAGGACCGATGAGATCAGCCCCGGCCGGAAGGCGACCAGGAACTTCAGCCGCTCGGTCTGCCGCGTGAGCGCCATCGTCGTCAGCCAGGCGTCCTCGCACCAGGTGCCGGTCGGCGTCAGTACCGCCTCGAAAACGAGGTGCTCGGCGGCCTTGGCGATCTGGGCCAGATACCCGATGTCGGGCGCCCGCACCCCGCTCACCGGGGTGATCCTCGACCGCTTCACACCGCCGTCGGCGTACGCGTGCCGGTCCACGAGCGTGCGGCCGTCGCCGCCGGTCGGCAGGAACCAGTGCAGATGAACACTCATCGGGAGGAAGCCTTTCCATAGCTGCGCGCGAGTGAGGCCGACGGCGGCAGATCCTTGTTGAAGCGGTCGTCCACGCAGTCGGCGAAGTCGAAGCGGCGGGGGATGAGCCCCAGTCCGGCGAAGGTGTCGGCGGACGAACTGCCGGAGCAGCACAGGACAGTGGGCAGAAAGCGTTTCATGAGTGGCCTCTCAGGTGGGGGGAGGGAGTGCACCGGGCTACGCCGCTGAGCCATCGGGACCGACCGGGTGTTCGTCGACCCCCAACTCGGCCAGCAGCCGCGCGCGGAGAGCGGTGAGGCCCGGATCGCCCACGGTGCGCGGCCGGTCCAGCGCGACCGGTGTGTCGTACGCGATCGCACCGTCCCGCATCACCAGCGCCCGGTCCGCGAGCAGCAGGGCCTCCTCGACGTCATGGGTGACGAGCAGGACCGCGCAGCCGCGCCGCTGCCACAACTCGGCGACCAGCCGCTGCGCCATCAGCCGGGTCAGCGCGTCCAGCGCTCCGAACGGCTCGTCGAGCAGCAGCAGATCCGGCTCGCGTACCAGAGCCCTGGCGAGCGAGGCGCGCTGAGCCTCGCCGCCGGAGAGCGTCCTGGGCCAGGCGCCCGATCGGTGGGCGAGGCCGACCTCGGCCAACGCACTCTCCGCCACGGCCCGTTCGGGCTTGCCGTCGAGCCCGAGCAGCACATTGCGCCAGACCCGTTTCCAGGGCATCAGTCGCGGCGCCTGGAAGGCGACGGCGCGCCGCTTCGGCACGAGTACGGTGCCCTCGATCTCCCGGTCGAGGCCGGCGAGGACCCGGAGCAGGGTCGACTTGCCGCAGCCGCTGCGGCCCAGCAGGGCGGTGAACTCCCCGGGCCGCAGCGTCAGATCGAGCCCGTCGATCACCGGACGCCCGCCGAAGGACCGGGTCAGCCCCTCGACCCGTACGGCCGCCGCGCCGCCCCGGTCCGGCGTCGCGTTCACCGGCCCTCGAAGGTCGGTCGCCAGTGCGGCAGCAGCCTTTCGAGAGAACGGACGACGGCGTCGGCGAACCGGCCGAGCAGGACGTGGACGACCAGGTCCTCGCCGAGCCGGGAGAGCCCCGACACCAGCGCGAGCGCGACGCCGACGACCCCGCCGAGCAGCGGCCCGACGGCACGGCGCAGCCGGCGGGGGACGGAGCGCAGTCGTGAACCCTGTGCGGCAACCGGGGTCACGGCCTCCGGAACAGGCGGTGGATGAGTTGATTCAGTGGATATGTCCGGCGGTACGTGATCGACGGTCATGGCGGCTCCACGGGCAGCGACAGAGCAGGGGGAGGGGAGCGAGGGAGGGGAAGGCGTCAGGACCCCGCCCTGGCCGTTCGCGCACGTCGGTGCTACGGCACGGTCAGCCGGTGGACGACGGGGAAGGCGGGATGACGCGTGGGCTCGGGAAAGAAAGGCGCCGGAGCCGGGAAGGGGTCAGCGGCCGCGGCAACACGCGGCGGAGGCCACCCGCAGCAGGTCGATGTGACCGCGCGTGGTGAGCAGAGCTGATCGCGACATGTCGCAGAACGTAGCGAGAGATTCCGGATCCGGTCAATGGTTGTCTCGGCACGCGGACGCGCATTCCCGCCCGACGGTTGGCACGATGGACGCATGTCTCACGCGTTCACGACCAGAGTCCTCAGCGTCACCACCGGCACCGAGGAGACGGTGACCGATCTGACCCACGACTGCGCCGCATTCCTCCGGGAGGCGGCGCAGGGCCGGGACGGCCTCCTGAACATCTTCGTACCGCACGCCACCGCCGGGGTCGCGGTCATCGAAACGGGCGCGGGCAGCGACGACGACCTCCTCGCCGCCCTGCGCACCCTGCTCCCCGCCGACGACCGCTGGCACCACCGCCACGGCACCCCGGGTCACGGCAGGGACCACGTCCTCCCCGCCCTCGTACCACCCCACGCCACGTTGCCGGTGATCGAGGGACGCCTGGAGCTGGGCACCTGGCAGTCGGTCTGCCTGGTCGACACGAACACCAGCAATACCAACCGGAAAGTCCGGTTGAGCTTCTTCGGTTAGCAGTCGCGTCGGTGGCCCTGTGGACGGGAGGACGCAGCAAAGCTTCCTATGGCCGTCGGTTGCGCCGTAGCTGCTCCTTCAAAGCTCCAGGCCGCGGAGCACGCGATGTGGGTCAGCTCGTGCCAGGACAGGTCGGTGTGGGCCGACCGCTCAGCTCTGCGCGCGTGTGCGCGGTGATCCCTGGTCAGCGGCGGCCGGTGGACAGGATGACGAGGAACTGGCCGCCGCCCGCCTCGATGTCGGCGGTCAACGGCAGCCCCGGTACCAGTCGGGAGAACCGGTCCACCAGCCAATCCGCCGCCTCTTGGGCGTCCCGCCTGGTCGGACAACGGCCCACCATCTCGCGGCCCCCCTTGCGCTCCAGCCTCCCCGCAACGCTGATCAGCGGCGCGGGTTCGACCACGTACAGGCGGTCCGGCCAGGCGATGACCACCTTGACCGCGCCCTTGCGGGTGTTGCATCCGCGGTGCGCGAGCCGCTCGGCGACCTTGGCCTTCCGGTCGGCGGTACGGCTGTCGACGCTGGGACCCCGCGGGTCGTTCACCGACTCGTCGGGGTCGACCGCTTCGTCACACACCCAGCACCGCCAGTTGTCGCGCGCGGCCACATCATCAAGGAGACTCATCCGAGCAAACTAGCCTGCCCGGCCGGTGTTGCCGCAGACGGGGCCCGACTCCCCGGAGTCGGGCCCTGGCCCTTCCCTGCCGGGACGTCACAGGAGTCGCTTGCGGCCCCAGGTGATGATGAAGGTGACGAGGGCGGCGGTGATGGCGAGCATGATGCCCGCTCCGAGCCACTGCATCGTCTGCATCTGGTCGACCGGGAGGTAGTCGATGGACCAGCCGACGACGTGCTGGGACTCCAGGCAGGCGGTGTGCGCCCGGTCGTTGTCGATCCGGTCGAGGCAGGTGGTCCAGTCCAGGCGGTCTCCGGAGCTGGTGAGGAAGTAGGTGCCCTGTCCCAGCTGCTCCGCCTGGTCGGGCAGCTCCGGCGGTACGTTGCCGGGGCCGACGCCCTTGTCGGTGCTGATCGACATGACCTGTCCCAGGTTCCGCCAGAGTTCGCTCCAGACGAACCCGATCGCCACGACGATGCCGAGCGTGACCACCATCGATACCAGCGTGCGGCGCAGGAGCAGGCCGGCCGCCACGCCCACGGTGAACGTGAGCAGGGCGTACGCCACCGGTACGACCCCCGTGACACTGAAGAAGGCGGTCCATATGAGGCCGCTGGACAGTCCCTTGACCGGGTTCCACCACCAGGTGAGGACGGCGGTGAGCACGCTGGTCGACAGGGCGAGCATCGTGGCGGGAACGGCGAGTTTCACGGTGAGCCACCGCAGTCGGCTGACGGACTGCGAGGTGACCAGTTTGGCGGTGCCGGACTCCAGGTCGCCCGCGATGAGCGGAGCCCCGAGGAGGACGCCGGTCAGGACAGGGACGTAGCTGAGGTAGCTCCCGATGCTGAGCAGGCGGTCGACATAGGTCTCGAACTCGGGCGGCAGGCCGCCGGACCTCCGTGCGGTCGGGGCCTGGGTGGCCAGGAAGTCCATCATCTGCCCGCGCAGGTAGAGCATGGCGAGCACACCGAGGAGGGTGACGGCGATGAGCGTCCAGAACGCGGCGCGGTGCTGGCGCCAGACGAGCCAGACCGGACCGCCCAGCCGGGGGATCCAGTTGTCCCGTAGGGATCCGGCGGGCGTCGTACGGGCCGGGTCGCGGGTGAGCGTGGTCATGCCGTCACAGCCTTCGTACGGTCGCGGGTGATGATGTCGTGGATGTCGCCGGCCCGGGCACCGGGGGTGATCAGCGGGGGCGCGTCGGGTGACCGCAGATAGCCGAGCAGAAGCTCCTCCAGGGTGGGCGGCTCGGCCTGCCCGCCGTACTGGATCGGGGCGCCGAGGCGCACCAGGACACCCGGCCGGCCGTCGCCGCGGCGGGAATCGATGACCTGGTGCGGGGCGACGGCGGGGGAGGTGCCGCCTCCCGGGGCGTCGATCAGGGCGTGTGCGGCGCGCAGTTCGTTCACCTCGCCCGCGAGCCGCAGCCCGCCGTTCGCGATGACGAGGAGGTAGTCGCAGATGTGCTCCAGCTCGGCGAGCATGTGCGAGGAGACCAGCACCGTGGTGCCGTGTTCGGCGGCCTCCGCCGTCAGTGTGCTCATGAGCTCGCGGCGGACCAGCGGGTCCAGATCGGCCATCGGCTCGTCGAGGACGAGCAGATCGGGGCGCTTCCCGAAAGCCAGGGCGAAGGCGACGCGGGTGCGCTGACCGCCGGACAGGGTGGCGACCTTCGCCTCCAGCGGGACCTGGCCCGCGCGGACGATGCCCTCGGCGACCTCCTGGTCCCAGCGGGGGTTGAACTCGCGGCCCAGCCGCAGGGTCTCGGCCACGGTGAAGCGCCGGAACAGCGGCTTCTCCTGGGTGAGGAACGCGGTGCGCAGCACCGCCTCCGTCGACCCCGGTGCCGCGCCGAACACCCGCAGGGCGCCGGTCGTCGGCCGGATCATGTTGTTGGCCAGGCCCATCAGGGTGCTTTTGCCGGCGCCGTTGGGGCCGACGAGGCCGCATACCCGCCCGGCCGGCAGCCGGAAGGAAACGTTACGCAAGGCCCAGCCGCGCCGGTACTTCTTGCCGAGGCCCTGGGCCTCGATCGCGTTCCGGCCGGCGGGGTGTGCGAACTCCGTTCCGCTTCCGTAGTGCGACTCTGCGTGATTCACCTGTGGATCCTTTGCGTGGGGGAGGGGTGGGCCCTGTGCGTGGAGGGAGGGGCCGGCTGTGCGTGCGGTCGACCGCCGGGACGCGGTATCGCCTACGCGGGCGGCCTGCGCGGCTGTCACCGAGGAGGGCGCTGCCGCCGGGGGCGCATCGAAGTGGGGTCGGCCGTGATCGTGACATGCTCCTTGTGTGATGAACGGCGAACGCCGCCCGGTGGAGACGATTCTTCGCCGCCGCGCCCCGCGGCGGATCGGGCGAAAGACAGATCATGGGCGGCCGGCTCAGACTTTCGGCCGGTCGGCGGGAGGACGGTGAGAGAGGTGCTGGGAACGGCCGACACAGCGGCGGCCACCACCGCGGCCACACGGGAGAACGGTCATCCGCGGGTGCTGCCCGTCACCGTCCGGCTGCTGTTGCTGGTGGCTCTGGCCGGCCTCGTCGTGCTGGACGGGGTGGGCGGCGGTTTCTACTCGATCCGGGACCACGGCCCCTCCGCCCTGGGCCCCGCCAAGCTGGGAGGCGCCCTGCTGGGCATCGCTCTCGTCGTAGCCTCTCCACGGCTCGGCGGCCGGGCGCTGCCGGCGGCCGGCTGCACACTGGCGGTCGGGTCGCTGTGCCTCTCGGTGGTGCTGCACCTGGAGTTGTCGGCCGGCTCGCAGGCGCTGGGATTCGCCGAACCGGCGGCTCTGGCGTGGCTCCTGCTGGTCATCGCCCGACGCGGGGTGCCGTCGTGGGCGGCGGTGGCCGTCCCCGCCCTGTTCCTGGCGATCGTGCTGCGGCCGGTGTCGATCTCGGCGCGGCAGTCCACCACCATCATGGCGCTGCTCTTCGCCCTGGGAGCGGTCACGGCGCTGGGCATCGGCCTCGGGATGCGTCTGCTGCTGGCGGACCGGCGGCGGCAGGCGGCGGCGCTCCGGCTGGAGCAGCGGACGGAGTTCGCCAGGGACCTGCACGACTTCGTCGCCCACCATGTGACGGGTATCGTCGTACAGGCGCAGGGAGCCCAGGTGATGGCGGGCCGGCGGCCCGAACTGGTGCCGCCCGCGCTGCGGCGGATCGAACAGGCGGGTTCGGAGGCGCTGACCTCCATGCGGAACATGGTGGGGATGCTGCGCGATGCCGATGGAGAAGTGGCGCTGACGCCGCTCGCGGGCATCGGCGAAGTACGTTCGCTGGTCGAGGAGTTCTCGGCGGTAAGCGGCGCCCGGGCCCGGCTCGATCTGGAAGGCGCCTTCGACGACCTGCCGGTGGAGGTGACCACCACCGCGCACCGGGTGGTGATGGAGGCGCTCACCAACGTACGCAAACACGCCCACGGGTGCACCGAGGTGCGGGTACGCGTGGACCGCTCGGGAGACCGGGTCACCGTACGGGTCAGCGACGACGGACAGCCGGGCCACGTCTCGCACAGCGGCTTCGGGCTGAAGGGCCTGGCCGAGCGGGTGGGCCTGATCGGCGGAAGCGTCCGGGCGGGCCCGGTGACGGGCGGCGGCTGGGGCGTCGAGGCGACGCTCCCGGTGTCCACGGCCGGGGTGGCGGTCCCATGACGATCCGGGTGCTGATAGCCGACGACCAGGCCATGGTCCGCGCCGGGTTCGCGATGATCCTGGGCGCGGAGGACGACATCGACGTCGTCGGGGAGGCCGAGGACGGGGTGCATGCCGTGGAACTCGCCGAGCGCCACCGGCCCGACGTGGTGCTGATGGACATCCGCATGCCCCGCATGGACGGGCTGGAGGCGCTGCGCAGGCTGACGCGCCCCGGCACCGTGAATCCGCCGAAGGTCGTCGTGGTCACGACGTTCGACGACGACGAGTACGTCCAGCGCGCCCTGAGCGAAGGCGCCTCCGGGTTCCTGATCAAGGACTCCGGGCCCGCTCTGCTGGTCGAGGCCATCAGGGCGGCCGCCTCCGGCGAGGCACTGGTGAGCCCGGCCATCACCGTACGGCTGCTGCGGCGCCTCACCAGCGCCGTACCCGCGCCCAGAGAGCCGGACACCGCGCTCTCCGCACGGGAGAAGGATCTCGTACGTCTGGTGGCCAGAGGGCTGACCAACGCCGAGATCGCCACCGAACTGTCCATCTCCGTCGGCACGGTGAAGACCCATCTCGGCAACGTGCAGGTCAAACTGCCCGCCCGTAACCGGGTGGAGATCGCCGCCTGGGCCTGGGAATCCGGCCTGGTCGACGGGCGGGGGTGAGCGGCCGCGGTCCTCCCGCTCCGGCACCCTCTTTGCTCTGCCGTACCGACCTGCGACTAGTTTGTACGCAGGACAGGTACGCGGACCCGTGGCGACATAGGTGCACGGGGGACGAGAGGTCGGGAAGAGTGTCGCTGCGGGGAGGCGATCCAGCCGAGATCGGCGGTTATCCGCTGGAGGCGCGGCTCGGCTCGGGGGGCATGGGGACGGTCTTCCTGGCCCGTACGAGTTCGGGGCGGCCTGTCGCGATCAAGCTGATCCACCAGCAGTTCGCGGGGGACGACGAGTTCCGCATCCGTTTCCGGCAGGAGGTGGCGGCGGCGAGGCGGGTGAGCGGAGCGTTCACCGCCGCCGTGGTCGACGCCGCCCCCGAGGCCGAGCAGCCGTGGATGGCGACGACCTATATCGAGGGGCCGACCCTCGCCCAGTACATCGCGACGGACGGCCCGCTGAACGGAGCGGAGCTGAGGAGGCTGGCCATCGGGCTGGCGGAGGCGCTGCGCGACATCCACCGGGTGGGGGTCGTCCACCGGGACCTGAAACCCTCGAACGTCGTGCTCTCGCCCGAAGGGCCACGCGTCATCGACTTCGGCATCTCGCGCGCCGTGGACCAGCAGACGCTGACGATGACAGGGCGGGTCATCGGTACGCCGCCCTTCATGTCGCCGGAGCAGTTGCAGGCGCCGCGTGGTGTGGGGCCGCGCTCCGACGTCTTCTCGCTGGGGACGCTGCTGGTGTACGCGTCGACCGGTCACGGGCCCTTCGACGCGGACAGCCCCTACCTGACGGCGTACCAGGTGGTGCACGAGGAGCCTTCGCTGGGTGCCGTGCCGGCGGCGTTGCGCACCGTCGTCGAGTCGTGCCTGGTCAAGGAGGTGGAGGGGCGCCCCTCGGCGGACGAACTCCTCGTGCTGCTGCGGGACCTGCCGTCCGACCTCGGCGGGACCGACACGAACGGGGCCGGCGCGGGCTGCACCCGCGACATGGACACCCAGCATCACTTCGCGGCGGCGGCCACCCCGGCGCCGACTGCCGCGACCACCGCCCCGGCCGGTCCCGATACGCGGAGTACCGGTGCTCCCCTCGGCCGCCGTCTGCGTCGTCGGTGGCGGCCCGTGCTCGCGACCTCGGTCGCGGTGGCCGCGATCGGCGGAGGCGTCGCGGTGCTGACGTCGGGCGGCTTCGGGGTGGACGGCGGCAGCCCCAAGGGCACCAGCGCCGCGGCGCCGAGTGCCGCACTCCAGGACGTCCTCAAGCCGTGGCACGAGACGGTGCCGGGCGGTCGTGCGGACATTCCCGACGAACTGCGCTGCGTCGCGCGCGGCGACGCGCTGTTCTGCGGGGGCGGCGGTGTGGTCGCGACCCGTGTCAGGGCCTCGGACGGCTCGCGGGTGTGGACGGCGAAGAGCCCGGGCGTCCCCGTCCAGGGGATGCACCTGGTGGGCGCCACCGACGACACGGTGCTCGGTCACCGCTTCGCCGCCGAGGACGCCCCGCAGGACCCTTCCCATGAGGTGGTGGCCCTCGACGCGAACAATGGCCGGGAGCTGTGGTCCGTGCCGTCCGGCGCCCAGTCGACGGCCGTCACGGGCCGGACGCAGGACGCCGTGGTGATCGGCTCCACCGTGGTGACGGTCGACGCCACCAACTCCCGCTTCGAGGCCCGGGGCGCCCACAGCGGAAGGGTTGCCTGGAAGACGCCCTTCCCCGCGGGCACACAGTGCGCTCCCGTCCTGGCGGGCCCGCAGCTCCTCGCGATGTGCGCGACGGATGCGGAGGTGGATGCCTCGGAGGTGCGCCACCCCACCCTGTACACGGTCGACCGGGCCTCGGGCACCCTGGGCAGGCCCATCGCGGTCGACGGCCCCGCCGTGCCGATGGGCTTCGCCGATGGCAGGCTCGTCCTCTTCCAGGTGCGCATGGAGGGAACGGGGTGGGCCGGTTACGACGGGGTGGCGCAGGTCCATCCGGCCTCGCGCAAGGTCACGTACTCCCGGCTGGCCAGGACATACCCGGGGACGCCCGGCATGGCGGACGGCACCCTCTACGTGAGCAGGCAGATCGGTCTCGTCACCGCGCTCGACCCTGCGACGGGCCGGGAGAAGTGGTCCCGGCAGACGGGCGTGGAGGGTGCGTCGGGCCCCGTGGCGGGAGCCGGCGCACTGTATTTCAGCTCGGCCACCGGCCGCGTGGTCGCGCTGTCGCCGCGCGACGGCACACCCCTGTGGACAACAGATCCGCAGGTCGACGGTCTGACGGGCGAGGACGGCGCGAGCCCGCGCGTGACCCTCGCGGGGCGTGCGGTGGTCGTGACCGCGGCCGAGAACACTCTCTTCGCCTTCGATGTGCGGAAGCCGCCGAAGTCGGGCTGACGGCACGACGCCGTCCCGATGCTCCACGGTCCGGTCGCCACAGTGATCGGCACCATCCTCCGTCTCTGGCTCAGGTGAGCAGAGGGAGGGAGACCAGCCCGCGCATCAGGCGGCTGTGCCGCCATCGCAGGTGATCCGGCGGGACGGCGAGCCGGAGCCGGGGGAAGCGGGTCAGGACCGCCCGTAGCGCGATCTCGGCCTCCGCCTTCGCCAGGGGTGCGCCCAGGCACCGGTGGATGCCGTGGCCGAAGGCGACGTGGCCGCTCGCGTCCCGGTCCAGGTCGAGTCGGTCCGGTGCCGGGAAGCGTTCCGGGTCGCGGTTGGCCGCCCCGGGGGAGACCTGCACGGGTGTCCCGGCCGGGACCGGAGTGCCGCCGAGGAGCAGGTCCTCGGTGGCGTAGCGGAAGGTGGCCATGCTGACGGGGGAGTCGTAGCGGAGCAGCTCGTCCAGGGCCGCCGGGACGGAGTCGGGGTTCGCGCGCAGGCGTGCCAGCTCGGCGGGGTGCCGGAGCAGGGCCAGGACCGCGTTGCCGAGGAAGTGGGTGGTGGTCTCGTGTCCCGCGACGAGGAGCAGCACCGCGAGGGAGACGAGTTCGTCCTCGCTCAGCCGGTCCTCGCCGTCGCGGGCCGGGATCAGACGGTCGAGGAGTGCCTCGCCGGGCTGCCGTCGCCGGAAGGCGATGAGCTCCGTCAGGTAGTTCGCCAGGGCGTGCGAGGCGGCGTCGATCAGGTCGGGTTCCCCGGCCGCGAACAGCTCGGCGGACCAGCGCCGGACGTCCGGCCGGCCGGTTTCCGGTACTCCGAGCAGCTCGCAGATCACGGTGACGGGCAGCGGTACGGCGAGGCCTGCGACGAGGTCGACCTCACCGCCGGCCGGCCAGCGGTCCAGCAGCGCGTCGGTCACCTGGGCGATGTACGGGCGCAACCGGGCCACCGCGCCGCTGGTGAAGGACTTGGTCACCAGCCGGCGCAGGCGGGTGTGCCGGGGCGGATCGACGGCCAGCATGGTCTGCGCCACCGCGGGGTGCAGACGGCGTGGTGACGGCTTGTCGGCGAAGAACGCGGCGGTGTCCTTCGAGAGCCGCGGGTCACCGAGAGCCTGCCGGGCTTCGGCGTATCCGGTGACGAGGTAACTGTCCTGTCCACCGAAGCCGGTGGGGATGTGCTGCACCGGGCACGTGGACCGCAGTTCCGCGTAAACGGGGTAGGGGTCTCGCAGGAAACGGGGGTCCTGAAGCGGGCTGTTCATGGTGTCAGGCTCCAACGGGTTCCGGCGGGGGAGTGGTCGCGACACGCGCGCTCTCGCTGTGCGCGTGACGCCGGGCGAGCGGGAGAAGCCGCTGATTCTCGGCACGCGGACTTCTCCGGCGCGTGCTCAAGGGTCGAAGAACGAAGGGAATTCCGCGCCGCGCCCTTGCCATGTCGCGCGACTGCCCGGCGCCGAAGCGATACGGGAGATGCCGTCTGTCCGTCTGATTCCCGCGCCCTGTGCGCAGCTGTTTCCGATCGGCCGCCCGCGGGGGAATGGGAAGTGCCTCCTCGATCTGGGCGGCGTCGGTAGGTGAGACCGTCGTTCTCCGGCTTTCCGCGTCGAATCGCCCTTTGCCGTGACGGCCATGGCCGTGGTCGGGGCATCTTCGAGACGCGGCCCACGGGCACCCGGAATCGCTGTTCCGCGGCCGGACGCGGAACGCCCATCCCATTCCGCCGGCTCTTCGCGCGGAGTCGTACGGCGACCGGAGCGGCGCGGGCGGATTCCCGGAAGCTCCGTCACCTCGCCCAGCCGAATTCGGTGGAGCACGGCGCGATATGCGAGGGGTGACAACGGGGAGTGGCCTCGGCCTTTCCCGTACGACCGTGACCGCCGCCGACCGGGCGCGACGGGCGCCTTTTTCTTTCCCGGATCCCACCGCCTTTCGGTGGACTCCCGCCCACCGGCCACCTGTCGGAGCTCTCGTGTTTCCACCGCTCCCGCTGCCTTCGGGCGCCGACCGGACCGGCCCGCGGGAGGGGCGGGGTCCGGCCATCCGCGCCGCTGCTACGCCGGCTCCCGTGAGGCCTCCTTCCTGTCGGTCTCCGGCCGCGCGGCGCTGTCCCCGGCGAGCAGTACGGCGATGAGGACCGCGCCGAGGGCGAGCAGCCCGGCGGCGATGGTGAGCGTGTGCGAGAACCCTTCCGTCGCCGCGCGCAGCGGACCGACGGACCCGGTCAGCTCCTCGGTGCGCCGCGTGGCCACGGTGACCAGGACGGCCAGTCCCACGGCGCCACCGATCTGCTGGACCGAGTTGAGGACCGCCGAGCCGAGGCCGGCGTTCTCCTCGTCGGTGCCGTGGACCCCGGCGATCGCCAGGGCGGGGAAACCGAGACCGGAACCGAAGCTCACCACGAGCATGCCGGGCAGCACGCCGGTCACGTAACCGTCGTTCGCCGACACCCCGGACAGGAGCAGGAGTCCGCCCGCGCCGATCAGGAACGCGAGCACGAGGGTCCACCGCAGCCCGAACCGGACCACGACCCGGGAGGAGCACCAGACACCGGTGAGGATGCCCGCGCCGTAGGGCAGATAGCCGACTCCGGCCTCCAGGGGGCCGTACTCCAGCACGGTCTGCAGATGCAGCATCAGCAGGAAGGAGAGGGAGAAGAAGGCCGCGGTGAAGAGCAGGCCGGCGCCGTTGGAGACGGCACGTATTCTGACGGCGAGGAACGACAGCGGAATGAGCGGCTCCGCCGTGCGCGCCTCGACGGCGACGAAGGCGATGCCCAGGGCGACCGCGAGCAGCACCGGCCCCAGTACCGTGAGTTCGGTCCAGCCCGACTCGTCGGTCTGCAGCAGGCCGTAGACCAGGGAGACGATGGCACCGGTGCCCAGAACGGCGCCGGGGACGTCCAGCCGGGCCGGGCGGTCGGTACGGCTCTCGGCGACCAGGCGCGGCAGCAGGACCAGGGTCACGGCGACCACCGGCAGGTTGATCAGGAAGATCCAGCGCCAGGACGCCAGCCCGGTCAGCGCTCCGGAGATCACCACCCCCGTCGTTCCGCCCAGTCCGGCGATGGCACCCCAGATGCTGAGCGCCTTGGCGCGTTCCTCCCGGCCGGGGAAGAGGAGGGTGATCAGTGCCAGGGCCGCCGGACTGGCCATGGCCGCCCCCGCGCCCTGGGCGAACCGGCCGGTCACGAGGAGCCAGGGTTCCTGGGCGATTCCGCAGAGCAGGCTCGCCACGCCGAACAGCGCCACGCCCCAGAGGAAGATCCGGCGGCGCCCGACCAGATCGGCGAGGCGGCCGCACAGCAGCAGCAGCCCGCCGAAGGCGAGGAAGTACGCGTTGGCGACCCAGGTCAGGTTGCCGGTGCTGAAGCCGAGGTCGCTCTGGATGCTGTGGAGCGCCACGTTGACGACCGTGTCGTCCAGCACCAGCATGAATTGCACGAAACACAGGACGACGAGGGCGGCCCGCCGGTGGTCGGGGGCCCCGGGGCCCGAGGGCGCTGTCATCACGAGCGGTCCGGGCAACACCGCGTTGCCGTAGGCGATTTGGGGCGGTAGCGGCGGCAGCGGCGCCGGTGGCGTGGGTCAATGATCAGCACCCTACGACGCTATGCAGGGCCGTCACAGGCCGCAATACGTTACCCGGCCAAATACGGGGGGTGGGTATTACCCGCGGTCTGGGCGGCGGCCCCGGCGCGGGGTGCTCGGGGCATCCGCTGCCGGAGGAGCGGCGGGCCGGGTCTTCCGGTGGCCGTACGTCCGGGGGCGGGGGCAGGGGCGGAGGGATGCCGGTGGCGGGGGATCCGTGGGCGGCGGCATTGGTTTTCGGCCATGGTGCCGTCGTCGGCGCCCGGGGTCCGGCGCGCGGTCACCCCGGCCGTGGGGAGCCCGGGCTCTCCGCGCCGCGGAGCCGGGGCAACCCCGGGGCGAGTGATCAAGGGACATCCGGTGGTGCCGCGGGGGAATGTTCATTACCCAGTTCCGTGGTGTTCGAAGCGGCGGTCCGAACATGGGTGGATGCTCTCCGCGGTGAACGGATCGGATCCGCACGCGACTTCGCACCCGCGGCGGCCGCCCGGTGGCGGCGAGATCTTGACCTCGAAGGTAGGGCAGCCTAACGTTCCTACACATGCCCGAAAACGTCGCACGCAATGGATTCCGGTTGGCCGGACATCGCACAGCGGGAACCCAATTCCGGTGACAGTCCTCCGCCGTACGTCAACGACGTCAACGGCATCAATGATTCGGACCGCTGTACGGGGCATCCCGTCCAGGAAGGGGTCAACTGCGTAGAGAAATCATGGCGGTTCCCCTCCGGCCTGGACAAGTCATTTTTCCGCCATGCAGGCGGTCGCGCGTCAGCCGCTCCGAGACCTGGGCGACAAGAAACGGATCAGCGCCATTCACTGATCAATCCCTGCGGTGTTTCTAGCTAAGGATCACGATGACGACGATGCAGCTCAGTACACGGCAAATGGAAATACTGTTACTCATCGCGGAGGGCTACCGCGACAAACAGATAGCCGAGCGCCTGGGCATGTCGGTCCGGACCGTCGACTCGCACCTGCAGCGCCTCTACGACCGGTACGGAGTCCGGAGCAGGGCCGCGATCGTGGCGAAATGGCTTCTGGAGGGCGGCACTCGGGGCTCCAGCCAACTGGGGGCATCGCTCCTTCTGGAGGCCTGCGCGTGCGACCAGCGCAGGCGTCGCCAGTGCGGAGAGGGGCGCCGGGAGCACGAGGGCGAATCGGTCACCGGTGGCGGACTGGCCGACGGGCAGCGGCCCCTGCGGTGAGCGGACGGCCCGCCGGGGAGAGGGCCAGGGTGGTGACACGCCGCTGACGGGTGGGCGAGCGGGGCGCCGGCATCGCCGGCCCGGCCCGCTGTCCCGGCGGTGCGAGGATCCCGCGGCCGTTTTCCTACCATGGGTGGAATCGACAGAAGGGACTCCCCCCTCATGAGCACGCGGGACACCGGGGCAACCACCAGGGACTCACGTCCGCGACGCATGGGACGCCCGCCCATGGCCGACCGGGAGGCCATCATCGGTGCCGCACTGGGCCTCGGGTTCGCGCGTCTGACGATGCCGGCCGTCGCCGAGCGCCTCGGTATCTCGCACTCGACGCTCTACCGGTACTTCGCCAGCCGCGACGCGCTCGCCGCGGCGGCCGCCGACCACGCCGTCCACGCGATCGAATGGCCCGAACCCGAGGAGGACTGGCGCGACTTCCTCACGGCGACCGCGTGGGCGCACTGGCGGTTGTACGCCGCGCGGCCCGGCCTGGCGCAGGAGATCACGGCGCTCCGGCTCACCGGCCCCGCGCTGGTGGGGCGCGACAACCGGACGGGGGTCGCGCTGCTCGGCTACGGCTTCTCGCCCGAGGACTCCGTTCTCGTCATGGACATGCTGGCGGAGCTGGTCACCCAGGCGTTCCTCGCCGTGCTGCCGCAGGGCACCGACGGGTCCGAGTCCGACGACGGTGCCGCGGCGGCCATCGAGGCCGTGCGGCGGCGCCGCCGTGAGCTGATCGACCCGTGGATGCACACCTTCGACTCGCGGCTGCGCGGCGTGCTGAGCGTGGCCGTCGAGGGGTCGCCCGCCGCCTGGTTCGAGCGCAAGCTCGATCTCTTCCTGGACGGGGTGGCCGCCCGCCGCGGCTGAGTCTCTTCCGCGTCTCTTCCGCAGGGCCGTCGGACGCCCTGCGGTCAGGGCTCGGCAACTTTCCGACACCGTGTTATAAAGTAAGTGTCACAAGGTGGTTGACCCGTCTCCGCAGGGGCGGTGTCATCACCGACCACTTGCCTGCACTGGGCCCGGCTGGGCCGCTGACGACCTCGTTCGTCCCAGCGGCCGGAGGGGATCGACACCGTGAGCGCACACTGCCCCGCTTCCCGCGACATACCGAGGCGGACCGTGGAGTCCTTCCGGGAGAACGGGTTCGCCCACGTCCCCCGGATGCTCTCGGCGGGCGAAGTGGACAGCTTCCGTACGGCCTCGCTCGCCGCCCTGTCCGCGCACAGCAAGTCCGACGACGCGGGCGCCACCCGGATCATCTCCACGGAACATGTCTGGCGCGCCGACGGGCCGCTGCGGGAGCTGGCCCTGCACCCGCGCATCGGCGCCTTCGCCGAACGGCTGGCGGGCATGCCGCTGCGGGTGTGGCGTGGCGACGTACTCCTCAAGGAGCCGCGTCGCAGCGCCCGCACCAACCTGCACGACGACGAGACCTTCCTGCCCTTCGAGGGCCGGGTGAGTCTGACGGCCTGGGTGGCGCTGGTGGACGTCACCGTCGAGCGGGGCTGTATGACCTTCCTGGCCGGCTCCCACGACCGACCGGGTCCGGACCGGGTGGGACTGCCGGCGCTGAGTGCCGACCCCGACGGTTACATGCTCAAGTACTGGCCGGGGCTCAACTGGAACACCCGGGTCACCGTCCCGCTGCGGGCCGGCGACTGCACGTTCCATCACGGCCGTACGGGCCATATGGCCGCGGCCAACACCACCGACGAACAACGTGTTTCCTACGTCGTGGCTCTCATCGACGCCGAGGCGACCTACCGCCCGGTGTCCGGAGTCGACGTCCCGGGAGAACTGACACCCGGTCAGAGGCTCCCGGACGACCTGTACCCCCGGGTCGGCGCCTAGGCCCTGTCTTCGGGCTCCGCCCGCCCCGCGGCGCCGCCCCGCACACACGCTCGCGGCGCCGCCCGCCCACTCAAGTGAGGTCCGATGTCACACTCCGATGTCCGCGCGTCCGGCGCCGGCAACCCGACGGCCGACGGGGGTGATCCCCGGCGCTGGAGGGCACTGTGGATCATCGTCGCGGCCCAGTTACTCGTCGTACTCGACGCCTCGGTGGTGAACATCGCCCTGCCGTCCGCGCAGTCGGCGCTGGAGATGTCGGATTCGAGCCGCCAATGGGTGGTCACCGCCTACTCCCTGACCTTCGGCGGGTTCCTTCTGCTCGGCGGACGGGTGGGCGATCTCAAGGGGCGGAAGAAACTCTTCATAGCCGGGCTGATCGGTTTCGCGGTGTCCTCCGCGGTCGGCGGTTTCGCGGTGAACGAGATCATGCTGCTCCTGGCCCGTGCCGCGCAGGGCGTGTCCGCCGCCTTCCTGGCCCCGGCCGCGCTGGCCCTGCTGACCACGATGTTCACCACGGACGCGGAACGCGCCAAGGCGTTCGGCGTCTTCGGGGCCGCGGTCGGCACGGGCGGGGTCGTGGGCATGATCCTCGGCGGCGTGCTCACCGAATACCTGTCCTGGCGCTGGTGCCTCTGGTTCAACGTCCCGGTGGTGCTGCTCATTCTCGGACCCGCGATGCGCGGGCTCACCGAGAGCAAGGCGGCCCGGTCCGCCCGGTACGACCTGCCCGGCACCCTGACGGCGACGATCGGCGTCGGTTCGCTGATCTACGGCATCTCCGAGGCCATCGAGGTCGGCTGGCTCGGTACCACCACGCTGGTGTTCTGCGGCGCCGGTCTGCTCCTGCTCGCCCTCTTCGTCTGGATCGAGCGCCGGTCCGCGGAACCGATGATGCCCCTGCGTATCGTCCTGAACCGGGTGCGCGGCAGCGGCTACGTCGTGGTGGTTCTCATCGCCAGCGGGCTCTACGCGTACTACCTGTTCCTCACGTACTTCCTCCAACTGGTGCGGGAATACTCGGCGCTGATGACCGGACTGGCCTTCGTGCCGATCGGCGCCGGAGTCCTCTTCGGAGCGCTGGGAACCGGGCGGCTGCTCGCCAGGATGAGCGCGCGCTCCGTCATGATCGGCGGACTCCTGCTCAGCGCGGCGGGGTTCGCCCTGTCCGGCACCATCCAGCCGGACACCGGCTTCTGGACCGTCGTGTTCCCCTCGCAGGTCCTGATCGGTCTCGGTATCGGTGCCGCGATGACGACGGTCATGCGGCTCACGCTGGACGGTGTGGCGCCGGAGGAGAGCGGGGTGGCCAGCGCGCTGACCAACGCGACCCGCGAGATCGGCGGCGCGATCGGCATCTCCGCCCTCAACGTGGTCGCGATCTCCGTCGCCGACGGCGGCCGCGGCAACGAGGCCGTCACGGACGGCTACGCCGCGGCGTTCCTCGCCGGAGGCGGACTGATGGTGCTGGCGGCACTGATCGTCGTCATGAGCAGGCCGCGGCGCACCACCGCGGGTTAGCGGGTCAGGGGTCAGCGCGCCGCCGGAGGCGGCCACGGTTACGAGGAGGCAGCCAGGTGGCAACGAGCGGCGGGGAGACCATGGAGAACGACGGCCCGGTCACGGACGGACCCGGGCGGACCGGCGGCGCGCTGGGCGTGCTGCTCCGGCCGGTACGCGGTCGGCTGATCCTCGGCGTCGTGCTGCAAGGCGTCGCCGCGATCAGTTCACTGGGCTCGTTCATCGCCATCTATCCGCTGGCCACCGCGCTGCTGTCGGGTGACGGCGACCGGGCCCGACGGGTGGTCCTGGTCGCCGCCGTCGCCCTGATGGTGCGGTTCGTCGCCCAGGCCCTGAGCTATCTCCTCATGCACGACGCGGACATGGAGTTCCAGCTCCGCCTCCGGCGGCGGATCGCGCGGCGGCTCGGCCGGCTGCCGCTGGGCTGGTTCACCTCCCGCAACAGCGCGACGGTCAAGAAGACCCTCGCCGACGACGTCGAGTCGCTGCACTACCTCGTCGCACACTCGATGCCGGACCTCACGATGGCGGTCGTCACTCCGGTCGCCGCCCTGGCCTACCTGTTCGCCCTGGACTGGCGGCTGACCCTGATCACCCTGGTCACCATGCCGCTGTTCGGTGTCCTGTTCCGGATGACGGGCCGCCGCAGCGGACGGCAGGGCGAGCGGCTGGGCCGTGCCATCGTCGGGGTCAACACGGCGGTCATCGAGTTCGTGCAGGGCATCGCCGTGATCAAGACGTTCGGCCAGCGGGACCGGGCCTGGGGCCGGTACACCGGTGCCGTCGACGACTACATGGCCACGCTGAGCGACGTCAAGGGCCCCATTCTGCGGCTGAGTTCGATCGCGTACGCCCTGGTCTGCCCGGCCACGATGCTGCTGGCCTCGCTCAGCGGCGGCACGCTCTTCGTCGCCGCCGGCTGGGCACGGCCGGTCGACGTGCTGCCCTTCGTCCTGCTGGGGCTGGCGATCACCGCGCCGCTGGTCGTCGTGACCTACGCGCCCCAGGCCCTCGGCCAGGCCAGGCAGGCCGCGGCCCGGGTCACGGACCTCTTGAACACACCGGTCCTGCCCGAGCCGGAGGTTCCCCGGCGGCCGTCCGGGCACCGGGTGGACTTCCGCGACGTCACCTTCGGCTACACCCCGGGGGAGCCGGTCCTGCGGGGTGTCGGTGCCAGCCTGGAACCGGGCACCGTCACCGCTCTGGTGGGCCCCTCCGGCGCGGGCAAGTCGACCATGGCCGCGCTGCTTCCGCGGTTCTTCGACCCGGAGCGCGGATCGGTCTCCATCGGGGGAGTCGACGTACGCGAGATGGCCCCGGAGGAGCTGTACCGCCACGTGAGCTTCGTCTTCCAGGACGTCCGTCTGCTGCGCGCCACCGTCGCCGACAACATCAGGATGGCCCGCCCCGACGCCTCGACGGCCGAGGTGGAGGCGGCGGCCAGGGCCGCCCGCTGCCACGATCGCATCATGGAACTGCCGCGGGGCTACGACTCGGTGGTCGGCGAGGATGCCCGGCTCTCCGGCGGCGAGGCCCAACGCCTTTCCATCGCACGGGCGTTGCTCGCCGACACACCGGTCCTGGTGCTCGACGAGGCCACCGCGTTCGTCGATCCGGAGGCCGAGGCGAGCATCTACGACGCGCTCTCGGTCCTGGTCGCCGGGCGCACCGTGCTCTTCGTCGCGCACCGGCTGCACACCATCGTGGAGGCCGACCAGATCCTCGTACTGGAACAGGGGCGTGTCGCCCAGCGCGGCACCCACGCCGAACTGGTGGACCGCGAAGGCCTCTACCAGGAGCTGTGGTCCGCCTACGCCGCATCGGGCGCCGGTGCGGCCGAGCAGCTGAACCGCTGACCCGGGAGGGAGCCTCATGCACAGCAAACTCGTCCGTGTCCTCGGCCAGGAACAACTGCGGCCGATCGCGGGACATCTGACGGCCGTGACCGTCTACGCGGTCCTCCAGGGCGCCGCGTTCGCCCTGCTGGTACCGGTACTGAGCGCACTGCTCGACGGCGACGCGGGCAAGGCGGCGCCCTGGCTGGGGCTGCTCGCCGCGGTGACCGCCGCCACCGGCGCCGCCTACTACGTCCAGGCCCTGCTCGGCTTCAGGACCGCGGTGTCCACCACGGGCCTCCTCCACCACCGCCTGGGCGAGCGGCTGGGCCGGCTCGGCGTCGGCTGGTTCTCACGGGCCAGGCTCGCCCCGCTGACCAGGCTCGCCACGGCGGGCGTGGGCGAGGTCACCCAGCTCTTCGCCCATCTGCTGGCGCCGCTGATCACCTCCGTCGTCACCCCGCTGACCGTGCTCGTCGTCATGTTCTTCCTCGACTGGAGGCTGGCCGCGGCGATGGCGGCCACGCTGCCGCTGCTGTACCTGGCCTATCGCTGGTCGGCATCGGCGATCGGGCGCACCGACGAGATCGTCGACGGCGCCATGGCCCGGGCCGACGACCGCATCTTCGAGTTCGCCCAGTGCCAGCCCGTCATCCGGGCCTTCGGCCGCGCGCACGCGCAGAACGACCTGCTCGACCGGGAGATGCGGCGCCAGCACGACATCGGGCTCAGCCGGCTGCGCAGGACGACCGTGGCCCGCGGCGCCTTCGGCGCCATGGTCCAGCTCTCGGTGACCGCGCTGCTCGGGATCGCCACGGCGCTGGCCCTCGGCGGTTCGATCGACGCCGCCGAGGTGATCGCGCTCGCGGTGCTCCTCGTACGCTTCAGCGAGCCGGTCGCGGCCCTCAGCGACGCGGGAGGAGCCCTCCGTGCGGTGTGGAACCGGCTCGACCAGCTGGACGAGATCTTCCGTACGCCCTCGCTGCCGGAACCGGCGGAGCCGCGCCGGCCGGCCGACGCGACCGTCGAGATCTCCGGTGTCCGGTTCCGCTATCCCGATTCCCCCGGGGCCGAACCGGTTCTGGACCGGCTCGAAGCCGTCCTGCCCGCCAACACGATGACCGCGCTGGTCGGCCCCTCCGGCTCGGGCAAGACCACGGTGACCCGGTTGATCGCCCGCTTCTGGGACGTGGACGAGGGATCGGTACGCATCGGCGGGGTGGACGTACGGGACATCGACGCCGACACGCTGGCCTCCCAGGTCGCGATGGTGTTCCAGGACGTCTATCTCTTCGAGGGCACCATGGAGGACAACGTACGCGTCGGCCGCCCCGGCGCGACCGACGCGGAGGTCGCGGAGGCGGCCGGGCTGGCCCGGGTGGACGAGATCGTCGACCGGCTGCCCCACGGATGGAACACACCCGTCGGGGAGGGCGGCACGTCGCTCTCCGGCGGTGAGCGCCAGCGGATCTCCCTCGCGAGGGCCATTCTCAAGCAGGCGCCCGTACTGATCCTGGACGAGGCCACCTCAGCCCTCGACCCGGTCAACGAGATGGCGATCTCCGACACCCTGCGCGCCCTGGCCGGGCGCCGCACCCTGCTGGTCATCGCGCACCGCCTGCCCACGGTGGTCGCCGCGGACCGGATCCTCGTCCTCCGGGACGGGAGGGTCACCGAGTCGGGGACGCATGAGGATCTGCTCGCGGCGGACGGGACCTACCGGCGCTTCTGGCAGGAGCGGAGCCGGGTCCAGGGGTGGCGGCTGCACTCCTCCGAAGCAGGGAAGGGGTAGGCACCCGCGGAGCGGACCCGGCCGTCTCCAGGAAGTCCTCCACCGCTTCCCGGGTCTCGCCGGGCCGCTCCAGATGGGGGGAGTGCCCGCACCGGGCGATCTCGACCCGCCGGACCGGGCCGGTGACCCCCTGCTCGACGGCGCGCAGCTGACGGGTGGTCCCGTACTGGTCGAGCTCTCCCTGGATCAGCAGGACCGGGCCGCTGACGGCGCGCAGCCCGTCCTCGATGTTCCAGTCGCGGAACGCGGGGGAGAGCCAGACGTCGGCCCAGGAGTGGAAGGCGGTGTCCGCGTCGTTGTGAAAACCCCTCAGCCGTACGGCCAGCGGCCCCTCGCGGTAGGCGGCCCGGGCGGCGGTGATCCCGGCCAGTGTCTCCGGCTCGACGAAGACATGGGGCGCGAGGAGCACCAGAGCGGCCACGGGGTGCTCGTTCGCGTGCAGCAGGGCGATGGAGGCCCCGTCGCTGTGTCCCACGAGGACCGGGCGCTCCAGGGAGAGCCGGTCCAGGAGTTCGGGAAGGACCTCGGTCGCCTCCTCCCGCATGTAGCCGACCGGGCGCGGGGTCCGCGCCGGGCCCGAACCGCCGTAGCCGTGCCGGGAGTAGACCACCGCCGGACGGCCCGTGGCCCGTGCGAGCGCGTCGGGGAACCGCGACCACATGGCGACACAGCCGAGCCCCTCGTGCAGGAACACCAGCGGGGCGAGGCCGGCGTCCCCCGCTATCCGCCGGTACTCGACGGGGCCGCGCCTCAGCTCGATCTCCGGCACAGCGACGTCACCTCCCGCTACCAGTCGAAGTTCCGGGCACTGAGCATGTTGAATCCGAGGGCCGACTTGCCCACGTACTCCAGGCACTCGTCGGGTTTGGCGGGCATCACGGCGCAGAACGACGCCTCCCGCAGCAGCCGTTCCAGCGGGACGCTGGTGCGCAGCGCGCCGGAGCCGCAGATCCGCGCGGCGCCGAGCGCGAGCCGCGGGGCGAGTTCGCCGATGCAGTACTTCGCCGCGTGGACCGCGGTGTTGGCCTCCAGGCTGCCGCGTTCCTCGTCGACCTGTCGTGCGGCGGAGTGGACCAGGGCCCGCGCGGCCCGCAGCTCCACGGCGAGGCGGCCCACCTCCGACTGGACGACGGGGGACGAACGGCGCCCCTCGTTGTCGCGGAGCAGCCGGACCATGAGCCGCAGGATCGACTCGGCGATCCCGAGGTACGCGCCCATGTAGCCGGAGACCATCCAGTGGGGCTCCCGTACGAGTTTGAACAGGGAGAGCCCCTCGACGCCGAGGAACAACCGGTGCCGGGGGATCTCGACACCGTTCATCGTCATGGTCGCGGTCTGGGTGCCGCGCAGTGCGGCGCCGTCCCAGACGCCCGAGAAGGCGACACCGGGATCGTCCTTCGAGACCACGAAGTGCGACACCTCGTCGGCCTCGGAGGTGCCGTCCTCGCGGGCGGCGACGACGTAGTGGTCGGCGATGCCCGCCAGCGACACGAACGCCTTGGTGCCCTTCAGGACATAGCCGTCGCCCGCCGCCCGGTAGGTGGCCTGGATACGGCGGAGCTTCGCTCCCGAACCCGTCTCGGACGTGGCCGACGCGAACATCCTTCCGTGCTCGACGACTTCACCGAAAACCCAGTCACGGAACCGGGACGCGCTCTCGGGCAGGGCGGCGCCGCCCGTCTCGCAGAGGGAGCCGATGGCCACGTTGTGCATGTTGAAGCCGAGGGCGGTGGCCCCGTCGCCGAGGGCGATCTCCTCCAGGACCTTGGTGTAGTCGAGGAACGAGAGCCCCTCGCCGCCGGACTCCCGGGGGATCAGGAGGGTCAGCAGACCCGCGTCCCGCACCAGTCGGTAGCCGTGGTGCGGAGAGAGCCGCCCCTGGTCGACCGCCGCGGAGCCGAGTCTCAGTTCGGCGGCGGCCGACCGGACCCGGTCGAGGAGGGTTTCCATGTGCGGGGTGTCCGAGGCGTGCATGTGATCCTTTCCGTCCGGTCGGAGGTCAGTTCTCGACGGGAAGTCCCAGCTCGCGGGCGACGGTGATGCGCAACAGGTCGTTCGGGCCCGCGTAGACCGACGCCGCCATGGGGCTGGTCAGATCGGCGGTGAGGCCCGAGTCCTCGATGAAGGAGCGCACCCCGCCGAGCTGGGCGGCCTGCCGGCTGAACATCAGGTAGTCCTCGGCCACGGAGATCTTGGTCAGCGCGGCGTCGGCCGCCAACTGGCGGGGGCGTTCCCCCGCGTCCAGGCGCGCGGCCATCCGGTAGACGAGTTCCCGGGACCGGTGCAGGGCCAGGGCCATGTCCGCGACCCGGGCCGCGACGACATGGCTCGCTCCCATCCTGCGCCCGAAGTGCTCCCGGGTCGCGCACCACTCCACCGTGCGGTCCAGCACCCTGCGCATCGGGCCGAGCGCGTACGACAGGAGCAGCGCGCGCTCCCACGCGGTCGTGAGTGTCAGCAGGCCGAGGCCCGAGCCCTCCTCGCCGACCATGCTGCCGGGGGCCAGCCGGACCCCGTGGAAGGTGAGGGAGCCCATCGGCACCTCGGTCAGGGCGGTCTTGGGGAACGGGGCGCTCTGTTCGATGTCGGGGGCGCTCAGGTCGACCAGGAAGGCGGAGAGGGCGAAGGGGGTGCGTTCGGCCGCCGTCCTGGCGAAGACCAGGGCGGTGTCGGCCACCGGGGCGGCCGTGACGAACGACTTCGTCCCGGTGAGCAGGTAGCCGCCGTCCTCCTGCCGTTCGGCCCGCGTGGCCATCGAGAGCGGGTCGCTGCCCCCGCCCTCCTCGGTCAGCGCGTGGCAGAGCAGCACGTCTCCGCTCTCCGTGGTCTCCGTGTCGCCGAGGACGGAACGCAGCGGGAACTGGATTCCGAACCGCTGGGACGCCATGGCGTAGCAGAGCCCGGCGTCCGTGCCCGCGCGGCCGATTCCCTCGATCGTGGCCACCGACCTGGTCACCGGCCCCAGCCGGGCGGCTCCGGGGGGCCGGTCCGAAGGCGCCTCGTCCGAAGGCGCCTCGTCCGAAGGTGCCTCGTCCCACACCCCCCGGGCCGTGAACGCCTTCCACCGGGTACGGAAGTCGGCCTGGTCCGCCCCGGCGAGCGCGGATTCGGCCAGCCGGGTCGCGTGGGTGACGACGGCGTCGACGCCGGCCCGGGGGTCCCCGTCCGTCATGACACCGTGCTCCCGTCGCCGGCGGCGGCCCGGTACCTCTCGATGGCCGTCCAGAGGGCCGTGGGCGTACGGAAGTTGGCCGCGACGAGCGCGGTTTCCGGGAAGGAGACCCCGGTCGTCGCCTCGACCCGGGCCACGATCCGCATGATGGTGAGGGAATCGAGCAGCCCGGAGACGAGCAGCGGTGTGTCGTGCTCCACCTTCTCGTCCAGGGCGCCGTGGGATTCCGAGATGATTCCCTGGAGCAGGGCGCACAGCTCATCGACGTCTTCCATGATCCCTTTCCTGGGTCGGCGCCGCCGAAGCCAGCGCTTCGCGGTCGATCTTTCCCCGGTCGGTGAGTGCCAGCCGGTCGACGAGATGGATGTCGTCGGGCATCATGTGCCGCGGCAGCGCCGTCGAGACGGCCTCCCGCAGACCTGCCTCGGTCGTGCCGTCGGCGACGGCGTAGAGGAGGATGCTTCCCTCACCGGGGCCCCGCGGCCGCCACACCGCGGCGCAGGTGCGCACCGCGGGGAACTCCTGGACGACACTCTCGATGTCCAGGAGATCGATGCGGTATCCCCGGCGCTTCACCTGGTGGTCGCGGCGTCCGCGCAGATAGATCTTTCCGTCCTCGCCGTAGTGGCCGAGGTCGCCGGTGAGGTACGCGGGCCCGCCGCCGTCGTCCGGGGAGACACGGGTGGTGAGCGCCCGCGGCTCGCCGTCGACGAGATAGCCCAGGAAGACCGTCGGGCCGACGACGGCGATCTCTCCCTCGTCCCGGGTGACCCGGTGGCTGTCGTCGACGAGTTCGACCCGGACCCCGTCGATCGCCCGGCCTATCGAGAGACCGTCCCGGTGGTCCCACCGCCGGGAGACGTGCTCGAAGGTGCAGACATTCGTCTCGGTCGGGCCGTACAGGTTGTAGAACTCGGCCTTCTCGAACACCTCGGTGTACCGCTTGAGGTCGCCCACGGGGAACGGCTCGCCGGCGAAGGCGATGATCCGCAGCTCGGGCAGTTCCGCGCCGCTCGCTCCGCCCTGGCGCAGCATCGACCGGTACAGCGTCGGCACGGCGTAGAAGACGGAGATCCGCTCGGACCGCAGCCAGCCCACCACATCGCGCGGGAACCCCTTCAGCTCGTCGGGCAGCAGGACGAGACAGGCGCCGGAGAGCGCGCTGCCGAAGATGTCGAAGGTGCTGAGATCGAAGGTCAGCGACGACTGGGAGCCGATCCGGTCCGAGGAGGTGACGCCGAACTGCCCGACGGCCCACCGCACGAAGTGCAGAACGTTCTCGTGGGAGAGGAGCACCCCCTTGGGCCAGCCCGTACTGCCCGACGTGAAGAGCACGTACCCCGCGCCGGGAAGATGGCCGAGCGGTGCCGCCGGGCAGTCGACGGGGAGGATTCCCAGGCCCGACCCGAGAAGCCGGAGGGCCGCCGGGCTGTCGTCGACGCACTCCTTCACCAGCTGGGTGGCGGCGGCTCTCGCCGACGGGGCGATCAGAAAGGTGATGCCCGCGTTCCTGACCATCCGGGCGGTCCGCTCGGGCGGCACCGCCACATCGAGCGGCGCCGCGACGGCTCCGGACCGCAGGACCGCGTGGACGGCCAGTACGGCCTCGACGCTTTTGGGCACATGGATCCCGACACGGTCACCGGGGCGGACACCGGCGGCGGTGAGGGCGTCGGCCAGGCGGCGGACGGTCCCTTCCAGCTCCGCGTAGGTGAGGGTCCGTCCGTCCGCGGCGAGCGCGGGCCGGTCCGGATGGTCACGCGCCGCACGCGTCAGCAGTTCGTCGAGGCGAGGCGGTACGGGGGGCCGAGTCATCCGGCCGACCCGTTCCGCAGCGAGGCGGTCAGCGCCTTCTTGTCCATCTTGCCGACGGGGGTCAGCGGCATCACGTCGAGCACCCGCACCTCGTCCGGCGCCTTGTAGGCGGCCAGCCCCCGGTCCGCGAGGAACACGGCGAGTTCGGCGCGGTCCGGGGCGCGGGTGCCGGTCGGCACGAGGAAGGCGACGGACCGCTCGCCGAAGTCCTCGTCGGGCGCGGCCACCAGGGCGACGGACCGGATCCCGGGGTGGGCCAGCAGGTGGCCCTCGACCTCGGTCGCCGGTATCTTCTCGCCGCCCCGGTTGATCTGGTCCTTCGACCGTCCCACCACGACGAGATGCCCGGACGGCAGCCGCCGCACCAGATCGCCGCTGCGGTAGAACCCGTCCGCGGTGAAGCTCTTGGTGTTGTGCTCGGGCGCGCGGTAGTAGCCCCGCAGTGTGTACGGGCCACGCGTGAGCAGTTCGCCCTCCTCCCCCTCGGCCACCTCCTGGTCGTCCGGGCCGGCCACCCGTACCTCGTCCGCGGGGGAGATGGGCCTGCCCTGCGCCGTCGCGATGATCTCGGGCGGATCGGTCAGCCTGGTCAGACAGAGCAGCCCCTCGGCCATCCCGAACACCTGCTGGATCGTGCAGCCGAACCCGTCGATCATCCGCTCGGCCATGTCGTCGGCCAGCCGCGCGCTGCCCACCTGGAGGACCCGCAGGGTGGACAGGTCGGCGTCGGTCATCGACACCTCGTCCAGCCAGACCGACGCCATCTGCGGGTTGATGGCGGCGATGGTGACGCCTTCGCGCTCGATCAGCCCGAAGCAGTAGTCGGGGTCGGGGTCGCTCGCCAGGACGACGGTGCCGCCGACTCCGAGCGTCCCCAGGACCCCCGGGCAGTTCATCGTGTAGTTGAACGCCACCGGCAGCGCCGCGAGATAGACCGAGTCCGCTGCCAGCGCGCAGACCTCGCCCGCGGCGCGCCCGTTGTAGAGGTAGTCGTCATGGGTCCGCGGGATCAGTTTGGGCAGTCCGGTGGTGCCGCCGGAGAGCAGCAGGAGCGCCAGGTCCCCGCCCCGTGCGCGGGAGGCCGGCGCCGCGGGTGCCGGACCGGTCGTCAGCAGGTCCGCGAAGGAGGTGAACCCGGTTCCCGGGCCCGGATCGCCGACCACGACGATGTGTTTGAGGGCCGGGCTCTCGCTCCGTACGGCCTGGGCCAGCAGCCGGTGATCGAATTCGGCGTGGACGTCGGGGATGACATAGGCAACCGCCTCCGAGAGCCGCGCCAGATGGGTCATCTCGCTGCTGCGGTGGCCCGGCTGCGTATGGACCGGCACCGCGCCCGTCTTCATCAGGGCGAACCAGAGCAGCAGGAACTCCACCCGGTTGGGGAGCTGGACCAGGACGCGGTCTCCGGAGGTGATTCCGAGCTCCGTGAGTCCGCGCGCCACCCGGTCCGACCGGTCGTCCAGTTCGGCGTAGCTGAGCCGGGTCCGGTCGTCGACGACGGCGAGCCGGTCACCGTGCGCACGGGCCCGTACGCCCAGGAACCGGGCGAAGGTCTCCCCTCGCCAGTACCCGGCGTTCCGGTATTTCTCGGCGTCTGCGGCCGGCCAGCCCACCACATCGGCGGTCATGAATGAAACTCCTTTCGGGGCGTCATTTCGGCGGTGCATTCATTCGTGGACAACTCTCCGTGGAGCGGGAGGCGATGCCGCGTCCTTATCGGTGTCGAGTGCGCGGGGACGGTGAATTTACGGCACCTGTTCGTTCTGCCGCTTCGGCCGTCAATCGGCGGAAATCTCGGACGGCGCCAGGTGTGCGCCAGGACCAAGTCACGCGGACTGTTCCGCCGGCCGACCGTAGCGCACGCCGCAAGCCGAGGTCAACGACGTCCCTGTGGTGGCGGGTTGAGAGTGAAGTGCAGAGAAAACACTGCAGAGAAAACCCTTGCCGGTAAACACCTAAGGGAAACTCCGCACGCTTTCCCATGGGGCTGACGGGTAGCCTGTTGACACCATGAAAGGCGCTGTCGTACGTTCAGGCGGCCGGATCGCTGTCACCCTTCTCATAAAGCAAGTTGCCGACCTCCCTGTCGCGGGAGGGAAATTCCGGCACCGGTGATCAGCGGATATAGCTCCGAGCTTCGGGCCTGGGTGCCCATGTTCCGGGAACACCGTGCGAATCGTGGAGGATCCGTGGGAGATGTCGTGTTGGGGCAGGAAGAAGTCCGCACCCTGGTGGCCGGCCAGCTCGACATGGACCCGGCCGCCATCGGTCCCGGCGACGACCTGGTCACGCTGGGGCTCCACTCGATGCGGATGATCAAGATCGCCGCGAGTCTGCGGCGGCGGGGGGTCCGGGTGAACTTCTCGGACCTCGCGCTGCGGCCCACGGTCCGGGCATGGTCCGAACTCATCGCGGAGCGCCTCGGCGGGGAGACGGGCCGCCCGCCCGGCCCCGTGACGCGGGAGGAGCGCGACCCCGGCGCCGCCGGGGAGCCGTTCGGGCTGGCGACCATGCAGCACGGCTACTGGATCGGCCGCGCGGACGGTCAGGCCCTCGGCGGCGTCGCGGCCCACCTGTACGCGGAGTTCGACGGCCACGGCGTCGATCCGGGGCGGCTGGAACGCGCGGTCGCGGAGCTGGTGAACCGGCACGCCATGCTGCGCAGCCAGTTCCTCGACGACGGAACCCAGCGGGTCCTCGGCCGGCCCGGCGTGCCGGTGTGGTCGCTGACCGATCTCCGCGAGGTGGCCGCGCCGGACCTGGCGGGCCGGCTGGACGAGATCCGCGAGCGGAAGACGCACCAGCGCATGCGCGCGGATCTCGGGCAGGTCCTCGACATCTCGCTGACGCTGCTGCCCGAGGGCCGGACCAGGCTGCACGTGGATGTGGACATGCTCGCCGCCGACGCCCTGAGCTACCGGCTGCTGCTGGCGGATCTCGCCGACTTCTACGCCGGGGACGGGTCTGGTCCCGCACCGCTCTCGTACGACTACCGGAGCTATCTCGCCGACTACGACACGATGAACGCCTCGGCACGCGAGGAGCAGCGGGCGTGGTGGCAGGAGGTCCTTCCCGAACTGCCGGACGCGCCCGCCCTGCCGCTGGTACCCGAGTCGGAGCGGGAGGATCCGCTCCGTACGGTCCGCTACGAGCACTGGCTCGACCCCGAGCACAAGCGACGGCTGATCGACCGTGCCCACGAGCGGGGCGTCACCCCCGCCACGGTCCTGGCCTCGGTCTTCGCCGAAGTCGTCGGCAGGTGGTCGAGCGAGCAGAGGTTCCTTCTCAACCTGCCCCTGTTCAACCGGGAACCCCTCCACCCCGATGTGGAGAGGCTCGTCGGCGACTTCAGCAGTTCCGTACTGCTGGACGTGGACGTCACCGAGCCCCTGTCGGTGCTCGACCGCGCCCGGCAGTTCCAGCGGAACCTGCACACCAAGGCGTCGCACGGGGCCTTTCCGGGCCTCGACGTACTGCGGGACCTCGGGCGTCTGCGCGGCGAGCCGGTGCTGGCGTCCGTCGTCTACACCAGCGGGCTGAACCTGGGGGAACTCTTCAGGGACACCGTCGTCGACGCGTTCGGCGAGCCGGTGTGGATCATCTCGCAGGGTCCGCAGGTCGTACTCGACGCCCAGGTCGTGGAGTTACGCGGCGGTCTGCTGTTCAACTGGGACGTACGGGAGCAGGCGTTCCCCGCCGGAATGATGGACACGATGTTCCGGCGCAACCGCGAGCTGCTGGAGGAACTGCTCGCCGACGACGCCGACTGGGACCGCGCCGCGTCCAGGAGCCTGCCGCCGGCCCAGGCCGCCGTCCGCGCCCGGGCCAACGCCACGGACCGGCCGGTCTCCGGACGGCTGCTGCACGAGGGTTTCTTCGACATCGCCGGGGCGGAGCCGGACCTGCCCGCCCTGGAGTGGGGCACCGACGGGCTGATGAGCTACGGCGGGCTGCGTGACCGGGCGCTGCGCGTCGCGGGCGCACTCGTCGCCCGGGGAGTGCGGCCCGGTGACGCCGTCTCCGTCCAGTTGCCCAAGGGGCCCGGCCAGGTCGTCGCCGCACTCGGGGTGCTCGCCGCGGGGGCGAGTTACGTACCGATCGGCGTCGAGCAGCCCGACGCCCGGCGCGACCGGATCGAGCGGACCGGCGATGTGGTGCTGGCCCTGCGCGGTGAGGGGAGCGCGCCGGGCGCGGACGGGATCACCGTCCTCGGCCTCGACGCGGCCCAGCACGGGGCCGAGCCGCTGGAGAGCCCGGTCACCGTCGACGCGGAGGGCATCGCGTACGTCATCTTCACCTCGGGCTCGACCGGACTGCCCAAGGGCGTCGAAGTGGCCCACGCGGCGGCGATGAACACGGTCGACTGCCTGAACGAGCACTTCGGGATCTCCACCGGTGACCGGTCGCTCGGGGTGTCCCCGTTCGAGTTCGACCTCTCCGTGTACGACATCTTCGGCCTGCTCTCCGTCGGCGGGTGCGTGGTCCTGCCCGACGACGAGAGCCGCCGGGACGGACAGCGGGCCGCCGAACTCGTCCGCACGCGGGGTGTGACCGTCCTCAACTGCGTGCCGAGCCTGCTCGACGCCATCCTCGCGGGAAGCGGGCCGGAGGGGCTCGGCGACAGCCTGCGCGTGGTCGTCCTCGGCGGCGACTGGGTCGGCGCCGACCTGCCCGGACGGCTGCGGCAACTGGTGCCGGAGTGCCGGTTCGCCGGGCTCGGCGGCACGACGGAGGCCGCGATCCATTCCACCGTCTGCGAGGTGACGGGCCCCGTTCCGCCGGAGTGGAAGGCCGTGCCGTACGGCGTACCGCTGGGCAATGTCCGGTGCCGGGTGGTCAACGACGCGGGGGCGGACTGCCCCGACTGGGTCCCCGGTGAACTCTGGATCGGCGGCCGCGGTGTCGCGCGCGGCTACCGGAACGATCCCGAACGGACCGCCGACCGGTTCGTCACCCACGACGGGGAACGCTGGTACCGCACCGGGGACATGGCCCGCTACCGGCCGGACGGCACCCTCGAATTCCTTGGCCGGCGCGACAGCCAGATCAAGCTCCGGGGCTACCGCATCGAACTCGGCGAGGTGGAGGCCGCCCTGCGCGCCCTGCCCACCGTGCGGCGCGCCGTGGCGGACGTGGTGGGGCGCACGACGCGGCAGCTCGTCGCGGCGGTCACGCTCACGGACGGCTCCGAGGAGACGGGAGTGCGCGAGGCTCTGGCGGCGCACCTGCCCCCGCACATGATCCCCGAGAGGATCGAGACGCTCGACGCCTTCCCCCTGACCCCCAACGGAAAGCTCGACCGCAAGGCCGTCCGGGCCGTTTTCGAGGCGGGAGCCCCCGGCGAGCGGCCCCACACACCGCCGAGCGGCGACCTGGAGACCGTGCTCGCCGACCTCATGGGCGCGGTGCTCCGCACCGGCGGGGTCGGTGCCGAGGACGACTTCTTCGCCCTGGGCGGCGACTCGGTCCTGGCCACCAAGGTGATGGCCCAGATCAGGCAGTGGCTGGACACCTCCGAGCCCACCGTGACGGACCTCTTCGCCGCCCGGACGGTGCGGGAACTGGCCGTACGCCTGGCCGAGCGGCAGAGCGTTCCGGGCCGCATCGAACAGGCGGCACAGATCTACCGCGAAGTCGCCTCGATGTCCGAGGCGGAACTGCTGGCCGAATCATGACCGGGCGCCGGCCCCCGAGCCCGCCCCCCGAGCGGTGAGCCCGGCTTTCACTCCCCCCTCCCGACTGGAAGGACATGTCCAGGTGACTTCTCCGAGTCGATCCGCCGTCCCCGCTCTCCCCGGGGACGATCCCAACGCCGTCGTGAAGGCGTTCGCGGCCAACCGGGCCTTCCGGGCCGCCGAATGGGCCGAGCTGACGACCGAGGACAACCCCTACCGACGGCCGGTCCGCCCCGACGACCTGGCCTGGCTCGACTACTCCGGCGCCCTGCCGGCGGCCGACGCCCTGAAGCTGAGCGGCCTCCTCGGCCACCGCATGCTGCGCAACGTGTACGACCTCGACGCGCTCTATGTCGCGCCCGCCCCGAAACCGGCGGTCACGGCGGACCAGGAAGCGTTCTACTCGCAGGAGAACAGGGTGCTGAGCGCCCTCGCGAAGCCGGTCCTGGAGCACCATCTCTTCACCTTCCTGGAGGAGGGGCGCACGCCGCTGGAACGGCCGACCGTCGCCGCCGCGACCGGCCACGTACTCAGTTCCTTCGAGCAGCGGGCGGCAGCGCCGAACAGGGCGCTCGACGCCGTTGCGAAAACCGCCGGAAAGCGGGAGGCCGGCACCTTCCTGATGCTCCAGCTGAGCGCCTTTCTCCCGGCCATGAACACGGCGGTGGGCCGGGCCGCACTCGGTGAGTACGAGCTGGCCTCCACCTCGCTGCGGCCGTTCCTGCTCGACGAGTACCGCTCCTGGGTGAATTCCTCGGCGGCCTACGGGAAACTGCTCGCCGGTGCCGGCCTGAAGACGTCCGCAGCGGCCTATTGGCAGCTGTACCTGAACACGTCGCTGGCACGCGGAAATCACCTCCACCATCTCGCGGTGAACCGTGAGAATCTGTTCGCTTTCCTCGGCGCCCTCGTCCACAAGAAGATAGACGAAAGCCTTACCCGCGAAGGGTTCGCAGAGGTCTTCGCCACTTCGCTGACCGCTGACACCGGTTACTTCGACGGCGTCGGCGCCGTCGCGGAGGACGGCCTCAGGGAACTCGTCGAGCGTCTGCTCACGCCGTTGGCCGCCGTCCACGGGGACCGCGTCGTACAGGAATTCCACCGGGGGTTCACGGACGCGGCGCGCTACGCCGAACTCTGGGAGACCGACCTGGAGACGCAGGTGACCTGGGCGGACAGCATCCAGGAATACCAGGACAGGGCCGTCAGGATCGACAAGTACCTCACGGACGAGAACATCGAGGTCGATCTCGACACCTTCGTGGAGTCGAACGAGGAGACCTCCACCACGCATGTCCACGACGAACACCGGCTCGTCATGATCGAGTCCGGGCAGATGCACTTCTGGAACAACGTGACGCACAAGATCGAACTCAATCAGGGCGAAAAGCTGCTGATTCCGGTCTCCCGGCTCCATGGATCCACCGTGCTGTCCGGGGAGTGCACATACCACCAGCCGATCATTCCTGACGACCTGCTCGCCAGAATCCTCTGAGTCCTCCGAGTCGAATTCCGGGCGAGAGATGGAGCTTTCGTATGCTGTCGGCGGACACTCTGCCAGCCGATGGGAGTCTGACCTCCCAGGTGATAGGTGATCTTCCCGAGTGGGGAATTCTCAGCGCGAGGGAGTTGATCGGCAAACTGACCTCCTCCACCATGCCATTCCCCTGTACCTTCGCGGTCTCCGCGGCAAAGAAGGCCTCGCTGCGGTTCGGTTTCATCGACGATCTGAACGACGAGCACAGCTGGGCGGCACTGCCCGGGATCGTCGCGTCGTACCTGGAGATCTACCGGACGATCGCCAGGGAGACCTCCCTCATCATTCTCTTCCGCCCCGACCGGGAGACCGGCGATGTCGCGCACTACCAAGGGAAGTTCTGGGACGTCCTGCGGTTCCTGCACGAGAACGACCCCCGGTCCTGGCCGGCCGGCATCCCCGAGAACCCCGACGACAGCCGCTGGGAGTTCAGCTTCGCCGGCACGCCCATCTTCGTCGTGTGCAACACCCCCGCGCACAAGAGGCGGGCGAGCCGGTCGAATCCCGGATTCATGATCACCTTTCAGCCGCGCTGGGTCTTCGAGGAACTGGACTCCAACACCGCCCGGGGCGCGGCGGCCAGGCGGGTGATCCGGAAGCGTCTGCGCGCCTTCGACAGCGAGGAACCCTCACCGGAGCTGGGGAGTTACGGGGACCCGGACAACCGGGAGTGGCGTCAGTACTTCCTCCTCGACGACAACGCGGAGAAGCTCGGGCGCTGTCCCTTCCGCCCGGAGACGGCCGACCCTGCCCCGGCGGCGCGAGGCGAGGGTAGCGGTGACTGAGGAAAACGGGGACGGGGCCGGGTCCCGCCGGCCGGCCGACACGGCCGCGGCGGCGGCCTCGGCCAGGCAGGAACGTATCCGCCGGGCACTGGAGGCACGGGGCTTCGGACCCACGAGCGGTACCGCCACGGCGGAGGACTTCCCGCCGCTCGGGCCCGGACCCCACCCGCTCTCCCCGGCCCAGCGGCGGATGTGGTTCGCGCAGCAGCGCGACCCGAAGAGCGCCGCGTACAACATCTGCGCCGGATTCGTCATCAGCGGCGACCTGGACCCGCACCGGCTCCGCCGGGCCTTCGAGACGGTCGTGGCGGAACAGGACATCCTGCGCACCGTCTACCGCACGGACGCCGACAGCATGCCCGTACAACTCGTCCTTCCCTCGGTCGAGTTGCCCTGGGAGACCGCCGACTGCGGGGGAATCCCGAACGGTGACTGCCGGGGCGCCGGCGGCGACATCCTCTGGGACGAGGTCGACCGGCTGGCGTCGCGGTTCGGCCGGGAGACCTTCGACCTGGCCGTCGACTGCCCCCTGCGGCTGCTGCTCATCTCCTCGGCCCCCGACGAGCATGTGCTGGTCCTCGTCGTCCATCACATCGCCGTCGACGATCTGAGCTGGGCTCCGCTCTTCCACGCGGTGTCCGCCCACTACCGCGCGGACGCCCCCGGGCCTCTGGCCCCGGCACCCCGGGTGCGGTACGCGCAGTTCGCCCGCCGGGAGCAGGAACGCGCGTCGTCCGGGTACTTCGGGGACTCGCTGGAGTACTGGCGGCGCACCCTCACCCCCTGGCCGCAGCCGGTCCCCCTGCCGGACGCGGGCGAGGCCGCGGCGGACGGTCCGCACGGGGAGGGCGTACGGCGGAGCGTACCGCTGTCCCCCCGGACCAGCGCGGGGATCGCCGCGCTCGCGAAGGACTCCGGCACCTCCCTGTTCATGACGACGCTGGCCTGTGTGACCGCCGTCCTCGGCCGGTACTCCGGAGCCGAGGACATCGCGGTCGGCACGGTCACCGTGAACCGGTCACGGCCCGAACTCGAACCCCTGATCGGCAACTTCGGCAACACCGTCATGCTGCGGATCCCCGCCCGCGAAAATCCCCGCTTCCTCGACCTGCTGGCCGAGGTCCGCAGGGTGTGCCTCGACGCCTTCGGACAGCAGGAAGTCCCCTTCGACCAGGTGGTGGAGGCCGGCCGGCCACCCCGCCGGCGCGACGGGGCCGGTCTGTTCAACGTGATGTTCACCCAGCGGGGACAGACCCTGCCGTCCGATGTGGTCTTCCCGGGCCAGCAGTGGCGGGAATACCCGGTGTTCAACGGCAGTACGCGCTTCGACCTCGCGGTCGAGGTCGTGTCCGGCCCCGACGGACTCACGGTGACCGCGACGGGATCCGACCGGCTCTTCGGCGCCGAGAGCCTCGACCGGCTGCTGGGCCATGTGGCCACCCTGATGGACGCGGTGGCCACCGCCCCCGAGCGGCGCCTCGGCGAACTGCCGCTGATGCCCGCCCACGAGTACGCGCGCGTCGTCCACGAGTGGAACGCGACCGACCGGCCGGAGTACCTGCCCAGGACCACGCTCCCCGGACTCTTCGCCGAACAGGTACGGCTGCGGCCGGACGCCTGCGCGCTCGTCGACGGGGACCGACGGCTCGACTACCGCGAACTGGACGGCCGGGCCAACCAGCTCGCCCGGCAGCTGATCGCGGACGGAGTCCGCGGTGGCGACTACGTCGGAGTGCTGCTGGAACGGTCGGCGGAACTCGTCGTCGCCATGCTGGCGGTCCTCAAGGCGGGAGCCGCCTTCGTCCCGCTGGACCCGGCCTGGCCCGCGCTGCGCACCGGCGAACTGATCTCGGCGGCAGGCCTCGCCGCCTGCGTCACCACCGCGACGCTGCTGACCCGGAGCGATCTGGCGGCCGTCTCCCCGCGGACCGCGCACGTGGACCTGACCGCCGACGCCGCCACCATCGCGGGCCACAGCCGCGAGGCGGTCGAGGTCGCGACCGCGCTCGACGACATCGCGTACGTCATCCACACCTCCGGCTCCACCGGTGTGCCCAAGGGCGCGATGATCATCCACCAGGGGATCGTCAACCGCCTTCCCTGGCAGGCCGACCTGCTGAAGTTCTCCCCGTCGGACGCCGTGCTGCACAAGGCCCCGCTCAGCTTCGACATCTCCATCAACGAGATCTTCCTGCCACTGACCAGCGGCGCCCGCCTCGTCCTCGCCAGACCGGGCGGCGAGGGAGACGTCTCGTACCTCCTCTCGGTGATCGCCGAACAGGAGGTGACCTTCGTCTACCTGGTCTCCTCCATGCTCGATCTGATGGTCGAACGGAACGACGCGGAACCCGCGCTGCGCCGCCTCCGCCATGTCTGGTGCGGTGGCGAGGTGCTCACCGCCGACCTCTACACCCGGTTCCGGCAGCGGTCCGACGCCCGTATGTACCACGGTTACGGGCCCGCCGAGGCGACCGTCGGGGTCACCTGCCGGGTCTACGAGAGCGCCGACCACGTCCGGGACATCACCATCGGCAGGCCCAATCCGAACACCCGGATCCATCTGCTGGACCGCCACGGGAACCCGGTTCCGGCCGGGGTCGCCGGGGAGATCCACATCGGTGGGCTGCCCCTGGCCCGGGGATACCTCAACGACCCGGAACGGACGGCCGAACTGTTCGTGCGCGACCCGTTCCGGACCGGCGAGCGGCTCTACCGGACCGGCGATCTCGCCCGCTACCGCGCGGACGGGCAGATCGAGTTCGTCGGCAGGACGGACAACCAGGTCAAGATCAACGGCAGGCGTGTCGAGCTGGAGGAGATCGAGGCCAAGCTCGCCGCCCACCCCGAGGTCCGGCAGGCCGCCGTCCTCATCCGGAACGAGGGCCCCAGGGGCCCCCGGCTCGTGGCCTTCGTCGCCGCGCGGGAGGCCGCGGTCACCCCGGACGAGCTGCGGACCTGGCTGGGCGAGCGCCTCCCGTCCGCCATGGTGCCGCCCACCGTCGTCCTCCTGGACGAGCTGCCCCTGCGCAGTTCGGGCAAGCTCGACCGGACGGCCCTGGCAGCCGCCCCGGTCCCCGAGGCCCCGCGCGCCACCGCGGCCGTGGCGCCGCCGACGGGCGTGCTCCAGCGGTCGATCGCCGACATCTGGGCCCGCACCCTCGGCGTCGCACAGGTGGGCGCCGAGGAGAACTTCTTCGATCTGGGCGGGCACTCCCTCCTGGTCGTGAAGGTGCAGAACGAGATCCACCGGACGCTGGGGTACGACGTCTCCGTCGTCGCCCTCTTCGAGAACCCCACCGTCGCGTCGGTGGCCCGCTTCCTGGAGCGGGGCCCGGCCGCCGGCGACGAGGAGGCACGGGAGCTGAGACGCGTCCGGGACCGTGCCGCCCGGCAGCGACGCATCCGGGCCGGACGCGGCCGAGCGGACAACGCGAGGGAGACGACATGAGCGCCGACAGCGGACCGGTCGCCGGCACCGGCCCGGACCCCGGCACCGGCCCGGACACCGGCGAAGGCGACTGCGACATCGCGGTGATCGCCATGGACGGAAGGTTCCCGGGAGCCCCCTCGCTGCGGGACTTCTGGTCGCTGCTGAGCAGCGGGCGGGACTCCATCCGCCCGGTCGCCGACAGCGACTTCCTCGCCGCCGGGGGCGCCCCGGGCAAGCTGAGCGACCCGAACCACGTCAGGGTCGCGTGCACGCTGGAGGGCGCGGACCTCTTCGACGCGGAGTTCTTCGGCATCCAGCCCGCCGAGGCCGAACTGCTCGACCCGCAGCACCGGATCTTCATCGAATGCGCCTACCACCTGCTGGAACAGGCCGGGTACGTCCCTGGCGGCGACGAGGGCACGGTCGGCGTCTACGCCGGGGCCTCCACCAGCCAGTACTACCTCGACCACGTCTATCCGGCGCTCGCCGTCCGACCGGGGTCCGTCGACGGTTTCATCGGTTCGGTCGCCAACGCCACCAGCGCGCTCGCCACGCGTGTCTCGTATCTGCTCAACCTGACCGGTCCGAGCGTGGCGGTGCAGACCGCCTGCTCCACCTCCCTGGTCGCGGTGCACCTCGCCTGCCAGGACCTGCTCAACCACCAGTGCGACCTGGCCCTGGCGGGCGGCTCGACCGTCAACCCCGCCGCGGGACTCGGCTACCAGTACGTACCGGACGGCCCCTTCTCCCCGGACGGGCACTGCCGTCCCTACTCCTCCGACGCGGCCGGCATGTCGCCCGGCGACGGGGTCGGCGTCATCCTGCTGAAGCGCCTGGCCGACGCCGTCGCCGACGGCGATCACATCCGCGCCGTCATCAAGGGATCGGCGGTCAACAACGACGGAGCCAGGAAGATCGGCTTCACCGCGCCCAGCGTGCAGGGCCAGCGGGACGTCATCGTGGCGGCCCAGGCGATGGCCGGGGTGAGCGCGGACGCCATCAGCTACGTCGAGGGCCACGGCACCGCCACCCCGGTGGGCGACCCGATCGAGGTGAGCGCGCTGACGAAGGCGTTCGCGTCGAGCACGGACCGGACCGGGTTCTGCGCACTCGGATCGGTCAAGTCCAACCTCGGGCACCTCGACGCCGCGGCCGGGATCGCCGGTCTGATCAAGACCGTACTGGCGCTGGAGAACGAGATGATCCCGGCGACGCTCCACTACGCCGGACCGAACGAACTGATCGACTTCGAGGCCTCTCCGTTCGTGGTCGCCGGCACGGCGCGCGCCTGGCCACGGTCGGCCACCCCCCGGCTGGCGGGCGTGAGTTCGTTCGGCGTCGGCGGCACCAACGCGCACGTGGTGCTCGCCGAGGCCCCGCCGCGTACCCCGGCCGAGCCGCAGCGCCGGCCCGAAGTGGTCCTGCTCTCGGCGGCCACCCCCGGCGCCCTCGCCGACCTCGGCGAACAGCTCCGCGAGGGGATCTTGCAGGACCCCGGCACCGATGTCGCCGACGTCGCGCACACCCTCCAGCGGGGCCGCCGCCCCCTGCGGGCCCGGCGGGCACTCGTCGCGAGCGGCACCGCCGAACTCGCCGAGGCACTCCAGGACGCCACGTCCGGCGCCTACGGCGAGGCCGGCGGAGCCCCGCGCGACGTCGTCTTCATGTACCCCGGCGGCGGTTCCCAGTACCAGCGCATGGGACAGCGGCTCCACCGGATCCATCCGGTCTACCGGCGCGAGATGGACCGCTGCGCGCGGATCCTCGAATCGGCCTGCGGGCTGGACCTGTTCGAGGCGCTCTACCCTCCGGGCGACACCGCTCCCAACCGGGAGAACATCGACGTGCCCCGGGGCCGGTACGCGGCGATCGTCGCCACCGAGTGGTCCCTGACGGCCCTGCTCGCCTCCTGGGGAATCCGTCCTTCCGTCATGATCGGGCACAGCCTCGGCGAATACACCGCCGCCTGTGTCGCCGGGGTGATGGATCTGGAGGAGGCCCTCCCGCTCGTCATGGAACGGGAGCGGCTGATGCGGGAGGCCGGCGGGATGACGCTCAGCGTCCTGCTGGACGAGGCGGACATCGTCGGCCACCTCCTCCCGGGCACCTCCCTGGCGGCTGTCAACGCCCCCGGCATGTGCACGGTCTCCGGTGTCCCCGCGGCCATTCTCGAACTGGAGAAGAACCTCACGGAGAAGGGCATCGACCAGCACCGGCTGCGCATCCCCGGGGCCGCCCACTCCGAGGCGCTCGACCCGGTACTGGACGAATTCCGTGAGCTGGTGGGCCGGGTGACGCTGCGCGAGCCGACCCTTCCCGTCCTGTCCGGCCTCACCGGTGAGCCGCTCACCCCCGAACAGGCCCGCGACCCCGAGTACTGGGTCCGGCACACGCGGGGCACCGTACGGTTCCGGGCCTGCCTGGAGGCGTTGCCGACGGACCGTCCGCCGGTCCTGCTCGAAGCGGGGCCCAGCGGGGGACTGGCCAAACTGGCCCAGTACACACTCGGGGACACCGTGGTCACCGCCACCGGCATCCGCCACGCCTACGCCGAGGAGCCCGACGACCGGGTGCTGCTCAACGCGGTGGCGCGGCTGTGGACGCACGGCGTGGAGGTCGACTGGGAGGCGGTACGGGAAGGCCGCCCCGGACGGACCGTTCCGCTGCCCGGGTATCCGTTCCAGCGCCGGCGCTTCTGGGTGGAGCGGATGGACCGGTCGGCGCCGCCCCCGCCGGAGCGGGCCGACGAGGTGTCGCTCACCTCGTGCGTCTGGAGCGGTTCCGGGCAGCCCCGGCCGCCGGTCGGCGCGGAGCCCGGGACGCCCTCGGACACCGTACTCGTCGTCCTGGGACGCTCCGAGCTCCCGGATCCGCCCGCCGGGCTCCTCGACGCGGACGGCGCCCGGTGCGTGACGATCCGTTTCGCGGACGGGTTCGGCACCTCGGGGACCGGCTCGTACCATCTCGACCCGGCGGCCGCGGACGAGGTGCGCGCGCTCCGCGAGCGCCTGTGGCCCGGGGGCGCCGACGACGCCAGGATCCAGGTGCTCGACCTCGGCTCGGCGGGCGGCGAGCCAGGACCGCTGCGGCAGGTCACCGAGTCGGGGCGGTTCATCGACGCCCTGCTCACCGGACTCGGCGAAGGGGTGCGGCCGCCGAGGGTGGTCGTGGTCGGTCACGGTGCCTTCGCCCTGACGGGCCCGCACTCCTCGCCGGAACACCGGCTGGTCCACGGCCTGGTCGGCCACTGGCGGGAGGAAGGCGCCCGGGTCGTCGCCACCGCCGTCGATCTCGACGCCCCGTTCTCCCCGGACACCGACGACGCCCTGTGGCCGCTGCTCCTCGGCGAACTGCGGGCCGCCGAGCCCCCCGTGACGGTGGCCTACCGGGGCGGGCGCCGATGGGTCGCCGGCACCGCGGAGGTGACGGGGACACCGGCCGGCCTGGCGTCGCTGCCGCGCGCCTGGGTCGTCCCCGGCGGGCTGCGGATGCCCGCGCTGCCCTACGCGTCCTACCTGTCCGCCGCCTTCGACGGCGCGGTCACCGTCAGCGAGTCGGTCGTCGCGGCCGACGGCGACCGCCCCGGTCTGCTCCGCTCGCTCGGCCCCGTGGCGGGCTCCGACGCGTCGGCCACCCTGGCGTGGCTGACCGAGCTGTGGCAGCGGCGCGCCGACGAGCCGTTCAGCGCCGTCGTGTTCATCGATCCGCCGGAGGACCGGCCGTCGGTCGAGCGCGCCGGCTTGAGTTCCTTCGCCGAGGCGTGTGTGGAGGCGGCGGCGGCCGAGGGGCTGCCCTGGCGGCTGGTGCGCTGGCGGCACCGGCCCGGGGCCGGGCAGCCGGACGGCGAGCCGGCCGAGGCCGCCGTCCGCCGGGGTGCCGCGGCCCTGGCGGCCGCGCTGGGCACCGGCGGCCACCCCGTCCTCACCGTCACGGTCACCGTCCCCGGCACGACGGCGGGGGGGCGCGCTCCCGCCACCGGCGCCACCGCCCCCGTACCACCGCGGGCGGACGACCGGACACTTCCGTCCCGGGACAACGGGCGGGCACGTCCTGCGCTCGGCACCCGGTACGCGAAGCCGCGCAACGACGTGGAACGGCGCGTGGCCGAGATCTGGCGCACGGCACTGGGCCTCGACGACATCGGAGTGGACGACAACTTCTTCGAACTCGGCGGTGAGTCCCTGCTGCTCATGCGCGTCATCGCCGAACTGCGCGAACAGTTCGCCGTCAACATGTCCATCCGGCAGCTGTACATCAACGACCGTCTGACTGTTTCCGGGATAGCCACCGTGCTGAAGGAGAGAACACAGTGACCTCGCAGATTCCCGTCGAGCCCGTTCCGGCCGTACTGCGCGTCCGGGAGCTGATGACCGCGGGCCTGCTGTCGCACGCCATCTCGGTCCTGTGCGATCTGGGCGTACCCGATGTCCTGGAGACCCCGCGTTCGCACGTGGAACTCGCCAAGGAGGTGAACGCCGACCCGGAGGGCCTGCTGCCGTTCCTGCGGGCGGCCTGCGCGGCGGGCGTGCTGGCCGAGCCGTCCCGCAGGAGCTTCGAACTGACCGAGCTGGGCCAGGTGCTGCGGGCCGACGACCCGCACAGCATCAAGGCCATGTGCTCCCTGACCTGCCGGGACGAGTTCAGCCGCACCTGGTCGGACTCCCTCCACACGGCCCGTACGGGCGGGCCCAGCTTCGCCGTCTCCCACGGCTCGTCCTTCTTCGAGTACATGGCGTCCCACCAGGAGTTCGCGACCCTGTTCGACAAGGCGATGCAGTCCTCCGCCGCCGTGGACAACCTGCTGGCCGGATTCGACTTCCCCGAGGTCGGCCACGTGGTGGATGTCGGCGGCGGTCGCGGCACCATGCTGGCGGCCGTGCTCAAGCGGTACCCGACCCTGCGGGGGACCCTGGTCGATCTGCCGCACGTCGTGGGCAACGCGCGCAAGACCTTCGCCGCCGCCGGCGTGGCGGACCGGGTCACGCTGCAGCCGGGCAGCTTCTTCGAGCCGATCCCCGGGGACGCGGACGTCTACCTGCTCTCCCGAGTGATCGGGAACTGGAACGACGAGGACTCGCTGCGCATCCTGCGGACGGTGCGCACCGCGATGCGCGCGGACAGCCAGTTGGTCGTGGTGGGACAGATGCCGAGCGAGAACGACCGCACGCACTACCCCCAGCAGCTCGACCTGTACATGTTCGCCCTGCTGGGGGCCCGTCTCCGGTCGTACGAGGAGTACCAGGACCTGTTCGCGCAGGTGGATCTGGAGGTGACCGGCTGGTCGAACTTCCCCGACAGCGAGTCGGTCCTGCGGGCGCGGCTGTCGTGAGGTGAGACCCGGGCGGCGGCGCGGGCCGCCGCTGCCCGGGCGGCGCCCGATGCTCCCCGCGCCCGCCCGTACACCGGCCCGCCGACGTCAGGAGGTCACCCGCCGTGAGCCAGGAGCCCGTGCCCGTCCGTTCTCCGTCCGCCCTGTCCGTGCCCGTTCCCTCCCCGCCCGTTCAGCCCTCGCCCGTTCAGTCACCGGAGAACACCTGCCCCGCGCGTGACCACGGCGCCGACATCCGGCCGCTCATGGCGAGCTTCCCCAGTGGCGTCGGTGTGGTCACCGCGTACGCCGAGGACGGCTCACCCTGGGGGATGACCTGCACCTCCCTGTGCGGTGTCTCCCTGGACCCACCCGTCGTGCTGGTGTGTCTGGGAACCGCGAGTCACACCCTGAAGGCGGTACGGAGCAGCGGGTCCTTCGCCGTCAACCTGCTGCACACGCAGGGCCGCCGGACCGCCGAACTGTTCGCGTCCGGCGCGCCCGACCGGTTCGACCGCGTCACCTGGCGGGGCGGCGCCGGCACCGCGGGACCGCATCTGACCGAGGACGCCCGCGCCGTCGCGGACTGCTCCGTCGTCGGCGAGCAGGTCGTCGGCGACCATGCCGTGGTCCTGGGCGAGGTCACGGCGGTGCGCACGGTCCCGCGGCAGCCGCCCCTGCTCTACGGGCTGCGCCGGTTCTCCGCCTGGCCGCACGCGGAGGAGGCCGCCCCTTGTGAGGAGATACGGCATGGGGGTATACATGGAGGCGCCCCAGACATACCCCTCAGGGGTATGGATCCCTCCAGGAGGAAACCCATGTCGTCGTCGTGCTGTACACCCGAGGGAAGCTGCCACACCGGTTCGGAGGCAAAGACCGCGGCCGCCCCGGAGAGCCGGACCGTGGTCCACCAGGTCAACGGGGTGGGCAGCGCCCACTGCCAGGGTCTGGTCACCCAGGCGATCGCCGGGGTCGACGGAGTGCTCTCGGTCGAGACCGAGATCGGCACCGGCCTGGTCACCGTCACCACCGGTGGCGTGGTCGAGGACGACCTGATCGCCAAGGCGCTCGACGAGGCCGGTTACGAGTACGCCGGCCGCGTGTGACATCGACAGCCGTCAGGGCCGGTGTGGTTGGCGCCCCTGGCGGCTGCGCGGGCTCGGTCGTACCGCTTCGGCCGGTGTGCCGCGCGGCCGGACGGGAGGCGGAGTCCGGCCGCGCGGCGGTGGGCTCGGCGTGACCGGACCGAGGCGGCCGCGCCGGGGCCGCTCAGCCGGCCGCCGTGGCCGCCTGCTTGGCGCGTGCGGCCCTGATGGCCGCGCGCCGGTCCGTGAAGGCCGTCGCCTTGGTGTCCAACCGGCCGGTGAAGGCGGCGAGTTCCTCGCGGGCGGCCTCGCCCTCGGGGCCGAACCCCTCGCGTTCGAAGACCCGCAGGGTGCGCAGGATCGGCATCAGCACACTGTCGTGGTGGAGCCGCAGGTCGTAGATGCCCGCGAGGGCGATCTGCGCGGACTTCCGGCCGAAGTCCTTGATGGTGGAGCCGGGCATCTCGAAGCCGGTGACGACATCGGCGACGGCGCGCATCGTGGTGTCCGGGGCCAGTTCGAACGCGGCGTCGACGAGAGAGCGGTAGAAGACCATGTGCAGGTTCTCGTCTGCGGCGATCCGGGCCAGCAGTGTGTCGCACACCGGATCGGTGCTGACCCGGCCCGTGTTGCGGTGCGAGATCCGGGTGGCCAGTTCCTGGAACGCCGCGTAGGTGATGGCGTGGAGCGCGCTGAAGCCGTCGGGCCGGTCGTACCCGGCCGACATGTGGACCATCCTGGCCCGTTCGAGGGCACGCGGGTCGACCGCCCTGGTGGCGAGGAGGTAGTCGCGCAGCGCGATGCCGTGGCGGGCCTCCTCGGCGGTCCAGCGGTTGACCCAGGTGCCCCAGGCGCCGTCCTTGCCGAACTGCGCGATGGCGAAGTGGTAGCCGGGCAGGTTGTCCTCGGTCAGCAGGTTGACGATGAGGGAGGTACGGGCCACCTCGGGGAGCGTCGCCTCCTCCTCGGTCCAGGCCTCACCTCCCATCGGGCCCTCGAAGTCACGCGCCCGGCTCCACGGCACGTACTCGTGCGGGAACCACTCCTTGGCCACCGCGAGGTGCCGGTGGAGGTTGGCCTCCACCACGGGCTGGAGCTCGTACAGCAGTGCCGATTCGGCGCGCTCGGCGGATCGGTCGGACAGGCGTGGAGGCACAGGTCTCGCTACCCTTCATGTTCTTTCACTTGCGTGTCGGATCTGTCTGTTTCCGCGTCCCCCGCTCGCCGTCCCTGTGCGGGGCGGGGGACGCCGGAAGGCTGTTCAGGCGGCGCGGCCGCGGATGCCCACCGCCGCCACGGCGGCGACCGCGGAGCCCGCCGCGCAGGCCAGGAAGACCTGGAGGTAGCCGGTGTCCGCCAGCACGCTGTGCCGGGCCAGGATCGCGGCGAGCGCGGCGATGCCGAACGCCCCGCCGACCTGACGGGCCGTCATCAGCAGCCCCGTACCGGAGGCGAAGCGGTCCTCCGGCAGCGAGGCCGCCGCCGCGTTGGAGATCCCGGTGAGCGCCATGCCGATGCCCGCGCCCGCGACGATGCCGATCGGCAGCCAGAGCGAGAGGTAGTGGCGCTCGCTGTCGAGCAGGAAGAACATCGCCGCGCAGGATCCGGCGAACAGTGCGGCGCCGGTCAGCGCGGCCGCCCACTGCCTGGCCGGTCCGACGCGGCGGCCGACGACCACGGCGCCCGCCGCCGCGCTGAAGGCCCCGGGCGAGACCGCGAGTCCGGCCTTCAGCTCCGAGTAGCCCCAGACGGCGTTGAGGAACAGCAGGGTGCTGAGCAGGTACGCGTACATCGCGGCGCCGAAGAACAGCACGGTCACATTGGTCGCAGCGAAGGGCCGGCTGCGCCAGAGCTGCCACTCCACCGCGGGGGAGGGGTGCCGCAGGGAGAGCAGCAGGGCCACGGCGCTCAGCACGGCGCCACCGATCAGCAGACCGAGTACCGACCCGCTGCCCCAGCCCCAGTCGCTGCCCTGGGTCACACCGAAGACGACGCCGCCCAGGCCGAGGCCGAGGCACACCGTACCCACCGGGTCGGGCAGGGTGCGTCCGCTCGGCGGGTCGGTGGCCAGGCCGAGGGCGCCGACCAGGACGATGGCGAGCCCGATGGGCAGATTGATCAGGAACACACTGCGCCAGCCCCACACGTCGACCAGCAGCCCACCGAGGCTGGGGCCCACGGCGGCGGCCATGCTGCCGACCGCGCCCCACACGCCCACCGCGACGGCCCGCCGGGCGGGCGGGGTGTGGGTCAGCACCAGTCCGAGGGCCGACGGTGTCATCCCGGCGGCGGCGACACCTTGCAGGGCGCGGGCGGCGATCAGTGTGTTCAGGTTGGGCGCGAGCCCGCTCACCACGGAGGCGAGGACGAACAGCGAGGTGGACCAGAGGAACAGCCGCCGCTGTCCGATGACGTCCGCGATCCGGCCGGCCACCGCGAGCAGCGCGGCGAAGACCACGGCGTACCCGGTGATGACCCAGGTCAGGTTGGGCAACGATGCGTCCGGGAAGCTCTCCTGCAGATCCGCGAAGGCGATGTTGACGATCGTGGTGTCGAGGATCGAGAGGAAGGCGGCACCGGACGCGGCCACCAGGGCGAGCCGTGCGGCCTTGCCCGCCGTGTCGCCGGGCGGAGCGCCCGCCGCCTCGTCGACGGGCGACGGGGATGGGGTGGCCGTCATCCGTGGATTCCTTCCGTGTGGGGACCGCGGCGGCCGGCGAGGTGCGCCGCGCTGGATGGACGAACGATCGTGCAGTTTTGTGCCTGCCCCATGAAACACCGCGTGCCTGGTGAGCGCAAGGGGTGCAAGGGAGGTATTCCGGACGGGTTTCGGTGGACTCGGAGATGTTATATAAACGACCGTGCGTTTAGTTTTATTCATCCGATCGCGAGGAGCCCGTTGACCGTGGAAGCCATTCCTGACGCCGGCGCCCCGGCGTACGAGGCCGTCGAGCCGACCGGTGCTGAGATCCAGCAGTTCTGGTGGCTGCATGACGCGCGCTGGTACCAGGGCGTGCTGAACCGCTTCGGGCAGGAGGCGGCGAACGAGATCAACGCCGAGGCCGTCCGGTTCGTGGGCCGCCGGGTCGCCTCCTGGTACAGCCGGTCGCGCCCTGCGAAGGAGGAGCCGTCGGCCGCCGAACTGGCCGCGAAGGTGGCCGACCTGCTGGCGCTGATGGGGTCGAACGGCCGCTCGGAGGTCGCCCAGCAGGTGCTGGACGACGACGAGTGGGAGACCGTCGTCGGCAAGAGCTTCCCGCTGCTCATGCTGCGGGCCGCCGGGACGCTGGAGGGGTACGAGTGCCCGTGCCTCGAACTGCGGGCCGGATGGTTCGAGGGGCTGCGGGTCCCGGTGCGCGACAGCTGCGTCGAGTGCCAGCGCACCACGGGCTCCGTCTGCCGGTTCAAGGCGCGGATCCTGCGGGACGGCGAGGACGGCGGCGCCGTGAGCGAGGACGCGAAGGCCCGCGCGGACTGACCGGGGTCCGGACACGACAGGCGCGCCCCTGACGCATTGGGCGGGCGCGCCGGACACACACCGCGCGCCGGAAACACCGTGCGCGCCGGAACCGTGGTGCGCGCCGGACACGCCGGCGGGCGGGCCGGACACAACACCCCTGCGCCGGACACACCGTGGGGCGTGCGGGACACACCGGGCGGCGCCCGACACCGGACGGGCGCCGGGCACGCCGGGCGGGAGGGGCCGGACGCACCGGGCGTGCGCCGTACCCACCGGCGGGTGCGCCGGACGCGACAGCGCGCGCCGGTGGGTACGGCGCACGCCGGACGCGACAGGTGCGCGGGCCGGACACAACACCCGCCCGCCGGAAACACCGCGCCCGCCGGAGACACCGGACGCGCGCCGGACACACCGCGGGGCGGGGTCCGGGGAGATCACCGATCGGTCATCTCCCCGGACCCCGCCCCTGGTGCCCGGACGGCCGGGTGTTTCCCGGCCGTCCGGGGTGTCCGTCAGATACCGCCGCCCTTCAGGACCCGTTCCACCAGCATGGGCGCGGCGCCCGTGTAGTGGGCCGGGTCGAGGAGTTCGGCCAGCTCGCCGGGGGCGAAGTGGCCGGCCAGCTCCGGTGTCTCGGCCACGACATCGGCCAGCGGCCGGTGGGTGGCGGCGGCCTGCGCCGAGACCCGGCCCATCAGCTCCTTCGCCGCGGCCTTGCCGAGCGCCGGCGCCAGTACCGCCGCCAGCCGCTCGGAGGCGATCATCCCCCCGGTGAGCGTGACATTGGTCCCCATCCGTTCCGGGAACACCTCCAGCCCCTCGACCAGTTCACGCGCCGAGTGCGCGGCGCCGCCCGTCAGCCGCAGACACTCCCGCAGCGGCTGCCACTCCGCGTGCCACGCCCCCGCCGACCGTTCGTCCTCCGAGAGCAACGCCCCCATCAGCACGCTCGCGTACGCGGGGAGTTGCAGGGCCGCCGACCTGATCAGCGTCGCCAGCGCCGGATTGCGCTTGTGCGGCATCGCGGAGGACACCCCGCGCCCGGTGGCGGCGGGCTCGGCCACCTCCGCCGTCTCCGTACGGGAGAGCAACTGCACATCCACCGCGATCTTGCCCAGCACGCCCGCGGTCAGGGCGAGTTCGGAGGCCAGGGCAGCGACCGGCGCCCGGGTGCTGTGCCAGGGCGCCACCGGTTCCGCGAGCCCCACCTCCGCCGCGAACCGCCGCATCAGACGCGCCGCGTACCGCTGCGGATCGGCGCCCTCGCCCTCGCCCGCGTCCCGTTGCGCGTATTCGAGGTACCCCGCCAATGTGCCCGCCGCGCCGCCCAGTTGCGCGGGCAGCCCACCGTCGAGCAGCCCGCGCAGCCGGGCCGCGCAGCCGTCCACCGACAGCAGCCAGCCGGCCGCCTTCAGCCCGAAGGTGGTGGGTACGGCGTGCAGCCCCAGGGTGCGCCCCGCCATGAGCGTGTCCCGGTGCCGGTCGGTGAGCAGCCGCAGCGCCGCCCCGAGCGCGTCGAGGTCCCCGACCAGGATCTCCAGCGTCCGCCTGGCCACCAGCATCAGCGCGGTGTCCAGGATGTCCTGGCTGGTCGAGCCCCGGTGGACGTAGTCGGCGGCGGCCGGATCGTCGGCGGCGACCACGGCCGTGAACGCCTGGACCATCCCCACCACCGGATTGGCCGCACCCCGTCCGGCGCGTGCGACCGCCACCAGGTCCAGCCGCTCCGCCACCGCCGCCGCCGTGATCGTACGGGCGGCGGAGGCGGGCACCACGCCCAGTTCGGCCTGGGCCCTGACCAGCGCCGCCTCGGCGTCCAGCAGCGCCTGGAGACAGGCGCTGTCGGAGGTCGCCGCCTCGGCCGGGGTGCCGGCGCGCACCGGGCTGAGGATCCCGGAGTCGAGGTCCGCCGCGGGGACCGGAGGTGAACTCATCGGTGAACTCCTCATCTCAGGGCCGCCTTCACCGTCGTGGCGCCCACGGCCGGACTCTCCGCGAGGGCCAGTACCGCCCGCGCGAGCGCGTCGGAGTCCTGCAGCGTCACGGAGTCGACCCCGGGCCGGATCCCCGCGGCGGTCGCCCAGTGCACCGACTCGGTCGGCACACCGAAGACGAAGCGGCGCGGATGCGGCGTCCCCGACGTGTCCAGGAGGTGGAACGGCGACGCGGAGACGGCCACCCCGCCGGTCCGGTACGCGTAGCCGTCCGGGTCGGTGATGTCGTACGTGCGGCACTGCCCGTCGGCGAGCAGCTGGAGCAGCAGCGGATCCGCCGTCGCCGACACGTCGACCTCGGGCAGCCGCGCCTCGATCAGGGTCGTGGCGCTCAGCCGGGACCCCGGCACGGCGGGGGACCGTACGGTGAACACCCGGGCGTTCTCGTCGGTGGCCACCTCGACCTCCGGGCCGAGCACCCGGAGCACCCCCGCCTCGATCAGGGCCACCGCCTCCTCGATCCGCCGGGCCGGTGGACCGATCGACAGGAACGCGTTGAGCGGGGTGTACCAGCCGTCGAGGTCGTCCCTGCGGGACCGGCCGGTCAGCCCGCCGTGGTCGATCACCAGCCGTATCTCGTTGCGCAGATCGCGCAGCACATCGAGCGCGGCCTTCAGCGGCCCGTCCACATTGCCGGCCCTGGCCGCCGCCAGGTCGTCCCGCAGATGGCCGAGCAGCCACGACGTGAACTCCTCCGGCGAGGCGAAGCTCCGCCCCAGGTACGGCCGGGCGACGCGCTCCCAGTCCCAGCGGTCCCGCGGCGCCACCCCGGCCAGGTCGAGGACGCGGCTCTCCTCGGCCCGGTCCCGGGCGCCGAGATACACGTCCCGCAGCGCCCGCGCCCCGGTGGTGTCACCGGTCGAGGCCAGCAGGGTGGTGTAGTAGACCGTCTCGACCTCCTTCGCGATCAGCGGCCACAGATCGGCCCGGAAGCCGAGCCCGCCGCTCCGGGCCCGCTGCCGCAGTTCCTCCACCACCTCCGGGGTCAGCACCGCCGGCGTATGGCGGCCGTGCGCTCCCTTCTGGTTCTCGCCGCGCGAGTGGAAGGGCAGACCGCGGCGGGAGCAGGCGACCATCACCGGCTCACGCCCCGACGGCCGGTAGGCGAGCCCGCCGGGCCCCCGCACGAACTCCCCGCCCCGGCCCAGCGTGAACAGGGCCATGTAGTCGAAGAAGTTGAGACCGAGACCGAGCAGCGCCACCGTCTCCCCGGGACGCACCTCGGACAGGTCCACGTCCGCCGGGTTCGCGGGCGCCACGTAACGTAACTCGTTCCGCTTGGCGAAGTCCCCCCGGGCGAACTGCTCGGCGGAACCCCGAACCGGCACATGCCCCTGGGCCAGCACCACCGCGTGCAGCCCGCCGAGCACCGTGCCGTTCTCCAGCCGTACGCTCTGCGTGCCGCCCGGCCCCTCGTCGTGCAGCGCCACCGCGCGGGACTTGTGCACCACGGTGCTGACCCGGCCGCGCGCCGACGTGAGCACCCTCCGGAAGACCCACTCCAGATAGTGGCCGTTGAGGGAGCGGGACGGATACGAGTCGGGCCCGAGCGAAGCCGCCTCGGCCAGCACCGCCTTGTCGTACGGACCGGCCTCGCCGAGGTCGTACGGCCCCTGCCCGCTGAGGGCGCGCGCCCACTCGTACAGGCTGGGACCCGGGGCCAGCGGGCCCCGCATCCGTACGCTCTCGTCGGTGAACATCGTGACCTGGGAGGCAACGGTGTTCATCAGCAGATGCGGTGACTGGCCGGTGCGCCAGACGCGGCCGGCGCCCGGCGGGTACGGATCGACCACATGCACGGTGACGGAACCGCGGTGCCCCTCGGTGTTGGCACAGAGCCGTTCGAGGACCGAGAGGCCCCGTGGCCCCATGCCGACGAGACAGACGTCGAGCCGATCCGCGTCCATGGTCGCTCTCCTCTCAGGTATCCGGGCGTGTCCCCGCACTCCTCGCGCGAGCGCCGCGGTCAGGCGCGCGGAGCCCGAGCGCCGGCGCTCCGCGTCCTGACCGCTGACATCGCGCAGGGCGTCCCGGACCGCGTCGAGATCCCGGGCCACCTCCTCCAGCACCTCCTCGACCGCGGGGGCGTTGGAGGCGAGGATCTCCGACCACAACGCCGCGTCACCGGCGGCGATCCGGGTCATGTCGCGTACCCCCTGGCCCGCCAGCCGCAACTGCGACTCGTCGCCCTCCACCAGCCGGGCCGCGAGCAGACTCGACACCAGATGGGGGGTGTGCGAAGTCAGCGCGACGGCCCGGTCGTGGTCGGCGTGCGCCATCGTGAGCGGACTGGCCCCGCACAACTCGGCCAGCCGGGTGGCGTGTTCCAGAGCCTCGGGCCGCGAGTGGTGTGAGGGGGCCAGCACCCAGGGGCGGTTGTGGAAGAGATCCGCGCGCGCGGCGTGCGGTCCCGACTGCTCCCGGCCCGCCATCGGATGCCCGCCCACATAACGGGTGAGATCACATCGGAGTTCGGTCGCGGCCTGCTGGGGAATCGACTTCACACTGGCCACATCGGTGAAGTAGGTGGCAAGCTGACCCTGTTGCTGCTCCCTGAGCACAGCGGCCGTGCTCAGGGGCGGTACCGCGATCACCGCCAGGTCCACAGGGGTGCGCGGAGCGCCGGCGATCCCCGCGCCCAGCGACTCCGCGGCCCGCGCGGCCTCCGGATCCCGGTCCAGCAGATAGGTGGTCACGCCCCGGCCCCGCAGGGCCAGGGCGACGGAGGTCCCGATCAGGCCGGTGCCGACCACCGCGACCGTACGCATCAGCTGCTGCGCCACAGCACGGGGCAGTACCGCGGGTCGGCGTAGTCGGGCCGGCCCTGCGCGTCCCGGCGCACCAGCACGTCGTGGTTGTAGTGGACCTCGCTGCCGTCGGACCGGGTGAAGGGGCGGTAGCGGTTCTCGCCGTCCTGGAGGTGGAAGGAGATCGCGCGGCGCGGCCTGTCACTGCGGTTGGCACCGCTGCCGTGGTAGGTCAGGCAGTGGTGGAAGCTGACATGGCCCTTGGGGATGTCCATCGCCACCTTGCGCACCTCGACACCGTTGAAGGCGGCGTTCTCCGTGAGCATGTCGTCCAGCTGGTCGCGGTCCCGCTCGGCGAAGTGCAGCGAGGTCTGGTCGTTGGCGGAGGTCTCCTTCCAGCGGTGGCTGCCGTCCACCATGGTGATGGTGCCCATCTCCTCACCGCAGTCGTGGAAGGGGATGAACGCGGTCAGCATCCGCTCCGAGGTGGAGTTGGCCCAGTAGTGCCGGTCGAAGTGCCAGGGCACGATGTTCGACGTCTCTTCCGGCCGCGGCGGCTTGAAGATCAGTGTGGACTGGAAGACCCGGATCTCCCGGGCGCCCGCCAGCAGCGCGGCCGTCGCGCCGAGCAGCGGTTTGCCGAGGATCCGGCCGATGGTGTCGTCCTCGTAGTGGATGTAGTCGTTGTGCCGCTGTACGGGGCCGTCCTCGGGCTTCCAGGAGGCGAGCTTGGGCGGGCGCACCGGCAGGGTGCGGTCGCGGTGGCCGGCGTAGTAGCGCTCGCTGGCCGCCTCCAGGGTGTCGATCTCCTCGTCGGTGAAGATCTTCTTCGACAGGTACCAGCCGTGTTCCTGGTACGCGATGATGTCGTCGTCGGTGGGGAGCAGCTCACGCTCCGCGTCGGTCAGTGTGAACAGCGGGGAATCCTCGGAAGACACTGTCATCCTTTGCTCGTTCGTCGTGGTGCCGTCGTTCGTCCGGGGCCGGGCGCCGCGCGCCGGCACGGGTGTCGGGACGGGTGCCGGGCCGCCCGCGCGGCCGGACCCGCGCATCCGCTCACGCGGTGGCGCGCTCGCGGGCCTTGGCCTCGTAGAGGGCCTTGATGTTGCCGCTGCCGAAGGTGCGGGCGCCGTGCCGGTCGATGACCTCCCAGAAGAAGGTCCGGCGGATGTGCATGGACTGGGTGAAGATCTGGAAGACCTCGCCCCAGTGGTCCCGGTCCACCAGCACGTTCGTCTCGCGCAGCGCCCCCAGGTCGAGCTCCGGGCGGCCGAGGCGCTGCTCCAGCTCGGTGTAGTAGGTGTCGGGGGTCTGCAGGAACGCCACCCCGCGCTGCTCCAGTGTCTTGACCGTGCCGACGATGTCATCGGTGAGCAGCGCGAGATGCTGCACACCGGCACCGCCGTGCCGGGCCAGGAATTCGTCGATCTGGCCGGGCTTGCGGCCGACGACCGGCTCGATCAGCGTGAAGGTGACCTTCCCGCTGGGGCTCTGCACCACCTTGGAGTCCATCGCCTGCTCGCCGACCTCGATGAACTCCTCGAAGATCTGCGAGAAACCGAAGACCTTCTGGTAGTACTCCACGGTCGGTGCCAGTTCCCCGGCGGGCAGGCAGATCGCCGCGTGGTCGAGCACCGCCAGCAGCGGCGGCTCCTGCGCGGCGGGGCCGGACGGCACCATCTCCATCAGACCCGGCAGGAACTCCTCGGGGTCACCGGTCCGCTCGACGAAACGGTGTGTCACATCCCCGAAACCCGCCACGCTCGCGGTGACCACCCGGGCCCCGCACCGCTCCAGCACCCTCGGCTCCTCGGCCACGGCCGCGCCCTGGGCGACGGCGGTCTCGAACGCGCCCCGGGTGTCCGCCACCGAGAAGGCGATCGTCGCCACGCCGTCGCCGTGCCGCGCGGTGTATACGGCCGCCGGGTCCTCGGGGTCGAGCGCGGAGGTCAGCAGGACCCGTATGTCCCCCTGTACGAGCAGCAGCGAACGCCGCCCCGGCAGTCCCGTTTCGGGACCCGCCTGGCCCTGGACGCGGAATCCGAAGGCGAAGCAGAGAAAGTGCGCCCATTGCTGGGCGTCGCCCACGAAGAATTCGACGTGGTCAATTCCATCAATGTCCACGGACGTTCCTCACCTTGTCTTTTCTTTCGGTTTCTTTCTGGCTCTCGTTCTGTTCACTTCGGTCAGGACCGCTTTTTCCGGGTGGAGGCGGTGCCGAGCAGCACGCTGACGTTGTGACCGCCGAAAGCGAAGGAATTGCTCAGCGCGGCTTCGACCCGCTGCTTCCTGGCACCGCCCCGTACGTGGTCCAGCTCGCACTGGGGGTCCACCTCGTCCAGGTTGTGCGTGGGCGGCAGGGTGCCCCGGGCGACGGCCAGCGCGGACACGGCAGCCTCCACCGCGCCCGAACCGCCGAGCAGATGGCCGGTCATGGACTTGGTGCCGCTGACCGCGGGCGACCGTTCGCCGAAGACGGACCTGATGGCCCTGGCCTCCGCGATGTCGCCCAGCTTGGTCGCCGTCCCGTGCGCGTTGACGTAGCCGACGTCGTCCGGCACGAGCCCGCCGGAGGCCAGCGCGTTCCGCATGCTGCCCGCCGCGCCCTCCCCGTCGGGCCGCGGTGTGGTGGGCCGGTGGGCGTCGGTCGTGACCCCCCACCCGAGCAGGTCGGCGTATCCGGCCGCGCCGCGTCCGTCCGCGTGCGCGGCCCGCTCCACCACCAGGACGCCGGCGCCCTCCGAGAGGACGAATCCGTTGCGGGCCCGGTCGAAGGGCCGGCTGGCGCGCTCGGGGTCCTCCCAGCCGCGCGCCAGCGCCTTGGCGTGCGCGAAGGCCAGGGCGGACGTCGGGTTGAGCGGCGCTTCGGCGCCACCGCAGACCACGACATCGGCCTCGCCGTACCGGATCAGCCGGGCCGCCTCCACCACCGCGTGGGCGCCGGCGGAGCAGGCCGTGGCGATGGCCGCGCTCCAGCCCCTGATCCCGTGCTTGATGGCGATCCGGGCCGCCGCCATGTTCGGCAGCATCCCGGGCAGCAGATAGGGGCTGATCGCGGTCGCGCCCCGCTCGGCGCGCGCCGCGGTCTGCGCCTCGTACGTGGTCAGTCCGCCGGCCCCGCTGGAGACCACGACCGCGACCCGGTGCGGGTCCACGTCCCGGCCCACGACGATGCCGGAGTCGGCGAGCGCGTCGTCGGCGGCGGCGAGCGCCATCAGGACGTAACGGTCCACCAGCCGCCCCTCGCTGGGCGGCAGTACCTCGGCGGCGGTGATGTCGGGGGCGAGCCCCGCCACGTCGACCGTCCCGTCCAGCAGGTGGCCGGCGGGCGGACGGCGCAGCCCCGACTTGGTGTGGCAGAGCGCGTCGAAGGTGTCGGACGCGCCCCGGCCGAGCGAGGTGAACGTACCGAGTCCGGTGATGACGGCGCCGGCGCCCGGGGCGACGGAGGTGCTCATACCGCGCTCACCGCCTCCGCGCGCAGGTCCGTGCCGGACCCGACGGGCAGTTCGCCCTTGAGGTAGCGCTCCCGCAGCAGCACCTTGCGGACCTTGCCGGTGGGGCCGAGCGGGATGAGGTCGGGATCGACCACCACGACCCGCGCGACGGTCCGCGCGACATGCTCCTCCAGCGCCGCCAGCACCTCCTTGGCCCGGTCCTCCTCGGGGACCGTCCTGGCCTCGCCGGCCGCGGGGACCAGCAGGACCGAGGTGGTGACCTGGTCGCCGTCGCGGACCGCGACGACGGTGCATTCGAGGATCCCGGGACAGCGCGCGAGGATCCGCTCCTCCGACGCGGCGGTGAACAGCTTCTCGCCGCCGGGGAGTTCGACCGCGTCCACCGCGCGGTCCACATGGAAGTAGTAGCCCGCCTCGTCGCGGTAGACCAGGTCGCCGGTGAGGAAGTAGCCGTCCCTGCGGGTCCGGTAGGTGGTCACCGAGTCGTTCCAGTAACCCAGCGCGAGCGTCGGCGCGTTGACCCCGAGCTGACCGACCTGTCCCGCGCCGAGGTGCTCTCCCTCGTCGCTGATGACCGTCACGTCCGAGAAGGCGTGCGGCTTGCCGATGCAGCGGCCGTACCGGTTGGTCTCCGGGGTGTGGGTGATGAAGAACTGCGAGTGGCCCATCTCGGTGGAGCCGAGGCCGTCGATGAAGAACGAGCCCGGCCGCCGCACGATGCCCTGGGCGGTGGCGGTGCTCCGGTTGCCCACCGCGACCAGCCGCCGTACGTGCGCCTCGTGCGCGCAGTCCCCGGTGTTCCACCAGGCGCGCACGGAGTCGAGGTCGCGCGCCGCCAGGTCCTCGCCGGCCAGCTCCGACCAGGTCGCGGCGAAGCCGAGCACGGCCTCGGGCCGCCAGCTCTCGATGGCGTCGAGGACGACCGTGCCGTCCTGCCGGGACACCAGCGCCAGCTGGACGCGGTTGCACAGCGCCAGGTTGACGGCGATGACCGTCGCGGCGTGGGCGGCCGGCAGCGCGCCGAGCATCCGGTTCAGGCCCTGCCCCTTGGGGAGCGAGAGCCGGTGGCGGACGGAGGCGAAGAGGCTGTGGTGGGAGTGGGCGACCGCCTTGGGCAGCCCGGTGGTCCCGGAGGAGTGGGTGATGACGACCGGTTCCGTGCCGTGGTGGCGGTACGGCGCCGGCGCGTCGGCCGGCTTCCCCGCGCCCAGTCCGGACACGTCGCCCAGCAGCGGTGTGTCCGTCTCGTGCCCCGCCAGCTCGGCGGCGTGGGCCGCGTCGGCGAGCACGCCCACGGCGCGGAGCCGCTGGATGTACTTGGCCGCGGTCGCCCCGGGCACCCGCCCGTTGACCAGGGCCGGGATGGCGCCGATGTGGGCGAGCGCCAGATAGCTGAGCACCTGGTCGGCGGCGGCGGAGACATAGACCGCGACCGGGTCACGGGGCCTGATGCCCCAGGCGTGCAGGGTGGCCGCCCGGGCCGCCACCCGTTCCCCCAGCTCGGCCAGGGTGAAGGCTTCCCAGGCGGGATGCCCGTCCACCTCGGTGTCGAAGGTCAGTGCCGGCGCGTCCAGGCCGATGCCCTTGGCGACGAGTGTGGTCAGCGCGTTGCCGACCCCGAGCGCCGGGTCGGCCGCGAGTTCCGCGCGGTCGTTCTTGGCGTTCATGCCGTGTCTCCCCTCTGCGTTTGCTGCTCCCCAGCGGCTGGGGACTTTCCCGGTCGACCCGTGGTGCCGGGCCGCGGACCCGGCCGGTGTCCCGGTGCCGCACAGCACACGGGGCACCGGCCGGGCGCGGCCCGCCGCTCACTCGGCGGCGGCGGAGACGGTCCTGGCGGCGGCCACCCGGTCGACGATCTCCTTGACCAGGCCGGCGACGGTGAGCAGCGCCACGGTCTCCATCTCGTCCTCGTCGAACTTGACGCCGTAGGCGTCCTCCACCTGGATCGCGATCTCGGCCACGGACAGCGACTCCAGATCCAGTCCGGCCGGGCCCAGCGGGGTGTCGCCGGTCACGTCCGTGACGTCGTAGTTCATGTTTTCGAGGGCGGTGACGATGAACTGGTGGACCTCTGCGGTCATTTGATTGACTTCCTTTCATGGATGGACGCCCGGGGCCGGCCCCGGACACGGTGACGGTGCTGTGGTGCACGACGGACGGCGACGAGCGCGGCAGGGCACGCGCCCTGCTGGTGCGGCAGGTCGCCGCGGTGCTCGAAGTGGACCCGTCCGCGATCTGGATGGAGCGTGAACCCGGCGGCCGGCCGGTCATGGCCGGGGCGGCCGAGGGCGTGCGGGTGAGCATGAGTCACACCCGGGGCGCGCTGGCGGTGGCGTTCACCGCCGGCGGTCACGTGGGTGTGGATGTGGAGGCGCTGCGGGTGCTGCCCGGTCAGGCGCTGGCCCGGCGGTGGCTCGACAAGGCCGAGGCCGCGTGGGTGGCCGCGCTGCCGGAGAGTGAACGGTCCGTGGGTTTCCTGTGGTTGTGGACACAGAAGGAAGCGGTCGGCAAGGCGCTGGGGCTGGGGCTCAGGGCCGGCGGGATGAGCCGCCGGATGCCCTCGCCGGGCCGGTGGCCGCTGATCGCGGGGGCCTCGCCCGTACCGCTGGAGCTACCGGACGATCCGGGTACGGCCGCGGACGCGGCCCTGGTCGTCGGTGGGAGTCATGTCGTCGGCGTGGCCGTCCGCGGCGCGGACGGGGCCGCGGCACGTGTCGAGGTCCGCCGGGTGACGTCCCGTACATCGGATTGATCCGTAGCCGGGCGGGGTCCGCCGGAAGCGGTTCCCGCCGTCCGCCCGGGCCCTCATACCTCGGCTCCCGCTCTGGCCGCCGCGCGCAGGGCCGCCACCTGGCGCAGCGGCTTTCCGGTGGCGGTCCTGGGGAGTTCGGACAGGACGTGCAGGGTACGCGGCCGCTTGTACGGGGCGAGCCGCGCCGCGAGGGCCTGGGAGAGACTGCCGGCCGAGACGGAACTCCGTACGATGACGAAGGCCTCGATGCCCGCCTCGTGGACGACGACGGCGTCGGCCACGTCGGGCAGCGCGCAGAGGGCGGCCTCGACCTCGCTGAGATCGACCTTGAGCCCGCCGATGGAGATCTGTGAGTCCAGTCGGCCGTTCACGGTCAACAGGCCCGTGTCCGGGTCGAGATGGCCCGCGTCGTTGGTGCGCAGCCAGCCGTCCACGTAGCGGGTCGGGTCGACCTGTCCCACGTACGGGGAGGCCGCGAGGCCGAGCAGGATCTGGTTGTCCTGGACGCGCACCGGGAGCCCCGGGACCGGGGTGAGTCCGGGCAGGGTGCCGCCGGTGATGTCGGTGGCGATCACCCCGGCCTCGGTCATGCCGTACATCGCCCCGAGCCCGGCGCCGTACCCCGTGGTGAACCGCTCCCTGACCGACTCCTTGAGGATTTCCCCACCGGTCACCATCCGTACCAGCTGGGGCAGTCGGGGCGGTGACTGGACGGCGGCCAGCACGGACGCCTGGGAGGGCACACCCAGCAGGGTGGTCGGCTCGGGATCGAGCGCGACGGCCCGGAAGATGGAGTCGGCGGTGTGCCGGGTCGGCAGGACGATCCGGACGCCGGCGGCGAGGCCGTAGAGGAGGCCGCCCACCAGTCCGAGCACATGCACGATCGAGGCCAGCAGGACGATCCGCTCGCCCCGGCGGGGGAAACCGTCGAGCCGGCTGTACCGCTCCACCTCCGCCAGCAGGTCACCGACCGTGCGGCCGATCACCTTGGAGGGGCCGGTGGAGCCCGAACTGAGCTGGAGCAGCGCGTGCGGGGTGCGGGCCGGCCGGCCGCCGCGCAGCGGTGTGACGCGCGTGGATATCTCGAAGAACCCCCGCAGGGTGCCCGGGACGTCACCGACCGGCTCCACCACCAGCTGCGGGCCGAGTCTCGCGATGGCCCGGCCCACCTCGTGGGTCGTCAGCCGGTAGTCGAGCAGGGCGACCTGGGCCCCGATCCGCCATCCGGCCAGCATCGCGGTGACGCAGTCGAGCGAGGGCGGCAGGCGCAGTGCCAGTGCCCCGCCCTTGGCCAGCCCCGCGGCGGCGAACCGCGCGTGCTGTTCGGCCACCAGTCGGCGTAACTCTCCCCGGCTCACGGGGCCGCCCAGATGGAGCACGATGTCTCCGTCCGAACCGCCGAGTAATATCTCGTCCACCCACGCGCCGTCCTCGCACACCGGGTGGCGCGGTTCCGTATCCCTCACGGATATCTCACCTATTCCAATTCCACGGCGATATCGTTCCGCCGCTACCGGTTCCCCTGCCGACAATCTGAAGTGTCTATCGTTACTGCCGGGTAGGCAAGTAAAGAAATTCTATTCGGTCCGGCGTGTCGTAGATTTGGAGGTGTCACAAATTTTGACGTGCGGGGAATGAATTCGGGCATGCCGAAAAACTCACCCCTAATAATCGGGTGAGAATAAAATCAACGGCACACTTCGGCGTGAAAGGCCGTTCCGGGAATAACCTTTCCTATCGCCGTACGACGCCGGACCGGTTCAGCTCCCGGATTCCGGAGGCCCCCATCAGCGCCATCGTCTCGTCGAGTTCACCGGTCAGCAGGCGCAGCACCGAGGCGGCGCCGTCGCCGCCGGAGTGGGTCAGCCCCCACAGGACGGGCCGGCCGACGAATACGGCGCTGGCCCCCAGACAGAGAGCCTTGACGATGTCGGTACCGCTGCGGACGGCGCCGTCGAGGACGACGGGACATCGCCCGCCGACGGTGTCGACGATGTCCGGCAGGACGTCCACGGCGTCCACGGCGGAATCGAGTTGCCGGCCGCCGTGGTTGGAGACGATGATTCCGTCCACGCCGTGGCGCACGGCGAGATCCGCGTCCTCGGCACTGAGGACGCCCTTCAGTATCAGCGGGAGCGAGGTCAGCTCCCGCAGCCGGCCGAGGTCGGCCCAGGTGACCGATGCGTCGAACTGCTCCCGCGCGTGGCGGGCGACGGCGGATTCGCCGGCGTTCCCGCCGTGCGAGGCCGCCATGACCTCCGGGTCCACATTGACGGCGCGGATGCCGTCCGGGACCGAGAACCCGTTGCGGATGTCCCGGGGCCTGCGCGCGATGCTCGGCGCGTCCACCGTCAGGACCAGCGCCCGGTATCCGGCGGCCTCGGCCCGCTTGGCCAGCCGCTCGACGATGTCCCAGCGCTTCAGCCAGTACAGCTGGAGCCAGAGCGGCCCGCTCGCCGCGTCGGCGATGTCCTCCAGCGACCGGCTCGCGAACATGCTCACGGTCAGCAGGGTGCCGGTCTCGCCGGCCGCCCGCGCGGTCGCCACCTCGCCCTCGGGGTGTGCGAGCCGGTGGTAGGCCATCGGCGCGATGCCCAGCGGCGCGGCCAGCCGGGCGCCGAGCAGTGTGGTGCCCGGGTCGCGCTCGGAGACGTCCACCAGACAGCGCGGCCGCAGCCGCAGCCGGTCCAGGGCCGTGCGGCCGCTGGTCAGCATTGATTCGGTGCCGCTTCCGCCGGCCAGGAAGTCCCAGACCTCGCGAGGTAATCGGCGTTCGGCTTCATCTTCGTACCCGCGCAGCGTCAGCTGTGGCGGTGTGTGTTGACTCCCCCTACCCATGGCGGCCACTCTACACAAGTAACCGCACGGGCGTACAGTAATAGGACGGTCGTTCACTTTGTATGATGGGGGCGGCCGGCGGACCACCGGCTGACGACGGGAGAAGGTGGCGACATGGCGGTGTCCAGGACGGACGGACGCATCGAGCGCGGCAACCAGACACGGCGGCTCATTCTGGGCCATGCCGTGGCGATCGCCTCGGTCGAAGGTCTCGACGGCCTGTCCCTGGGACGGCTCGCGGAGGAACTGAGCCTCAGCAAAAGCGGGGTCTTCGCTCTCTTCGGCTCCAAGGAGGAGCTCCAGCTCGCCACCGTCAGAGCGGCGGTCAAGATCTACATCGAGCGCGTGGTGCAGCCCGCGCGCGAGGTGCCGAGCGGCCTCGGCCGGGTCCGCCACATGTGCGAGCTGTGGCTGGCCTACTCCGAACAGCGGGTCTTCCCCGGCGGATGCTTCTTCTACTCGGTCTCCGCCGAGTACGACGCCCGCCGCGGACTGGTGCACGACACCGTCGCCCAGGCCCAGACCAACTGGGTCTCCTTCGTCGAGCAGTCCATCGAGGAGGCGCGCCAGGCCGGGGAGATCACGGAGGACACCGACGTCCCCCAGCTCGCTTTCGAGCTGATCGCCTTCCTGGAGGCGGCCAACGGCTCCTCGGTGCTCCACGACGACCCCGCCTCCTACACCAGGGCGGACCGCGCCATCATCGAGCGGCTCCGCTCCGTCGCCACCGACCCGTCGAAGCTGGTGGACGCCCCCGTATAGACACGCGTGTCTCCGACCGGACCACGCGGTTCACCGACCGGCCGGGCCGACCGGCCGGAGAGGGAGAGCATGGCACTCGACCCGCAATTACAGGCCCTGTACGACCGGAAGGCCGCCGAGGGCGGCCGCCCGCTCTACACCATGTCCCTCCAGGAGGCGCGCGAGGCCGACCTCGCCGCGGTCCTCGACGGAGCGGGCACACCGGAACCCGTCGAGGAGGTCACCGACACGACCTTCCCGGGGCCAGAAGGACCGCTGCCCGTCCGGGTCTTCCGGCCCGCCGGCGAAGGACCGCTGCCCGTCCTCGTCTACTACTTCGGCGGCGGCTGGACCCTGGGCACCATCGACACCTGCGACGCCATCTGCCGGAGCCTCGCCAACGCCGCGGGGTGCCTCACCCTCGCCGTCGGCTACCGCCTCGCACCCGAGAACCCGTTCCCCGCCGCCGTCGAGGACTGCTACGCGGGCCTGCGCTGGGCGGCCGAGGAGGCCGGCGCGCGCTTCGGCGCCGACACCTCCCGCATCTGCGTCGGCGGCGACAGCGCGGGCGGCAACCTCGCCGCGGCCGTCACCCTGATGGCACGCGACCGGAGCGGCCCGGAGCTGGCCGGACAACTCCTCGTCTACCCCAACACCGACCATCTCGCCGACACCGAGTCGCGCCGCACCCACACCGACCCACTGCTCTTCAACGACAAGTCCGTGCGCTGGTACTGGGACAACTACCTGGCCCACCAGGCCGACGGCAGCGACCCGCTCGCCTCCCCGCTGCGCGCCGAGAGCCACAAGGGGCTGCCGCCCGCGCTGGTCATCACCGCCGAGTACGACCCGCTGCGCGACGAGGGCGAACTGTACGCGGAGCGCCTGCGGGAGAGCGGCGTCCCGGTGGAACTGACCCGCTACCCGGGGGTCATCCACGGCTTCTTCGCGATGGCCGGAACGCTCGACGCGGGCCGCCGGGCGGTCGGACAGGCCGCCGCTCATCTCCGTACGGTCTTCGCCGGGGGCGGCCCCGCGGGAACGAAGGGCTGACACGATGTCGCACACCACCGGCACCACCGCGGCCGGAACCACCCTCAGCGCCACGGCCCCCACCGGCCCGGCCGCCGGTGGGCACGCGCTGGAACTCGGGGATCTGCACGGCTCGCTCGGGGACCCGCTGCTCGACTCGATGAACTTCCTCAACGAGGTCGTCGCGCGCTTCCCCGACGCGATCTCCTTCGCCCCCGGCAGGCCCGCCCAGGGCGGGTTCGAACCCGAGGACCTGGTCCGTCATCTCCGCTCGTACACCACGTATCTGGAGCGCGACCGGGGTCTGAGCGCCGAGCGGATCCGCACCCAGCTCTTCCAGTACGGCAGGACCAACGGCCTCATCCACGACCTCGTCGCCCAGACCCTGGCCAACGACGAGGACATCCACGTCCCCGCGGAATCCGTGGTGCTGACCACCGGCTGCCAGGAGGCGATGCTGCTCACGCTGCGCGCCCTGTTCGCCGCGCCCGAGGACACCCTGCTGGTCAGCTCGCCCTGCTACGTCGGGGTGACCGGCGCCGCCCGGCTGCTCGATCTGCGGGTACGGCCCGTCCCGGAGGGCGCGGCGGGCCCCGACCCGGAGGCCGTGCTCGCCGCGGTCGAGGCGACCCGGGCCGCCGGCGGACGGCCGCGCGCGCTCTATGTCGTACCGGACTTCGCCAACCCGTCCGGTGCCAGCATGGAGCTGCCCGAGCGCCGCCGGCTGCTGGAGATCGCGGAGCAGGAGGATCTGCTCATCCTGGAGGACAACCCGTACGGGTTCTTCGTGCGCACCGGCGGCGCGCGCCCCACCCTGAAGTCGATGGACCGCGAACGCCGGGTGCTCTACCTGGGCTCCTTCGCCAAGACCGCGCTGCCGGGCGCCCGCGTCGGGTACGTGGTCGCGGACCAGGAGGTCGTCGGCCCCGGCGGCCGGCGCACCCTCCTCGCGGACGAACTGTCGAAGATCAAGAGCATGACGACGGTCAACACCTCGTCCATCAGCCAGGCCGTCATCGGCGGGATGCTCGTGGAGTCCGGCTGCCGGCTCCGCCAGGCCAACGAGCAGGCGATCGCCTTCTACCGCAAGAACCTGGACACCCTCCTCGACGCGCTGGACCGGCACTTCCCGCGCGCGTCCCGGGAGGCGGCGGACATCAGCTGGAACATGCCGGACGGCGGCTTCTTCCTCGTCATGCGGGTGCCCTTCGACGCCGACGCCGCGGCCCTGGAGCAGTCGGCACGCGACTTCGGTGTCCTGTGGACGCCGATGCGCGACTTCCACCTGGACGGCGGGGGCACCGGCCAGCTCCGGCTCTCGTGCAGCGCGCTGGACCCGGCCGGCATCGAGGAGGGCGTGCGCAGACTCGCCGCCTTCGTCGGCCGACGCGGCCCGGCCCGCTGAGAGGGCCGGGTGGCCGGGGAGTGTGTCACCGGTGACACACTCCCCGGCCACCGGATCACGCGGGGGCGGGCCCGTTCACAGCGACGCGGGGGACGGTGCCGCGCCGTCCCGGCCGAGGTCGGGGGAGGTGTACGTCATCGCCGTCCGGAAGGGGCGCATCAGCAGGGGCGTCGGCGCGTACCGCATCAGGGTGTTGCGCAGCGCGATCGCCAGCGGGCGCTCCTCCTGCTCGTTCCTGCTGAGGGAGTACGAGTTGTCGACCAGCCACCTGGTGCGGTCGCGCCGGGCCGCCTCGTAGGCCCGCAACCCGCTCACCGGGTCGGCCGCGGCCGCGCAGCTGTGCGCCAGGACCACGGCGTCCTCGATCGCCGTGCTGCCGCCCTGGGCGAGGGCTGTCAGCATCGGGTGGGCGGCGTCCCCCAGCAGGGTCACCGGACCCTCGCCCCAGCGCTCCAGGAACGGCCGGTCCTGCGCGGGGACGGCGTGGACCGCCTCCTCGGGCGTGGCCCGGATCACCTCGGTGACCACATCGGCCCAGCCGCCGAAGGTACGGGCGATGTCCTCCCTGGTGCCCTTCCAGCCACGGGCGCTCTCGGCGGACATGTTCCGCGTACCCCACCAGTAGGCGTGCCCGTGGCCGATGTCGTGCAGCCCGAAGCGCTGCCCCCGCCCCCAGTAGTGGCCGTTGAAGCCCGGCGTCAGCGTGGGGTGGTCGAACGGGGTGACGGCGAGCCAGCAGAGATAGCCGGCCTCCCGCAGCTGCTCCGGTCCCGCGAGCTGCCGGCGGACGGCGGAGTGGATGCCGTCGGCGCCCACCAGCAGGTCGGCGCGGGTCTCCCCGCCGTCGGCGAAGCGGACCCGTACGCCGTCCTGTCCGATGTCGTAGCCCGTGGCGGCCGACCCGAGATGGATCGGGCAGTCCCCGGCCGCCTCCAGCAGGGCCGCCTGGAGCTCGCTGCGGGAGATGCACACGCTCGGGGCGCCCAGGCTCTCGGCGAGGTCCCGGTACGGCATCGTCTTGATCCGGCCGCCGGTGCTCGTCATCAGCTCGGCCGTCTCGATCACCCGGCCGCGCTCCTCCAGCCGCAGATCGATGCCGAGGGAGGCCAGCGCCGTCATGGAGTTGCTCATGACGGACAGCGCGGTGCCCGCCGGGCGCAGTTCGCCCGCCCGCTCGTGGACCTCGACGTCGAAGCCGACGCGGCGCAGGGTGATGGCGGCCGCGAGGCCACCGATCCCGGCGCCCACGACGACCGCCGTTCCACGACGCTTGCCGTCCGTTCCGTTGCTCCTGGTCATGTCTCTCGTCACCGCTTCCCTCGGGTTCCGTCTCCGGCGCTCGGCAGGGCTGCCGCCACCAGCTGGGTGATCTGCTCCGCCACGTACTTCACATACGGCTCCTCCACGATCTGCAGATGGTCGCCGGGGACGTCGATGACCTCGATGCGTCCGGTCGTCCTGGTCCGCCAGCCGTTCGTGGGGTCGCCGTGCAGGGATCCCGCCCCCTCGTGCAGGGGCTTGAGGACGTCCGGCAGGTCGCCCCGCGCGTGGAGGAGCGTCAGGTCCAGATCGGTGACCTCGCCCGGCTCGTCCATCAGCGCCTGGTAGTTCGCCTGGAAGACGGCGTAGAGGCGGCGGGCCGCGCCGTGCGGGTCGCCGGCCGGGAGGATCCCGTTCCGCCCGGCGACCTCGGCGATGCGCCGGAACACCTCGTCCTCGGAACCGACTTCCCGGGTCAGCTCCTCGACGGGGGTGTCGCTCCCGCTGTCCGCCCAGAGCAGCTCCCAGAAGAAGAAGTGGAACAGGGACGCGTCGCTCACGTCCCGGGGGGCGTCCGGGCTCAGCGCCACCGTGTCCAGGAGCACCGGGGGCAGCACCTCCTGGCCGTCCTCCCGCAGCAGCCGCGCCATCTCGAAGGCGACGAAGCCGCCGAACGACCAGCCGCCGATGACATAGGGCCCCTCGGGACGCACCCGCCGGACCGCCTCGACATACGCGCGCGCCATCTCGGGGATCGAGCGGTGCGGATCGGTCCCCGGTACGAAGCCGGCCGCCTGGATCCCGTAGAAGGGCTGGTCGGCGGGGAGATGCCGGGCCAGCGCCAGATAGCAGAGCACATTGCCGCCCAGCGGGTGGACGAGGAAGACCGGCGGCCGCTCGCCGTCCCGCCGGAAGGGCACCAGCACGTCCCCGGGGGCGGGCACCGCCGAGGAGCGCAGGAGCTCCGCGATGGCGGCGGCGGTGGGGGCCGCGACGAAGCCGGACAGCGGCAGCCGGACGCCCAGGCGCTGTTCGACCAGGACGACGAGGCGCATGGCGGTGATCGAGGTGCCGCCCAGCTCGAAGAGGCTGTCGTGGACGCCCGGTTCGGGGATGTCCAGCAGTTCGGCGAACATCTCGACGAGGGCCCGCTCGCGCCCGTCGCGCGGCGGCCGGCCCGCCCGGGGCGCCGCCGCGGTCAGTTCGGCCGCCCGCAGCGCGGCGTCGTCCCGCTTGCCGCTGGGGGTGAGCGGCATCCGGGGCAGCCACTGGAAGTGGGAGGGGACCAGGTGCTCCGGCAGTGTCGCCCGCAGGTGGTCCTTCAGCTCCCCGAGGTCGGTCAGGTCCGCGTCGCCCACGAGGAACGCGGCGAGGAAGGCGTCCGTGCCGCGCCGCCGGTCCACCACCGCGACCTCGCGGACGCCGGAGCCCCACGCGGCATGGCGGGCGACGGCGAGTTCCACCTCGGCGGGCTCGACCCGGAAGCCGCGTATCTTGACCTGGCCGTCGGCCCGCCCGGCGTAGACGAGGTCGCCGCCCGGCAGGACGTAGCCGAGGTCGCCGGTCCGGTACAGCCGCCGGTCGCCGCCCTCCCCGGGATACGGGACGAACCGCTCCGCCGTCAGCTCCGGCGCTCCGGTGTAACCGTCGGCCAGGCAGACGCCGCCGAGGTGGATCTCGCCCCGGACGCCGACCGGGACCGGCCGCATCCGGTCGTCCAGCACCTGGACCTCCGCGCCGTCGACGGGGGCGCCGATCGGCGGCAGCGGCGGGAAGGCGGCCGGATCGCCGGTCATGGTGAAGCTGGTGACGACATGCGATTCGGTCGGGCCGTACTGGTTCTCCAGGACGACGCCCGGCAGCAGGGCGCAGAGCCGGCGGATCTCGTCGCTCACACGCAGTTGCTCGCCCGAGGAGATCAGTGTCCGCAGCCGGCGGGGCACCGGGCCGAGCGCGCACGCGGCTTCGGCGAACTGCTGGAGGGCGACGTAGGGCAGGAAGATCCGCTCGACGCCGTGCCGGTCGAGGAGGCGCAGCAGCGCGGGCATGTCGCGGCGTTCGGCCTCGGTGACGAGGACGAGGGTGCCGCCCGAGCAGAGCGTGGAGAAGAGCTCCTGGAACGACACGTCGAAGCTGAGCGGCGCGTACGCCACGGTGGTGCCCCCGGCCGCCCCGCTGGGCCTGCGGTTCTGCCAGGCCACCAGGTTGCCGAGGGAGCGGTGGGGCATCACCACGCCCTTGGGCCGGCCCGTGGAGCCGGAGGTGAACAGGACGTACGCCGCGCTGTCGGGGTCGGGTCCGGGGAGGTCAGTACCGTCCGTACCGGTGGCCGGTGCGGCGAGGTCCGTACCGGCCGTACCGTGCTCGCCGTCCGGCAGGAGGACGTCCGGCACGAAATCGTCCGGCAGGAGGTCGTCCGCCAGGAGCAGGACGGACCGGTCACCGACCAGGTCCGCGTGGGCCCGGTGCGCGACGACCCGCACCGGCCGCGCCTGCTCCAGCATCGCGGCGATCCGCTCCGCCGGGTAGCCGGTGTCCAGAGGTACGCAGGCGGCGCCCGCCCTGGCGACCGCCAGGATCACCGCCACCGTCTCCGGGGCGCGGTCCATGGCGATGCCGACCCGGGTGCCGGCCCCCGCGCCGACGTCGGCCAGCCGCCGGGCGATCCGGTCCGCGGCCCGGTCGAGCTGCCGGTAGGTCCACCGCCGCGTCCCCTGGACCACGGCGACGGAGTCCGGGGTACGAGCGGCCTGCCCGGCGAAGAGCCGTACGACGTCCGGGGCCGCCCCCGGCTCCGCGCCGGCCGGAGCACCCGCGGCGGCGAGGGCGCCCCCGGTGGCGAGGAAGCCGAGGTCCGCCGGGTCGTGCGGATGGTCCACGACACGGGTGAGGATCTCGGTGTAGGCGCGGGCGACCAGCGCGGCCTGCTCCTCGGTGAAGGTACGACCGTCCCCGTCGATACGCAGCCAGAGACCGCCGTCCCCCGGGTCGGTGACGGCGTTGACGAGGAGCTGGAAGTTGGTCTCCTCGAAGGTGCGCACCGACCGCAGTTCCACGGCGCGGTGGCCGAGGACCGGCGCGAGGATATGGAAGTTGACGTAGTTGAACGCGGTTCCCACGCTCGGCCCGTGCGGGGAGTCCTCCTGGATGGCGCTGAGCGGGTAGTGGCGGTGCGGATGGCTGCGCCGCTCCTCCCGGTGGGCCTCGCGCACGGTGTCGAGCCAGGTGCCGGCGGCGTCGCCCATCCGGACCGGGATGGTGTTGATGAACAGACCGGCGGTGCGGTCCCCGTCGGCGCGCTCCGGACGCCCGTGCGTGAGCAGCCCCGTGGTCAGGTCGTGCTGCCCGGAGAACAGCCGCAGCGTCAGGCAGTGCGCCGCGAAGAGCACGGACTTCACCGGGACGGCGTGCGCGCGCGAGAAGGCGGCGACCCGGTGTTCCAGCCCCGCGGGCAGCGTGGCCCGGTGGCTGACGGAGCCGGCCGGCCCGGTGACCGGCGCGGCGGGCCGGAAGCCGTCGAGGTGGACGCCGCGCGCGCCGGCCAGCCGCTCCTTCCAGTACCGCCGGTCGTCCTCGGACTCCAGCGCCGCGCGCTCGGCGAGGACGTGGTGCACGGGTGAGGGCGGCGGGTCGGCCGGGAGCGTCTGAGCGCCCTCGCCCAGGGTGTGCAGATACTCCTCCAGCAGTTCCCGCAGCAGGCTCGCCACACTGCCGCCGTCGAGCAGCACATGGTGGAAACTGAGCACCAGCTCGGTGGTGGTCTCCCGGACATGGACCCGGAAGTGGTAGAGCGGGGCGGTCGCGAAGTCGTAGTCGTGGTACCGCCGTTGCTCGATGTGCTCGTTCAGGGCCGCGTCGGCCGCCGCCTCCTCGGTGCCCCGCTGGTCGACGACGGAGAGTGTGCCCGTCACTCGCCGGTGGACGATCTGGAGCGGCTCACCGTGGCCGCCGAGGTCGATGGAGGACCGCAGCGCGGGGTGACGGGCGACCAGCCGGTCGAACGCCTGCCGGAAGGCGGGCTCCTGCCAGGGCAGCCGGAAGGAGTAGTGGAAGACGTCGTGGTAGACGGCGGACCCTTCGCCGGCCGCGCTGTGATAGATCAGCCCCAACTGGAGGCGGGTCAGCGGGAACGCGTCCTCGGCGTTCCCGGTACGGAGCAGCCGGTCCCGGGACTCCTGGGGGACCAGCGCGAAGGGCGCCGGCTCCGGGGACTGCTCGCGTGGCCCGTCGGTGCAGCGGGCGGCCAGCGCCGCCACGGTCGGGTGCTGGACGAGGTCGTTCGGGGCGAAGTGGACGCCGAGCCGGGCCGCCCGCGCCTGGATCCGGATGGTGAGGAGGGAGTCCCCGCCGAGCGCGTAGTAGTCGTCGTGGACGCCGATGTTCTCCTGCCCCAGCACCTCGGACCATACGGAGACGAGCGTCGCCTCGGTCTCGTCGCGCGGCGCGGCGGGCCGCTCCCCGGACCCGGCGTTCCCGGGCTCGGGCAGGGCGCGGCGGTCGGTCTTGCCGTTGGGGGTGAGCGGAATGCCGTCGACCCGCACCAGATACGCCGGGATCATGAACTCCGGCAGGGCGCGGGCGAGATGGGCGCGCAGCGCGCCGTCCTCGGCCGGCTCGTCCGCCACGTAGTAGCCGACGAGATGGGTGCCCCGGGCGGGCGTCACGCGGTCGACGACGACGGCGTCGCGCACCCCGGGGGCGGTCGACAGGCGGTGTGCCACCTCGGCCGTCTCGATCCGGTTGCCGCGGATCTTCACCTGCCCGTCGATCCTGCCGAGGTACTCGACGGTGCCGTCGGCGAGCACCCGGGCGAGGTCCCCCGTACGGTAGACGCGCCCGCCGGGGGCCGAGGGGTACGGGGTGAACTTCTCCCGGGTCAGCTCCGGGCGGCCGAGGTAGCCGCGGGCGACGCCGGCCCCCGCGACGCACAGCTCGCCGGGCGCCCCGAACGGCTGCGGCTCGTCGTGGTGTTCCCCGAGCACGTACAGCTCGGTGTTGTCGATCGGCCTGCCGATGGGCACCCGCCGGACGGGGAGCGCCGGGTCCGCCGGGCACTCGTAGCAGGAGACGTCGACGGTCGCCTCGGTCGGCCCGTAGAGGTTCACCAGCTTCGGGGCGGGCCCGTCGCCGCCGGGCGCCCCGAAGATCCGGTTGAACTGGTCGACGCGGGACGGTGGCAGGGCCTCGCCGCTGCAGAAGACGTACCGCAGCGAGCGGACCTGCGCGCGCAGCTCCGGTGACTCCTCCAGCAGGTCGAGGAAGGGGCCGAACATCGACGGCACGAAGTGGGTGACGGTCACCCGCTGTTCGGCGATGGTGCGCGCCAGCGCCCGCGGGTCCCGCTCGGCGCCGACCGGGGCGAGTGCGACGGCGGCCCCTTCGACGGCCCACCAGAACAGCTCCCACACCGAGACGTCGAACGAGATCGGGGTCTTCTGCAGGATCACGTCGTCCGCGCCGATCGGGTAGGCGCGCTGCATCCAGGCCAGGCGGTTCACGACGGAGTGGTGCTCGACCATGACGCCCTTGGGCCGGCCGGTCGAGCCCGAGGTGTAGATGACATAGGCGAGATCGCGCGAGGTGGCGTCGGATCCGGGCGGTGCGGCCGGGCCTTCCGGCGGTCCGGGCGGTGTGACCGGGGCGTCCGGGGCGTCCGGCAGATCGCCGACGCGCAGCACCACGGCCCCGCCCGCCGCCGCGGCGGCTTCCCCGCCGTCCGGGCCGGGGCCCACCAGGACGGCCTTGGCGCCGCTGTCCGCCAGGACGAACGTGATCCGCTCGGCCGGGTGGCCGGGGTCGACCGGTACGTAGGCGCCGCCGGACTTGAGCACGCCCAGCACGGCCGTGACCATCAGCGGACCGCGCTCCAGCAGGACGGCGACCCGGTCGCCGGGGCGGATCCCGGCCGCGCGCAGGGCGTGCGCGACCTCGTCGGCCGCCGTGTCGAGTGCGCCGAAGGTCAGAGGAGAGCTCCCGCCCGCCGGGTCGGCGGGCAGTACCGCGATCCGGCCCGGGTCGCGCGCGGCCCGCTCCTCGAACAGGCCGTGCAGGGTGCGCCCGTCGGCGTACGGCACCACGGGACCGCGCGCGGCGCTCGCCAGGCCCCGGCGCTCGGCCGCCCCCAGCATGGGCAGTTCCCCGACCGGCCGGTCGGGCTCCTCGACCGCGCGCCGGATCAGGGTGGCGACGTGGCCGGCCAGCGCCTCGACGGGAAAGTCCTCGTCGAAGACGTCGCGCCCGTAGGTGAGGGTGATCCGCACGTCGTCGGTGCCCCGGGTGTGCAGCACATGGACCGCCAGGGCGTCCTGCGCGTGCGCGGGGGCGGACCCCCTCGTCTCCCGGGTGAGCCCGGCGACGGTGTGACCGGGGGGCATCGGCAGGTACGACAGCGTCACGTCGAACAGCTGCGGCGCGGCCCCGCTGCCGCGCGGCAGCGCCCGGAGCAGGTCGCCGAGGGCCAGGCGCTCGTGGCCGCGCAGTTCCTCGCTGCCGGTCTCGACGGCCGCGCCGATCTCGCGGAGGGTCGCCGTGGCGGGTGTCCGCACCCGCAGGGGGAGGTTGTTGGCGAAGTGCCCGACGGTCGCCAGCTCCTCGCCGCCGCGGCGGTTGAGCAGGGGGATGCCGAGAACCACCTCCGGGGTGCGGTGGATCCGCCCGAGATACGTCGCGAACGCCGCGGCCACCACGGGGAACACCAGCCGCTGCTGCTCGCGGAGGCGCCGGACGAGAGCCCGGTCGACGGTGAACGCGTGCCGCCCGGTCGGCCGGTCGGCCCGCGCGGTGGCGCGGGTGAACAGGGCGGGTTCCGTATCGCCGTGCGCACGGCGGTGGAAGTCCTGGTCCCGCCGGAACTCCGGAGAGGCGGTGTAGCGGACCTCTTCGGCGAGGAAGTCCACGTACGAGGGCACGGGCCCGTCCAGCGGGGCGGCGCCCGCCTTCACCCGCTCGTACTCCTCGAAGACCCGCTCGGTGAAGAGGAAGATGCCGTAGCCGTCGGTGATGATGTGGTGGGCCTTGACGACCAGGTGTACGGCGCCGGGCCCCTCCCGAAGCAGGGTGAGTTCGAACATCCGGCCGCGGCGCAGCGGGAAGGGGCGGGCCAGCGACCCCTCGACCCAGGCGGCGCACGCGGCGCGCGGGTCGGCCTCGTCGCCGAGGTCGACGAGGCCGACCAGGGCGCCGTCCGGGGCGGAGCCGACTTCGGGGTCCCGCCACTGGTGGGGGACCTCGTCCCGCGCGTCGAAGAAGAGCGAGAACGCGTCGTGGCGCCGCGCCGCCCGGGCCAGGCAGGCCCGCAGGGCGGGAACGTCCACGCGTCCCGTGAGACGTTCGTGCACGACACAGTTGAACTGCGGATGACTCTCGTCGATGGCGCTCGCGGCCCAGATGTCCCGCTGGTAGGCGGTCAGCGGCAGGTGCTGGGGATCGGACATTTCTCCTCCTCGGACAACAAGCCGGTGCTGTCGGCGCCGACAGCCGGGCGGTGCGGGGACGGCCGGACGGTGCGGGGGGACGGCCGGGAGCGCTCCTCGACCGGGGGCGCCTCGGCCGGGAGCGCCCCTCGGCCGATCCGGTGAGCGGTCGGGCCGAGGGACGGACTCCGGCCGAGGGTCGGGCCGCGGTCAGTCCGTGATCGGGGGAGCGGCCACCAGGTCCTCGACCAGCGCCCCGGACAGGGCCCGTACGGTGCCGTGGGTCCACAGCAGGGTCGGGGAGAGCGCGGTGCCGAACGCGGCCTCCAGCCGGTTGCGCAGCTCCAGGCTCATCAGGGAGTCGAGGCCGAGCGTCCTGAACGGCGTCTCCAGGCCGACGCGTTCCGGAGGGAGCCGCAGCACCCGTCCGGCCAGCTCGCGCACCGCGGCCTCACCGATGCCCGCCCGGGCGTCCGGCGGAGCGGTGAGGAGACGGTCGCGCAGCCCGTCGCCCGGCCGGGCGACCGCGCCGCCGTCGGCCGCCGCGCGCAGCAGCTCCCAGCTCGGCAGTGCGGCGGTGTCGGGGTACGTCTCGAACCACTGCCGCGGGTCGAGGGGTACGTAACCGACGACCGGCTCGTCGTGTTCCAGCATCCGGAGCAGCGCCGGCCAGGCCTCGTGCGCCGGGAAGCCGCCCATACCCCGTTCCGTCAGCCGGGCGCCGCGCCGCTCGTCCGCGGCCGCCAGCCCGATGTCCTCGAACGGCCCCCACTGCACGCTCAGGGCGGGCAGGCCCCGGGCGCGGCGGTGCTCGGCGAGGGCGTCGAGGTGGGCGTTGGCGGCGGCGTACGCGGCCTGCCCGGCGTTGCCCACCAGCGCGGCGGCGGAGGAGAACAGCACGAAGAGCTCGAGCGGGTCGTCCGCGGTCGCCGCGTCGAGGTTGCGGGCACCCGTGGCCTTGGGGGCCAGCACGGCGGCGGCCGACGCCGGGGTCATGGTGTCGATCGTGGCGTCGGAGAGGACGCCCGCCGCGTGGAAGACGCCCCGCAGCGGCGGCAGTTCCTCCCGTACGCGGTGCAGCGCCCCGTCCAGCGCCCGCTCGTCGGCGATGTCGCACCGTACGGTCTTGACCCGGGTGCCGGCCGCCCGCAGCGCCGTGAGGCGCCGCTCGGCGTCGGCGGTGGGGGCCGACCGGCCCAGGAGGGCGAGCGCGCCCGCGCCCCGGGCGGCCAGGAACTCCGCGAGGGAGAGGCCGAGCGCGCCGAGGCCGCCGGTGACGAGATAGGTGGCGTCGGCCCGGAAGCGGCCGTCGGGCAGCGGTACGGGTGCCACCGCCGGGACGCTCCCCGGGTCGGTGAGGACGAACTTGCCGATGTGGTCGCCGTGCGACATCTCGCGCAGCGCGGTCGCCGCCTCGGCGAAGGGGAGGGCGCGCAGCGGCAGCGGGGTCAGCCTGCCCTCGGTGACGTGCTCCCAGACCTCGGCGAGGATCCGGGCGAACCGCCGCGGTCTGCGCTCCATCAGCCCGGCCAGGTCCACGGCGGCGAAGCTGACGCCCTTGCGGAAGGCGTCCAGGGAGATCCGGTGGCCGCCGTGGATGTCCTTCTTGCCCAGTTCGACGAAGCGCCCGTCCTCGGCGAGGACGTCGAGACCGGCCTCGATGGCCGCCCCGGTCAGGGAGTTGAGGACGACGTCCACGCCGCGCCCGCCGGTGGCCGCGCGGACCGCCGGCGCCCAGCCGGGATCCCGTGAGTCGAACACGTCGGTGACGCCGAGGCCGGTGAGGTACCGGCGCTTGGCCTCGCTCCCCGCGGTGGCGACGACCCGGGCGCCGAGGAGCCGGGCGACCTGGACGGCGGCGAGCCCGACGCCTCCGGCGGCCGAGTGGATCAGGACGGTCTCGTCCCGCTCCAGACGGCCGAGTTCGGCGAGCCCGTACCAGGCGGTGGCCATCGCGAGCGGCAGTGCGGCGGCCTCCGGGTCGCCGAGCCCGTCCGGGACCGGGCGGGCATGGTCGGCGCGTACGGTCACCCGGTCGGCGAGGGAGCCGAACGCACAGGCCACCACGCGGTCCCCGGGGCGGTACCCGGTCACGTCGGGGCCGACGGCGACGACCCGGCCCGCGCACTCCCCGCCGAGGAGCCGGGCGCTGCCCGTGGGGTCGGGGTAGGTGCCGAGCGCCTTCATCACGTCGATGAAGTTGAGCGCGGCGGCGTTGACCTCGATCCCGATCTCACCGGGGCCCGGCAGCCGTCCGGCCAGCGGTACGCACTCCACGCCCTCCCAGAGGCCGGGGCGCACGGCGGCCACCCGGAACGGCTGGCGCACGGCGCGCAGGGGCGGGCGCGGGGTGTCCGGCTCCCCGAAGCCGCCGGTGCGGGTGAGCCGGGCGGCCAGCCGGGTCCGCCCGCGCAGCGCGATCTGGTCCTCGCGGTCCGCGCCGAGGATCTCCACGGCGCACGCGCCGGCCCAGCCGTTGTCGGCCGGGTCCACATCGACGGCGCGCGGCTCCAGTTCGCCGTGTTCGCGCCGCAGCACCCGCGTGTAGCCCCAGTAGAGGGCGGCGCCGGGGTCGGGGCGGTCCCCGGCGGCGGCCGACTGGCCCGTCGCCGTGACCACGGTCAGCCGGGGCGCCGCCGCGAGGGCGGCGCAGGCGCGGACGGTGTCGGTGAGCGCGTCCAGTCCCCGCTGCTGGGCCCCGAGGCCCGCGTCCGCCGGGGGCGCCGCGAAGACGACACCGGCCGCCCCGGTCACGCCACCGAGCGCGCCCCGCTCCTCGGGCCCGGTCACCCGGACCACTTCGGCGCCCTCGGCCGCCAGCGCGGCGGCGAGCGGTTCCGCGAGGCCGCCAGGAGCGCCGCAGACGAGCCACGGTCCGGCGGGCACCGCGGCGCCGGGCCGGGGCGCCCCGGCGGCCTCGATCCACCGCAGGCGGTGCAGCCGCGCCGCGTCGCTGCCGGCCGCGCCCGCGCCGGAGCCGGCCAGTTCCGCCAGCCGCAGCCCCTCCATCGCCAATACCGGGCGGCGCTCACCGTCGAAGACCCGTACGTCCACGGTGCCGTCCCCGTGCCGGACGGCATGGGACCACACCCGGGTGACCGGCGGCCCGGCGGGGCGCTCCGCCACCCGGACCGCCCGGATCGAGGTGGGCACCAGGGCCGTGCCCGCCGCGTCCCGCTCGAACAGCGCGAGCGAGACCTGGAGCGCGCCGTCCCACAGCGCCGGATGGAGCACGTACGGCCGCGCGCCCGCCCGCAGTGGCGCGGCGAGTTCCGCGTCGCCCACCGCCTCGTCCCCGTCCGGCCCCCGGTACAGGGCGCGTACGCAGCGGAAGGCGGGCCCGTAGTCGAGCCCCCGCGCCGCGCACGCCTCGTAGAACGGACCGGGTTCCGTGACCGGCGCCGTCTCCAGCCACCCGGGAAGGCCGGGTACGGGCCCGGCGTCGTCCCGGTAGTCGGCGCGGGCCGTGGCGTGCCCGGTCCAGGAGGAGCCGCCCTCCGGCAGTGACAGCAGCCGGAAGCTGCCGCCCTCGGCGATGTCGTCACGCCACTCGACGGCCAGGTGCCCGGGGCCCTCGCCGAAGGCGACGGCCGCGCTCAGCGTGATGTCGCGGAGCGCGCGCGGCGCCGAACCGGTGCGGGCGCGCGCGGTGTTCACGGCCAGCGCCAGGGTCGCGGCACCCGGCAGGACGGCCGTGTCGTGGACCCGGTGGTCGGCGAGCCACGGCAGGTCGGCGACCGCGAGTTCCATCGGCCCGTGCCAGACGTCCCGTTCGCCGGGGGAGGGGGTGAGGCGGACGTCGAGCCCGCGGGCCGCCCCGGAGCGCGGCGCCGCCCCGCCGTCCGGGAGCCAGTGGCGCTCGGGCCGCATCGGGTGCGCCGGCAGCGGGACCGGACGGCACCGGGGCAGGCCGCCGAAGGGTTCGAGCCCCGCGGTGTAGCCGCGTGCGAGCGCGCGGGCGAACGCGCCGGGGCCGCCCTCGCCCCGGCGCAGTGTGGTCAACGCCGCCGCGGACGCCCCGTGTTCGGCGATCAGCTGCTCGACGGCCGGGGTCAGGACCGGATGCGGACTGATCTCCACGACATGGCTGACATCGTTGTCCAGGGAGAGGGTCAGGGAGTCCGCGAAGAGCACGGTGCCGCAGAGGTTGTCCGCCCAGTACGCCGCGTCCATCCGGCGGCCGTCCAGCGGCTCGCCGTACACCGTGGAGAGCAGTTCGACGCTCCCCGGCCCGGGGACGGCCGGCGCGAGTCCGGCCAGCAACTCGTCGCGCAGCTCGGCCATCTGGGGGCTGTGCGAGGCGTAGTCGACATTGACGAGCCGGCAGTACGTGCCGTCCGCGTCCAGCGACTCCTTGAGCGCGAGGACGGCGTCGGCGTCCCCGGACAGGACGCACGAGGTCGGTCCGTTGTGCGCGGCCAGCGCGACCCGGCCCCCGGAGGGGCGGACCGCCGCCAGGGCCGCGTCGCGGTCGAGGTCCACGGCGAGCATCAGCCCGCGCCCGCAGGTCCGGCGGACCACGGCGCTGCGCCGTGCCACCACGAGCGCGGCGTCCTCGTACGAGAGGATCCCGGCGAGTGTGGCGGCCGCGATCTCGCCCTGGCTGTGGCCGATGACGACGTCGGGTTCGACACCGGAGGCCCGCCACAGTTCGGCGAGTCCCAGGGACATCGCCCACAGCACGGGCTGGAGGGTGTCGACCCGCTCCAGCCATCCGTCGCCGGACTTCCCCGCGAAGACGTCCAGCGGATCCCAGGTCAGGTGCGGACGCAGCGCCTCGGCGCAGCGCCCCACGACCTCGGCGAACAGCGGGCTCTCCCGGAACAGTTCCTGTCCCATGCCACTCCACTGGGAGCCCTGCCCGGGGAAGACGAACGCGGTGCGCCCCCGGGCCACGGCCCGTCCCGTCACCACCGCGGTGTGTCCGTCGTCCTCGGGCCGCTCGGACACGGCGGCGAGCGCGGCCGACAGGTCGCCGGGCGTGGTGGCCAGCAGCGCCGCCCGCACCGGGAGGTGACCGCGGCGCCAGGCGAGCGTCCCGGCCAGCTCGGCGACGCCCGCCTCGGTCCCGGGCACCCGCTCCTGGAACTGCGCGGCCCGCTCGGCGAGTACGGAGGGATCCTGGGCCGACAGCGGTACGAAGCCGGGCAGCCCGGTGGGCGGGCGGCCGGACCGGCTCTCCGGCAGGTCCGCGACCGGCGCCGCGCCGACGCCCGGCCGGAGAGCCGCGCCGGAGCTCCGGCCGCCGTCCGTCCCCTCGGGCGGAGCGGCCACGACCACATGGGCGTTGGTGCCGCCCCAGCCGAAGGAGCTGACCCCGAGCCGGACCGGTCCGGTCCGCGGCAGTTCGAGCGGCTCGCGGAGGACCCGTACGTTCAGGTCGTCGAAGGGGATGTCCGGGTTGAGCACCTCGGCGTGGAGGCTCGGCGGGACGACCCGGTGCCGCAGCGCGAGAAGCACCTTGAACAGCCCGCCCATGCCCGCGGCGGCCTCCAGATGCCCGATGTTCGTCTTGACCGAGCCGATCGGCAGGGGGCCGCCCCGACGGTGTCTGGCCACGGCCCGGCCGATCGCGGCGGCCTCCGCGGGATCGCCGCGTCTCGTGCCCGTCCCGTGGGCCTCGATATAGGCGACGGAGTCGGCGTCCACGGCGCCGGGACCGGCCCCGTAGATGTCGCCGAGCAGTTCCTCCTGGGCGCGCGGGTCGGGGGTGACGAGGCTGTCGCCCCCGCCGTCGTTGTTGACCGCCGTCCGCAGGATGACGCCGTGGATCCGGTCCCCGTCCGCCAGCGCGCGCTCCACGGTCTTGAGGCAGAGGGCGGCCACCCCCTCGCCCCGGACGAAGCCGTCGGCGGAGGAGGCGAACGCGGCGCAGCGGCCCTCGGGGGAGAGGCCGCCGAAGTGGGTGAGGCCCACGGAGACGTCGGGGGCCAGGATCAGGTTGGCCGCGCCGACGATCGCGGCGTCGACCTCGCCCTGCCGCAGCGCCTGCGCGGCCAGGTGCAGGGCGACGAGCGAGGAGGAGCAGCCGGATTCGACCGTGAGGCTCGGGCCGCGCAGCCGCAGGAGGTAGCTGATCCGGGCGGCGAGCACGTCCAGGGCGCCGCCGACGATGCTGTGCTGGGTGGGCGGGGTGCCGCGTTCCTTGCGGAGGATCTCGTAGTCGTGCCACGACGCCCCGATGTAGACCCCGGTCCGGGAGCCTTCGAGATCGGCGGGGCGCTGCCCCGCGTCCTCCACGGCGCGCCAGGCCGCTTCCAGGAGCAGTCGCTGCTGGGGGTCGATGTCGGCGGCCTCCCGGGGGGAGATCCCGAAGAAGCCGGCGTCGAACCGGTCGACCCCGTCGAGGAAACCGCCGACGGCCTGCACGTCCTTGGCGGGGTCGAGCTGACGCGCGGCGTCCCAGCGGTCCGGGGGGACGGGGCGGATCGCCTCCCCGCGTTCCATCATGAGCGTCCAGAGGCTTTCCGCGTCGGGCGCGCCGGGGAACCGGCCCGCCATGCCGACGACGGCGAGGGAGTTCGCGTGATCGTCCATGGGTGATCGCATCCTTTGCCTACTGCCGTTCCGGTGCCTGTCGGCGCCCCGGAGGGGGAATATGCGGAGGAGCTGGCGCGGGGTGCCACGGCGTCGTGGACCCGCGCGGGGAGGGACGTGTCAGGCTCCGACGGCGTGGACGCCGCCGTCCACGTGGACGATCTCGCCGGTGGTACGCGGGAACCAGTCCGACAGCAGCGCCACCACACCGCGGGCGGCCGGCTCCGGATCGGAGAGGTCCCAGCCCAGGGGCGCGCGATCGGTCCAGACGTCGTGGAACGTCTCGAAGCCGGGGATCGAGCGGGCGGCCATGGTCTTGACCGGCCCCGCCGCGACGAGGTTGCACCGGATGCCGGAGGAGCCGAGGTCCCGCGCCAGGTACCGGGAGGTGGACTCCAGCGCCGCCTTGGCCACCCCCATCCAGTCGTACGAGGGCCAGGCGACCGTCGCGTCGAAGTCCAGCCCCACGACCGAGCCGCCGTGCTGCTCCATGAGCGGCAGGCAGGCCATGGTCAGCGACTTCAGGGAGTACGCCGAGACCTGGACGGCGGTGGCGACCGACTCCCAGCGGGTGTCCAGGAAGCCGCCGCCGAGCGCGTCGCCCGGCGCGAACGCGATGGAGTGGACGACCCCGTCCAGCCGGGCGTCCTCGCCCAGGTGCTCGCGGATCCGGTCCGCCAGCCCGTCCAGGTGCCGCTGGTCGGTGACGTCCAGTTCGATGACGGGGGCGGGTTTCGGCAGCCGGCCCGCGATCCGCTCGACCAGACTGAGCCGTCCGTAGCCGGTGAGGACGACCTGGGCGCCCTCGTTCTGGGCCAGCCTCGCGGCGTGGAAGGCGATCGAGGAGTCCATCAGGACGCCGGTGACCAGAATGTTCTTGCCGGCCAGCAGTCCGCTCATCGGATCGTCTCCTGCGACTGCTCGCCGGCCGCCGGCGCGGTGCCGGGTGCCTCCTCCCGGCGTCCCTCGTCCACGAAGTCCAGAATGGTGGCCACCACGCCGGGGTCGCCCAGGATGCGGCGGTGCCCGAGCCCCTCGGTGACGGTCAGCCGCGCCCGGTCGCCGTAGGCGTCGGCGACCCGGTGCGCGTGGGCGACCCCGACCATCTCGTCACCCTCGTCGTGCAGCAGCAGGATCGGCACCTGGATCTCCTCCGGCCGGTCCAGCACGGAGAAGCGGTTCCAGATGTCCGGCTCCCCGGGGAAGAGGTCCCGTTCGATCCGGCCCCGCAGCGCGGCCTTGAGCGGTGCGCGCAGTCCGAGCTGGGCGCAGAACTCGTCGACCAGGTAGTCGAAGTCGGGGACCCCGCTCAGCGCGGCGATCCGTCCCGTCCGTACCTGCGTGCGCAGGGTGAGGAAGGTCGCCAGAACGCCGAGCGAGTGGGCGACCACCGCCTCGAAGTCCCCGTACTCACGGTGGAGTTCGCTGATGATGGCGCGGTACTCCACGATCGTGGTGCTGCGCCCGGTGGCCTCGCCGTGGCCCGGTGTGTCGAAGGTGATGACGCTGTAGCCGCGGTCGAGCAGCCCGGGGACGAAGTCGGCGAACCGGGAGCCGCGCGACTGCCAGCCGTGGACACACAGCACCGGACGCTCGCCGGTGCCCCAGCGGTAGGTCACCGCGGTCTTGCCGTTGATCTCCACCTGTCCGGTCGTCGCCGTCTCCATCAGCCGCCGGTCGGCCGGACGCGCCTTGCCCCGCGCGAGCGGCAGCCGGAACAGCGTGAAGGCCCCCGCGCCCGCGAGCCGTCCGGAGACGCGGGAGAGGGTGTTGAGGACGGTGCCGGCTACTGCCGCGGTGGGATCCATGCCCGGTCTCCTCCGTAGGCCACTAAGGAGGCAAAATGCTAGCACGAACGACCGTGCTCTTATATGGTGAAGCCGCGCCCTCGAAGTCCGGACACGGTCCGGCGGTCCGCCGAGCGCACCCTCTCCGGCCGGGCGCACCGCCCCGACCGGCCGTCACCCGGCCGCGCGCCGACCACCGCCCGGCCTGCCCGGGGCCCTTCCGGTCCACCGGGAGGACCGGCATCGCACCGGCCAACCCACCGCCCTGATGGAGGACACATGGCACCGACCTCACCGGGACTCGCCGCGCTTCCCACCAAGGCGGGACCGAACCAGCGGTTCAAGGACGAGCTGGACCGGATCATCGAGGAACAGCTCTTCCCGGAAGAGCCGTCCGACGGCCCCGTCCCGACCGGCGAGCCCGCGGCCGCGCGGCAGACCCGTACCCCCCGCTGAAAGGAAACCCGTGGACACGACCGACATCGTCGCCCTCGACCGGAGCGCCGTGCTGGAGACGGTCCGGATCATCGACCTGGCCGCGCCCGGGGACTGGGACAGACCCACGCCCTGCGCGGACTGGACGCTGCGTCAACTGGTCGAGCACATGGCCGGGCAGCACCACGGATTCGCCGCGTCGGCGGGCGGGGGCGGCGGGGACCTCTCCGTATGGAAGGAACTCCCGCTCGGCGACGACCCGCGGGCCGGTTACCGGGCGGCGGCGGAGCGGGCGCTCGACGCCTTCGCCGGACCCGGGATCACCGAGGCACCGTTCCTGCTGCCGGAGATCAGGCCCCAGGGAGCCTTCCCCGGCAGACTCGCCATCGGTTTCCACTTCCTGGACCACGTCGTGCACGGCTGGGACCTGGCGGCGGCCCTCGGTGTGCCGCTCACCCTGCCCGAGGACGTGGTGCGGGCCGCACTGCCCCTGGCCCGGCTGGTGCCCGACGACGAACGGCGGCGCGCGCCCGGGGCACAGTTCCTGCCCGCCCAGCCGTCGTCCGCGCAGGCCGGACCGCTGGAACACGTACTGACGGCGCTCGGCCGGCACCCCGACTGGACCCCGGTCCACCGGGATCCGACCCCTGCCGGCGAGGCCGATCGCCACCTACCGGAGGACACCCATGTTCGCTGAGCTCAGAACCCATGTCGCCCGACGCCTCGGACTGCCCGAGGACGAGGTGTTCGGCGCGGACCGTCCGCTCTCCGCCGTCCTGGCCGCCTCCCCGACGGCGATCAACTCCATCGATCTCCTGGACGCCTTCGCGGGCGCCCTCGCCGACGCCGGACTCGGCGACGACGACGCGGAACTGCCCACCATGACCCTCAACCACACCGCGGACGAGGTCCTCGCGGTGCTCGGAGCACAGCTCACCGCCGCCGAGTCCTCCTGACCCCCGCGGGCCGGCACCCAGGCAACCGCACCACCGGATCCGTCGCGACAGCCCTGCACCGCACCCTCCGACCGGAAGGCCGCAACCCATGCTGATCATGACCGATATCGTCCAGGAGCTGAAGGCGGGAGCGACCATCACCGACGTCCTCCGCTCCCAGCAGAGCTACCACGAGCAGCGCCGCTGGGGCACCGACGCCCTCTTCGACGGACGCCGCCTCAGCCGACCCTCCGCCGCCGACCGGGCCGCCCTCTGGCACGCCGCCCGCGCCGAACTCACCACCCAGCCCGCCGGCATCAGGCTCGCCGTCGACGGGGTCAAACTCGCCAACGAGATACGGGAGTCCAACCCGCTCGGCTCCGACGTCCTGCACATCGCCGCCGCCTGGTCCGCCCGCTACTGGCTGGAGGAGGAGGCCCACCACGAGATCGCCTTCGGCCGCCTCATGGAGATGGCCGGCATCGACCCGATCGAGGAGACCGAGGTGGTCGAGTGCCGCGGCGAACTGCCGCGCGACAACTACGCCCGGGTCTGCGTCCTCCAGGCCTGTGTGGAGATCGAGGCGTGTGTCTCGTACGGCTGGGCCGCCCGCGGCACCGAGGACGAACTGGTCCACGACGTCTTCCACACCGTGATGAAGGACGAGGTGCAGCACCGCCAGTACTTCGCCTCCTTCGCCAAGGCCCTGGTGGAGACCGGCGTCTACCCGGTCAAGGACGTGCTGTCGATGGCGTACAGCTGGGTGCGTCCGGACGGCGGCGAGACCTTCGGCTCCGCCCGCGAGGCCCAGACGGAGCGTCAGGGACATGTGAACTGGTGGGAGCGGGTCCGCACCGGCGACGAGGAGTACGGACTCGCGGACGACTCGCTCCACGAGGGCCCCATCCACGCCAAGAAGCTGTCCAGCGTCTTCGCCCTCGTCCGCGAGGCGACCGGAATCCAGGCGGAGTCCTACGATGACCTCAAGCGCGCCTACTTCGCCAGCCTCCGCACCAACGATGTCGACCGGATTCGATCTGCAGTCCGTGCCGGAGCTGCGCGCGAAACGGCATCTGCTCACTAGCCGGGCCGTCTTCACCGCCGCCGAGCTCGCCCACTGCCGCTCCCGCCCCGACCCCGCGGCCTCGCTGACCGGACTGTTCTCCGCGAAGGAGGCCTGCGTCAAGGCGCTGAGCACACTCGGCGGAGCACCGCCGTACACCTTTCCCGAGATCGAGATCACCTACGGGCCGGCGGGACAGCCCCGGCTGCGCCCGCACGGGCGGCTGGCCGGCTGGTGGGCGGAGCGCCGGCTGGCCGCCGAGATCTCGATCAGCCACACGGGAGACCTGGCGGGATCCGTCGCCGTACTGCTGGAAGACAGGGGAACGGGAATGGGAGACACCACCACACTGCCACCACCGGCGCCGGCCCCGACGCCGGCGGACGAGTGGGACGTGACGGAACACCGTGCCGAGATCGAGCTGCGCCCGAACGACTTCGACTGGGCCGGCCACCTCAACAACAGCGTCCATCCGCAGTTGCTGGAGACCGGACGCTGGCAGTGGGCACTCGCCAACGACGTGGACCTGCGGGACAGCGAGCTGGTGGCCGTCGTGCTCCAACTGAGCCTGGACTACGTCAAATCGGTGGAGTGGAACCCGGTCGGCAAGGTCGCCGTACGGACCTCGCTCGCCGAACGGTCCGCGTACAGCTTCACCCTCGCGCAGGACATCGAGGAACTCGACGGCACCGTCGTGGCCAGGGGACGGGTCCGCCTCGGCCTCGTCGAACGCGGCACCCAACGGATCCACCGCGCCGACCTGGCCGCGCTGCGCCGGACCCCGGGACGGGCCGGCTGATGGCGGCGGGCACACTCCCCGAGGCCATCGCGAGCCAGGCGTACCGGCAGGACGCCACGGTCACCTTCGGCACCTCGCCCCGGCGGGAAACACTGCACCACCCCCTGCTGGCCGAGCGGATCGCCGCCGCGGCCGGCGGTTTCGCCGCCCAGGGGGTCCGGCCGGGCGACCGGGTCCTGCTGCGGATCAGCAGTTCCCGGGACGGGGTGCTCGCGCTGCTCGGGCTGATGCACCTGGGGGCCGTGCCGGTCTCGGTCAAGCCCCGGGTGCCCGGCACGATCACCGGCCAGTACACCGCCCTCGTCGCGCGGCAGCAGGGCGCCCGGCACGCGTACCGCATCAGCGGCCCGGGGCTGCGGGAGATCACACTGGTCGAGGACGCGCGGCCGGTGCGGGAGCCGGCCGAGGCGGACCCGGAGGACATCGCCTTCGTCCAGTACTCCAGCGGATCCACCGGGATGCCCCGGCCCATCCCGCTCAGCCACCGGGCCCTCGTCGGCAACACCGAGGCCATCCGCGCCGTCGGGGGCATGCGGCCGGGCCACTCCGGGCTGATCGCCCTGCCGCTCCATCACGACATGGGTCTGGTCGGGCTGCTCAGCGGACTCGCCGGCGCCCTGAACGTCGTGGTGGAGGAGCCCGGTACGTTCCTGCGCCGGCCCATGGCGGCGCTGCGGCTGCTCCGGGACGCCCCCGCCGTGCACAGCGCCCTCCCCGACTTCATGCTCCGCTACCTCGCGGCCAGGATCGGGGAGGCCGCGCGGGCGGACGGGCCGGACCCCGGTCTGCTGCGGCGGTGGCACACCGTGTTCAGCGGGGCGGAGCCGATCCGCCGGGACTCGGTGCGCGACTTCCTCGCCGCGACCGGCCCCTGGGGGTTCCCGCCGTCCGCGCTGGTGTTCTGCTACGGACTCGCGGAGGCCGGGCTGATGGCCACCTCCCACCGGTACACCGACGCGGCCCCGAACTTCGCCGAGGAGTCCGGCACCGGCGGCGCTCCGGGCGCCGCCTGCCTCGGCCCCCCGGTCCCCGGGCTCGACCTGGAGATCGTCGACGAGCACGGGGCACGCCGCCCGGAGGGCGAACTCGGCACCGTACGGCTGCGCGGGCGCACCCTCTTCAACGGCTACGACGGGGCCACCGACCACCGCGTCCAGTGGTTCGACACCGGTGATCTGGGCCGGCTGCGGGCCGGCCGGCTCTATCTGCACGGGCGCAGGGGCGACCGCGTCTCCGTCAACGGGGTGAACGTGTTCGTCGTGGACATCGAGCACCGGGTGCTGGCGGAGCCGGGCGTCGCCGAGTGTGTCGCCCTGGCGCACGAGGACGGGTTCACCGTCCTGGTCGTGCCCGAGCGGACGGCGACCGTGGACACCGGCGCCGTCGCCGCCGGTATCGCCGCGGACTTCGGTGTGGCGCCCCGCGCCGTACTCCAGGTCAAGCGCGGCGGGATCGCCCGCACCGCGAGCGGAAAACCGGCGCGTACCCATATGACCGCCCAGCTGGAGAAGGGAATACCGTTCACGTGACGACCGACAGCGCCACCGGTCCCGGTGGCGGCACGGGCATCGCCGTGGCGTCCGGCATGCTCAAGGGTGTCTTCGGACACGGTGTGCTCGCCGCCTTCGAGGAACGCGGGCTGCGCGCCCGGGTGTACGGGACGGCCTCCTCGTCCGGCCTCTCCGGGGGCCTCGCCGCCATCGGCAGGGCGCGCGAGGTGGGGGTGGACTACTGGCTGCGGGCGGCGGCGGGAGCGGCGCGCACCGGGATGAGCCAGGTGGCGCTGGAGAGCATCCGGGAGTACGGGCCGACGCTGCGCGCCGGGCTGTTCCGGGACGACGCGCCCGATCTGCTCCTCGCCACCAGCAAGGTCACGACGGAGGCGGGCGCCGAACTCACCCAGGGCCCCGGCGCGAAGCGGCTGGGCCGGCAGCTCCTGCGCGACACCCTCAGCGGCGACCGGAGCTGGGTCGAACGCCACCTGGCGCCGGTCGTCTTCGCCACCCGCCCGGAGCGCGCGGGGCCGGGCGCCGCCCGGCTGACGGAGGCCAACTACGACGCCGTCGCCTATGCCTCGACCCGGATGCTGCACGCGTGGGCGGTACCGGCCGAAGTGGACGGCGAGCCGTACGTGGACGCCTCGTACACCTGCGCCTGCCCCGCCCGGGAGGTGGCGGAGACCGGGGTCTCCTCGCTGATCGTGATCGGCTCCGACCCGTTCCCGCTGTACCGGGACCTCTACGGCTCCGAGGAGATCGTGGACGGTGCCCCGCTGGGCCGCGCCCGGGTCCTGGTGGTGCGGCCCGCCGACGACCTCAAGACGCTGGGCGTCGACTACGGGGCGGCCACCGAGGAGGGACTCGCCGGCGCCTACGCGGTGGGCCTGGAGACAGGCCACCGCTTCGCCGACGACCACGGAGAGCTACTGACCAACGGGAGTGGATCATGACCCATGTCGTCACCGAACAGTGTGTTCACTGCAAGTTCGCGGAGTGTGTCACCTACTGCCCGGTGGCCTGCTTCCGGGAGGCCGACAGCTTCCTCGTGATCGACCCCGACGAGTGCATCGACTGCAGCAACTGCGTCCAGGCGTGCCCCAGCGACGCGATCTACCCGGAGGACGAGGTGCCCGCCGAACTGGCCCCCGCCCTGGAGTGGAACGCGCGGCTCGCGCCGCTGCTGCCGCTGGCCACCACCCGTGTCCAGCCCCTCGACGACGCCGAGAAGTGGAACGGCGCCCCGGACAAGTGGGCCTCGCTCGCCCCCGACCTGGCACCGCGCGGCTCGCAGAGAGCCTGAGCCGGTGCCTTCCCCTGGAGAGTGTTCACGATGAACGCCGGCTTGTCGGACAGCAGACCCTCCGAGAACGAACTGATCGACCTGCACCGGAAACATCTGGGCAGGGGGCGCAGTCAACTGGCGGCACTCTTCGGCAGCCTCGTCGAGGACTCCGCCGCCGGCGCCCGCGTCACCACCACCGACGGGCAGGAATTCCTCAACTGCGGTGGTTACGGTGTGTTCTTCGCGGGCGCGGGCCACCCGCGGGTCGTCGAGGCGGTACGGCGGCAGGCCGAACGCCAGGCCCTCTCCACCCGCCTCTTCCTCGACCCCGCGGTGGGTCTCGCCGCCCAGGCGCTGACCTCCGTGGCACCGGCCGGGCTGGACCGGGTGCACTTCTCCGGATCCGGCGCCGAGGCCACCGAGACGGCCGTCAAACTGGCCAGGGCACACGGCAGACGACGGCTGATCTCGATGGAGAACGGGTACCACGGCAAGACCGTGGGAGCGCTCTCGCTGACGGCCAAGTCCTTCTACCAGGACCCGTTCCGGCCCCTCCTGCCCGGTGTCACCCACGTCCCCTTCGGTGAGGTCGCGGCACTGGCCGAGGCGCTCCGTACCGGCGGCGAGGGCGAGGCCTGCGTCGTGGTCGAACCGGTGCAGAGCGAGGCCGGGGTGATCATGCCGCCGCCCGGCTACCTCGCGGAGGTGGCGGCGCTGTGCCGGGAGCACCGGGCGCTCCTCGTGGTGGACGAGGTGATGACCGGGCTGGGCCGGCTCGGAGCCTGGTGGGGGAGTGAACTCGCCGGGGTACGGCCGGACATGCTGCTCGTCGGCAAGGCGCTGTCCGGCGGTGTCATGCCGGTGTCCGCCGTGCTGGCGACCCCGGAGGTGTTCGAGCCCTTCGACACCGATCCCTTCCTGCACACCTCCACCTACTCCGGCGCCCCGATCGCGATGGCGGCGGTACGCGCCACCGTCGAGGTGATCCGGGACGAGGGGCTGGTGGACCGGGCCGCGGTGACCGGCGCGCGGCTCCTCGGCGCCCTGCGCGCCATCGCCGCCGAGCGGGCACCGCGCCTGGTCCGCGAGGTGCGCGGCGCCGGTCTGCTGATCGGTGTCGAACTCGACAACGCCAGCATGGCCGGCGAACTGCTGCTGGAGATGGTCGACCGCCATGTCGTGGTCAACCACTCGCTCAACGCCCACCCGGTGGTCCGTCTCACGCCGCCCGCCACCCTCACCCCGGCCGAGGAGGCCGAGCTGCTGACGGCGTTCGACGACTCCTTGACGGCCATGGCGAAGAACTTCTCCTGACCCCTTCGGCGACACACGAACCCCCGCAGCGACAGCACGCGACCCCCTTCAGCAACACGCGAACCCCTTCAGCGACAGCACGCGAACCCGTTCAGCGACAGCACGCGAAAGGCCGCGCATATGACTTCGCCAGCCAGAACTGTCCTGCTCACCGGTGGTGCCGGGGTGCTCGGCACGGCGCTCATCCCCCAACTGCGCGACTACCGCGTCATCGGCCTGGCACGCCGGCGGCCCCTCGCCGGCTGCGACGAGGTGGTGCGCGGTGACATCTCCCGGCCACGGCTCGGGCTCGACCCGGCCCGCTACCGGACCCTGTGCGCCGAAGTCGACGTGGTGGTCCACGCGGCGGGCATGGTGAAGTTCAGCGGCACCGCCGAGGAGATGCGGACCCACAACGTCGAAGGGGCCCGGCGGATCTCCCGCTTCGCGGTCGACGCGGGCGCGCCGATGATCCATGTCAGCAGCGCCTACGTGGCCCGGCGGGAGGAGATCCTCGCCGCGGGCGGCGACCGGACGGGGCGGGCGGGCAGCAGCCCCTCCCAGTACGTGTCGTCCAAGGTCGCCGGCGAGGAGGCCGTCACCGGCAGCGGCGCGCAGGCCGTGATCGTACGCCCGTCGATCATCATCGGTGACTCCGTCACCGGCGAGATCTCCGAGGCGCAGGGGCTGCACACCTTCGCCCACCAGGTGCTGCTCAACCGGCTGCCCTTCACACCGAGCGAGCCCACCGGCTACGTGGACTTCGTGCCGCGGGACGTCGTGGCGCGGGCGATCGTCTCCCTGCTGGACTCCGGCGCACGCACGGGCGAGTACTGGCTCAGCGGCGGCGCGAACGCGCTCACCACCGAGCGGCTGGTCCAGCTGATCATCGAGGAGGCCGCCGCCGAGGGCATCCGGGTCGAGCCGCTGCGGATCCTCGCCCCCGACGTCGTCGAGCGCCTGATCCGCCCGGCCTTCTTCGACGTGGTGCCGGGCTGGGCGAAGACCAGACTCGACCGGCTGCTGGACCAGACCGCCGTGCTCTTCCACCGGCATCCGCTCCCCAGTTCACTGGCGGAGATACCCGGCTGCGCGGCCGCGGCGGACCTCCGGGCGAACGAGGAGGCGTGGCGGGCGTCGGTGCGTCATCTGGTCAGGACGCGGCACCACATCTACGCCCGGGCGGGCTCCCGCGTACCGGCGCCGGGCCCCGTGTGACGGGCCCCGTGCGATCCGGCCGGGTCCGCCGGCGGGTCAGGTCCTCAGCCGTCACGAGCGAAGGAGATCCATGAGCGCGGAGCAGGCCTTCGGGCACCGGCAGAACTACCTGACGACCCGGGCCGAGTACCTGGGTGTCCTCGTGGTGGCCGCCGTCGCCTTCCTGTGGCACATCGACGAGGTGCGCTGGGGCCCGGCCTTCCTGTTGTTCCTCTACATCGACCTCATCGGCTACATCCCGGGCCTGATCGCGTACACACTCTCCGAGGACGGCCGGATCCACCCGGCGTTCCACATCCTCTACAACGTGATGCACACCTGGCTGACGGCGGGAGCGGTGGTCCTGCTGTGGGCGTGGCTGGTGCGCCCCGAGTGGGCGCTGCTGATGGTCCCGATCCATCTGTTCGGCGACCGCGGCCTGCTGGGCAACTACGCCAAGCCGGTCGGCCTGCCCTTCGAGCACCTGGAGACCAAGCGGCAGAAGGCGCACCAGGCGCGGCGGGCGGGGGCGCACGCCCTATGACAGCCCCGTCGCCGGACGCGCTGGAGAGCATCACCGCGTACGCCGATCATCCCAGCGGGTTCATCGCGTACAACGACGGGGCCGAGCACTTCACCTCCGCCTCGGTGCCGGGTGTCATCGCGTACCGGCGCCGCGGTGGCAGTGTGTTCGTCTTCGGCGGCCCGTTCGCACCGGCGGAGCACCGCGGCGCGCTGCTGGCCGAGTTCCAGGAGCGGGTGGCCGGCCGCGGGCGCGGGCTGGTGGCGGCCCAGGTCCGGGCGGCGGATGTGGAGCTGTTCGCCGGCCGGGGCTGGACGGTCAACCAGCTCGGCAGCTCGTACAGCATCGACCTGGGGCGTTTCTCGCTGAAGGGGAAGGCGCTGGCGAAGATCCGGCAGAACCTGGCCCGGGCGCGGCGAGAAGGGGTGACGGTCCGGGAGGCACCGGCCGGCACCCACCTCCCGGTGCTCGACGAGATCGACCGGAAGTGGCTGCGGGACAAGGGCCGGCACGTCAAGCGGATGACGTTCCTGGTGGGCGAGCGCGAGGGCCGAGGGGCCCCGCACCGGCGGCTGTTCACCGCCCACCGCGACGGCGCGGTCATCGGGTACGTCTCCTACTCGCCCGCGTACGGCAGCCGGCCCGGCTGGCTGTACGACCTGACCCGGCGCACCCCGGAGGCGGCCGTCGGCACGATCGAGCTGATCAATCTCACGGCCCTGACGGCCTTCGCCGGGGAGGGGGCCGGATGGCTGCACCTCGGGCTCACCCCGTTCGCCGGGCTGGGCCCCGAGCCGGCGAACGCGAGTCCGCTGATCAGCCGCGCGGTTCGGCTGATCGCCGAGCGGGGAGCGTCTCTCTACCCGGCCCGGTCGCAGCAGGCGTTCAAGCTCAAATGGGCGCCGCAGGTGATCGAGCCCGAATACGTGGCGTTCCGGGGCGGACCCCGGCCGTCCTCCCTCTGGCAGCTGCTCCGCATCACCAACACCATCTGATCCGACCGACTTTGAGGTGGCACGATGACGACGAACATCGCACCGGAAGCAGACTGGGACCAGGCCCCCGACGTGCTCGCGGGCGCCCGCGAACTGAGGCTCACGCCGGAGCGGTGCGACCTGGACTACTGGCTGGTCAATGTCGCCCAGGGTACGCTCCGGGGCCTGGTCAACGGCCACCGCCCGGAGGCGGTGACGCCGGACCACATGCGGAAGCCGGGCCCGCTGCGGGACGCGCTGCTCACCGAGTTCTCCTTCCGCTCCATCGCCGAGGACAAGGCCGCGCGGGCGATCACCTCCCTGGTGGCGAACGCGCCCGACGCGAAGTCCATGGAGTTCTACGCCACCCAGCTGCTGGACGAGGCCCGGCACGCCCAGGCGTTCCGGGCGCACATGACCGAGGTGGGTGTCCCGGAGGCGGAGATCGACGAGGTCGTCGAGCGGTACGCCGGCGAGCACCGCACCCATGTGCTGGACCCGCTGGAGGAGTTCGGGCTGGACGTGATGAACGGGCCGCACCCGTTCCTCTCCGGGGTGCTGGTACTGACCGTTCTGGTCGAGGGGGTGCTGGCGCCGACCGGTGAACTCAGCGAGCGCAAGTGGAAGATCGTCGATCCCGCGGCGGCGAGCGTGGAGCGCGGGGCGGGCATCGACGAGATCCGGCACCTGACCGTCGGCAGCGAGATCGTCAAGCGGCATCTGTCCCGGGACCCGGGGCTCACGGAACATGTGGCGGGCCTCCTGAAGCGCGGCAACGAACTCTGGGCCTCCCTGCCGGTGTTCGAGGTCCTGCGACGCCGGGAGGAACTCTTCCAGGAAGGCGTCCAGCAGATCGCCGACGTCATCGGCGACCACGAGATCTGGCCCGGGCGCCGGCTGCTGGACACCACGCCGGACGAGCGGATCAAGGCCGCGCTGGAGTGGTCCGCCGAGACCCAGGCCGCCCGGCTGGCCTACATGGGCCTGGCCGGTGAGTGACCGGCCCGACGAGCCGCCGGCCGGGGCCGGTTCCGTACGGCTGACCGTGACACTGCCGGACGGAGCCGCCCTCGCGGTGCACCACTGGCCGGCGCCGGCGGGGCGGCCGCTCGTCGTCGTCTGGCCCGCGCTCGGTGTACGGGCGCGCTTCTACCGGCCGTTCGCCACCGCCCTGGCGGCGCACGGCCTCGGCGTCGCGGTGACCGATCTGCGCGGGTACGGCGACAGCCTGCCCCGGCCGGACGCCTCGGCCCGGTACGGCTACCACGAGCTGGCCACCGTGGACTGTCCGGCGGTGGTGGCCGCGCTGCGCGAACAGGCGCCCAGCAGCCCGGTGTTCCTGCTCGGGCACAGCATCGGCGGCCAGATCGGCCTGATGTACGCCGCCCGCAATCCGGCCGATCTGGCCGGGATCCTGCTGGTCGCCGCGGGCACCCCGTACTTCCGCGCGTACCCGCCGCCGACCGGGCTCATCCCGTTGCTCGGCACCAACACCGTCGCGGCGGTCGCCCGGCTGCGCGGCTACTGGCCGGGCGACGTACTGGGCTTCGCCGGACGGCAGTCCCGGGTGCTGGTGGGCGACTGGGCCCGGATGGCCCGCACTGGGCGCTACCGGCCGGCCGGGGCGGACGTCCCGTACGAGGAGCTGATCGCGGCCCTGAGGCTGCCGGTGCTGGCGGTCTCGGTCGGCGGCGACCGGCTGGCGCCGCCCGGCGCGGTGGACGCCCTGTGCGCCCTGCTGCGCGGCGCGGACGTGACGCGCCGGCACCACGGCGAACGGCTCGGCCACACCGGCTGGGTCAGGCGGTCCGAGCCGATCGCCGCCGGGATCGGCCGGTGGATCGACGGCACGCTCACGGCACCACCCTGGAACGGACCCGGAGGAGACGGCGATGAGGTTTCTTGAACGCGAGCGCACGGCACTGGAGAGGTTCCTCCCCGGACTGGACGGCCGCCTCGCCGCCCTGCCCCAGGACGAGCTGGAGCGCCCCGGCGGCCCCGCGCTCGGCCTCTTCAAGGAGGCGGGGGGCGCGGGGCTGCTGGTGCCGTCGGAGCACAAGGGGCTGGGCGCGAGCGCGGTGGAGGCGGTGCGGCTCCAGCGGGCCGTGGGATCGCGCGCGCCGTCCCTGGCGGTGGCCACCACCATGCACCACTTCTCGGTCGCCGGGCTGATCCAGGCGTACGAGGTCACCAAGGGCCTGGAGTGGATGCTGCTCGAAGCGGTCGCCGAACAGCGGCTGCTGATGGCCTCCGGGTTCGCCGAGGGCAGGTCGGGGCAGTCGATCCTCGCCTCCTCCATCACGGCCGTTCAGGACGGCGACGACATCGTCCTCAACGGTGCCAAGAAGCCGTGCAGCCTGTCCGCGTCGATGGACCTGCTCACCGCCTCCGTCCTGCTGGACACCGGCACCGGCACCGACGGCGGCCCGCGCCTCGCCGTGGCGGTGATCCCCGCCACCACTCCCGGGATCTCGGTGCACCCGTTCTGGGGCAGCACCGTGCTGGCCGGCGCGGAGAGCGACGAGGTACGGCTGCGGGACGTCCGGGTCTCACCGGACATGGTGGTCCGTACGGAGCGGGGCGAGGACGGCTCCATGGACCCCGTCCAGACCGTGGGGTTCGTCTGGTTCGAGCTGCTGATGGCGGCCTCGTACCTGGGGATGGCGAGCGCGCTGGCGGAGCGGGTGCTCGACCGGAGGAAGGGCGACCCCGCCGAACGGGCCCGGATCCTGGTGGAGCTGGAAGCGGCCATGGGCGGCGTGACGGACGCCGCCTCGGTGCTGGACACCGGCGGCCCGGTCGGCCAGGCCGAGCTGGCGCAGTCACTGGTGTGCCGGTTCGCGGCTCAGGCCGCCGTCGACCGTGTGGTGCCGCGCTGTCTGGAGGCGCTCGGCGGCATGTCCTACATCTCCGGTGACGAGACGTCGTACCTGGCGGCCTGTGCCGGGGCGCTCAAGTTCCATCCGCCCTCCTTCGGCTGGGCGGCCGAGGCACTGAGCACGGCCTACGCCGGAGGACCGCTCGTCCTGGGGTGACCACCGGCCTCTTACCCACCCCCCTACCCACCGGAGGAATGCGATGGCCTGCCACATACACATCGAGGGACTGCTGACCGACGACGACGCGGACCGGGTGTTCGGCCTGGTCCGTGATTTCGAACGGTACTCCGACCACACCGACGCCGTACGCGAGATCAAGGTGACCGCCGACGAGGCGGGCACCGTCGACTCGTCCTGGGCCGTGAACTTCCGCGGCGGCGTCCTGTACTGGACCGAACGGGACGTCGTCGACCCCGTCGCCCGGCACATCACCTTCGACCAGCTCACCGGGGACTTCGCCCGGTTCGCGGGCAGTTGGGACGTCCGGCAGGCCGACCGGGACGTGGTGGTCCTGTTCTCCTGCGAGTTCGACCTGGGCATCCCCAGCCTGGAGCCGATCATCAACCCGGTCGCGATGCGCGCGCTGACCGACAGCATCGGGCTCATCCTGCGCGGGCTGCTGGGCCAGGGGATCCAGCTGACCAGCAGCGGAAGGGACACCGCGGCCGTCGGCGCATGACCCCGACATTTTGGCATGGACATTGCCGTGGGTGTGGGGGTGCGCTATTCCTGGTACCAGCACGCCCTCGTCGGACGTCCGGACTACGAGGTGCGGGTCTCCGTCACCCTCCGCTGACGTCCTGCTCCCCGTACGTCCTGCTCCCCGTACGGCGGGCAGACCGGCCTGGTCCGCCCGCCGTACGTACGGCCGCGGCCGGCACCGCACACCGGCGCGGCACACCGGCGCGTCAGCCGAGGGGAGCCGCGGCGCCGGTCGCGGGAGCGAGGACGGCGGTGGGCGCCTGCTCCGGGTCGGTGGCCAGTTCCTCGAACTCGGTGACGTTGTCGAGTTCGGTGCCCATGGAGACATTGGTGACCCGTTCGAGGATGATCTCCACGATCACCGGCACCCGGTACTCGGCCATGAGCTTCCTGGCCTCCTCCAGCGCCGGCCCGATGCGGTCCGGCTCGAAGACCCTGATGGCCTTGCAGCCCAGCCCCTCGGCGACCTTGACATGGTCGACGCCGTAACCGCCCACCTCGGGCGCGTTGATGTTGTCGAACGACAACTGGACGCAGAAGTCCATGTCGAAGCCGCGCTGGGCCTGCCGGATCAGCCCGAGGTAGGCGTTGTTGACGACGACATGCAGGTACGGGATCTTGAACTGCGCGCCGACGGCCAGCTCTTCGATCAGGAACTGGAAGTCGTAGTCACCGGAGAGGGCGACGACGGTGGCGTCCGGATCGGCCGTCGCGACCCCCAGCGCCGCGGGCAGGGTCCAGCCCAGCGGCCCCGCCTGTCCGGCGTTGATCCAGTGCCGCGGCCGGTAGACGTGCAGCATCTGCGCCGCCTGGATCTGCGAGAGCCCGATCGTGCTGACGTACCGCGTGTCACGGCCGAACGCCTTGTTCATCTCCTCGTAGACCCGCTGCGGCTTCACCGGCACGTTGTCGAAGTGGGTCTTGCGCAGCATCGTCCGCCGGCGCTCCCGACAACTGTCCGACCAGGCGGAGCGGTCCTTGAGCGCCCCGGAGTCCCGGAGTTCCCGCGCGGCCTCGACGAACAGCTCCAGCGCGGCCCCGGCGTCCGAGACGATGCCGCGGTCCGGGGCGAACACTCGGCCGATCTGGGTCGGTTCGATGTCCACATGGACGAAGGTACGTCCCCGGGTGTACGTGTCGAGGCCGCCGGTGTGCCGGTTGGCCCAGCGGTTCCCGATGCCCAGCACGAAGTCGGACGCGAGCATCGTGGCGTTGCCGTACCGCTGGGACGTCTGGAGCCCGACCATGCCCGCCATGAGCGGATGGTCGTCGGGGATGGCGCCCCAGCCCATCAGGGTGGGCACCACCGGAACGCCGGTCAGCTCCGCGAACTCCACCAGCAGCTCGCTCGCGTCCGCGTTGACGACACCGCCGCCGGCGACGAGCAGCGGTCGCTCGGCGGCCTGGAGCAGCTCCATCGCCTTGTCGATCTGCGCCCGGGTCGCGGCCGGCCGGTAGACCGGGAGGGGCGCGTAGGTCTCCGGGTCGAACTCGATCTCGGCCATCTGGACATCGATCGGCAGATCGATCAGGACCGGTCCCGGGCGGCCCGAGCGCATCAGGTGGAAGGCCTGCTGGAAGGTGCCGGGCACCTGCGCGGGTTCGAGGACGGTCATCGCCATCTTGGTCAGCGGCCCCGCGATCGCGGAGATGTCGACCGCCTGGAAGTCCTCCTTGTGGAGCTTGGCCACCGGTGCCTGGCCGGTGATGCACAGGATCGGGATCGAGTCCGCGGCGGCCGAGTACAGGCCGGTGATCATGTCGGTGCCCGCGGGGCCGCTGGTGCCCACGCAGACGCCGATGTTGCCCGGCCTGGCCCGGGTGTAGCCCTCCGCCATGTGGGAGGCGCCCTCGACGTGCCGGGCGAGGATGTGGGTCAGGCCGCCGTCGCCGCGCATCGCGGCGTAGAAGGGGTTGATCGCCGCGCCGGGCAGACCGAAGACGTGGGTGGTGCCCTCACGCTTCAGGATCTCCACCGCGGCCTGGGCCGCAGTCATGCGAGCCATGGGGTTCTCCAACGGGTCGGGGTTCAGGGGTGGGTGCGGCCGGCGAGGCGTTCGACGCCCCGCAGTAGCGCGGAGTGGTCGAGACCGCCGTCGCCGCAGGCGCGCGCGGAGGCGACGAGTTGGGCGACGAGGGCGCCGACCGGCAGCGGGGCGCCCACCGCGCGGGCGGCGTCGGTGACGATGCCCATGTCCTTGTGGTGCAGGTCGATACGGAAGCCGGGCGTGAAGTCGCCGCTCACCATCGCCTCGCGCTTGCGGGCGAGGACGGTGGAGCCGGCCAGTCCGCCGCCCAGGACGTCGAGCGCCGCCGGGAGGTCCACCCCGGCGTTCCGCAGGAAGACCACGGCCTCGGCCAGGGCCTGCAGATGGACGGCGACGATGAGCTGGTTGGCGGCCTTGACCGTCTGGCCGGCGCCGTGCGGGCCGACGTGCACCACGGTGGTGCCCAGTGCCTCGAAGACCGGCCGGGCGTCGGCGAAGTCGTCGGCGTCACCGCCGACCATGATGGACAGGACGGCCTCGATCGCGCCGGCCTCGCCGCCGGAGACGGGTGCGTCGAGGGTACGGACGCCCTTCTCGCGCCCGGCGGCCGCCACCTCCAGCGCGGTCTCCGGGGTGACGCTGCTCATGTCGATCAGCAGGGTGCCCGGCGCGGCATGGCGCAGGACGCCGTCCTCGCCGAGGACGACCTCTCTGACCTGGGCGTCGGCCGGGACCATGGTGATCACGACCTCGGCGTCCCGGACCGCCTCGGCGACACTGCCGGCGCCCCGGCCACCGGCGGCGACGAGTGTGTCGACGGGGGAGCGGCCGCGGTTGTATCCGGTCACGGTGTGACCGGCCTTCACGAGGTTGGCGGCCATCGGGCCGCCCATGATGCCCAGACCGATGAAGGCGATCTTCCGAGGGGTTGTGCTCATCGTGCGTGTTCCTTCTGTCGTCGTCTCGCGGTGTGTTCGGGGTCAGGCGTCGCGGCCGAGGCTCTTCAGATAGGCGCGCCAGCCGCCGAACGCGGTGATCTCCGTGTGGCCGCCCCGCTCCAGCTCCCCACGGCGCAGCACCATCGAGAAACACGAGGAGCCGTCCTGGAGCTCGATGATGCCGAACTCCAGCTCCGCCGGTTCGTTGGGCAGCAGCTCGTCGCGGAGCACCTCGTCGGGGACGTCGTAGACCTCGCCCTCCACGGTGGTGTCGACGCCGGGGTCGCGCAGCAGGCCGGGGCAGGTGTCCCGGATCGAGAAGAAGCGGTGGCCGGGGGCGGTACGGGTCTTCGCGATCAGTGGGGCGCCCCGCAGGTGGTGGTGGAAGGGGCCGCCCTCCATCGCCTGGCCGTTGAGGAACATGCGTGCCATGGAGTCTCCTCCGGGGGTCATCGGGGGCAACGGGCAGGTTCTGCAATGTGGATAGTATTTTCTGCATTGTGGAATAACAACCCCTCGTGCCGCGTGACTGTCGGGGTGGCCGTCGGCATGGCTGCCGGAGTGGCCGCCGGATGGGGGTGCGCGGCTGCCGGTGGGGCCCCCTCGCGCCGCGCCGACCTGCGGTTCCGCCTCGGCCGTCGTGGTGTCGGCGTATTTTCAACTAAAAGTTTGATTTATCCGTCTTATTGAGAGGCGTTGACAAGGTCACCGGGCGGGCCTATACATCTCCCAGGCTGGAAACTTGTTTCCGCACGATGAAACCCACAGGGCCGCGGCGAGCCGCCCTCGCTCAGCCCGGCGGGCCGAGCCGCTCGTGCCGACCGCCCCGGAGGCGCCGCTCCCGAAGGAGCCCCGCCCGCCCCAGGAGGTTCTTGACGTGAAACCCACTCACCTGCTCGGTGTTATCCCGTTCATCGGGATCCTCGGCGGGATCTTTTTCGCGAACCGGGTGACGCCCTATGTCCTCGGTATGCCGTTCATTCTTTTCTGGCTGGTCATGTGGGTCGTCCTGATCTCGGCGACCATGGCCGTCGTCTACCGGCTGGACCCGGCCAACCGGAAGGATCACACCTCGTGACCGCCATCGCCGTCATCCTCGTCTTCCTCGCCGTCTCCCTGCTGCTCGGGTTGCGGGCCCGCCGCGGCAAGGACATGAACCTGGAGGAGTGGTCGGTCGGCGGCCGAGGATTCGGCTCGGTGTTCGTCTTCCTGTTGCTGGCCGGCGAGATCTACACGACCTTCACCTTCCTGGGCGCCTCGGGCTGGGCGTACGGCAAGGGCGCTCCCGCCTACTACATCCTCTGTTACGCCTCGCTCGCCTACGTGCTGTCGTACTGGCTGCTGCCGGCGGTCTGGCGGTACGCGAAAGCGCACCGGCTGATCTCCCAGTCCGACTTCTTCGTCGCCAAGTTCGAGAGTCCGCTGCTCGGCGCGCTGGTGGCGCTGGTCGGCGTCGTCGCGATGGTGCCGTACCTCGTCCTTCAGCTGAAGGGCCTCGGGATCATCGTCTCGGTGGCCTCGTACGGACACATCTCCTCCCACTGGGCCGTCATCATCGGCACCGTCGCCCTGACCGTCTACGTGACCATCTCCGGCATTCACGGCTCGGCCTGGACCGCGGTGTTCAAGGACGTCGCGATCCTGGCCGTCGTGCTGGTGCTCGGCATCTACCTCCCGGTGCACTACTTCGGCGGCGTCGGGGACATGTTCCGGGCCGTCGACAAGGCCGACCCGGGTCTGCTCACCCTGCCCTCCAGCGGGATGAGCCCGTCGTGGTTCGCCTCGACCGTGCTGCTCTCGGCGGTGGGCTTCTACATGTGGCCGCACACCTTCAGCGCCTCGTACACGGCCCAGAACGAACGGGTCTTCCGGCGCAACGCGATCTTCATGCCGCTCTACCAGCTCATCCTGCTCTTCGTCTTCTTCGTGGGTTTCACCGCGATCCTGGTGGTCCCCGGCCTGCACGGCGCCGACGCGGACCTCGCCCTGCTGCGCATCACCACCGCCACGTTCCCGCCGTGGGTCGTCGGGATCGTCGGCGGGGCCGGGCTGCTCACCGCGCTGGTCCCCGGCTCGCTGCTGCTCATGACCTCGGCCACCTGCCTGGCCAAGAACGTCTACCGCCTCGCCCGGCCGGACACCACCGATACCCAGGTCGGGCGGCTGGCCCAGCTCCTGGTGCCGGCGCTCGCCCTGATCGCCCTGTACTTCACCTTCAACGGCGGCAGTTCCCTGGTCTCCCTGCTGCTCATGGGGTACTCCCTGGTGACCCAGCTCTTCCCCGCCCTGGTGGCGAGCCTGGCCGGCCGGCGACTGGTGACCAAACAGGGGGCCGCGGCGGGCATCTTCGTCGGTGTGACCACGGTCGCCGTCGTCACCCTCTCCGGTGCCACCGTCGGCGACCTGCTGCCCGCCCTGCCGCAGGCGGTCAAGGATCTCAACGTCGGTATCGTGGCCCTGCTCCTCAACGTCGTGGTCATGATGGCCGTCTCCGCCGTCACCCGCGCACCGGACCCCACCGCCGACGTGGCGGCCCGGCCCGAGGCCACCGCCGGAACCGGCTGACCGGGGCTTGACGTCCCTCTGTGGAATGGCCTTCGATGGCTGCCAGTTGGGAATTTCGGGGATTGCCGACGGTCGGCATATGATCTTGGTCATGACTTCGCAAACCCCCGAGAAGAGCCCGTCCCGTAAGCAGAAGCTCCAGGAGAAGCAGCGCCGGCAGCTGGCGGTGGTCGACACCGTCGACAAGGCCGAGGCCAAGCTGCGCAAGGCCGAGGCGGAGCTGGCCGAGGCTGTGGCGGAAGCGGTCGAGGTCTTCGGGAGCGAGCTGGACGCCGCCGACGAACTCGAACTGTCGGTCGACGCGATCCGTCACTTCCTGGACATCGCCGAGGGCGGCGCGGACGGTGCCGACGATGGAGACGGGTCGGGGGAGGCCGCGGGGAACGCCCCGGCCGGCGCCTCCGCGAAGGCCGGGTCGAAGCCCAAGGCCGAGACCGAGGCGGCTCCGGAGCCGGAGCCCGCGGTCGTCTGAGGCACGCGACAGTCAGCCGGCCGACCCACGCGTCGGCCGGCTTCGTGTGCGCGGATACGGGGCGGACGGGGCCCGTATGAGGTCTCAGGCGGGTGCGGGGCCGGTCACGACGACGTATCGGCCGCGTGCCGTGCTTCCGTCCGGGAGGCTCCATCCCGCGGTGACATGGCCGAGGAGCCCGGGCGCGCCGGCGGGGGCGTCCGGGACGGCCAGGAGCGTCCGGTTGACGCGGATGGCCAGCGGGGTCCCCGGCTCACCGGCGGTTCCGCCGGCTGTCGCGCTGCCGCCCGTAGTCCGGACCAGGAGATCGGTGCCGTCCGGCCCGTCCGTCACGGTCAGGGACGCGAACGTACCCGTGGGTCCGGCCCCCGCGAGGCCGCCGGCGACGGACGGGTCGGGGGTGTCGCTGAGGCTCTGGGCCTGCGGCTCGGCGGCGCCGGTGAGCAGGGCGAGGAGCTGTGCGGCGAGCACCGGGTCATGGGCCCCGTCGTAGATCCACCGCCGTCCCAGCACCCCGTGCTCGCTGGTCCCGACGAGCGCCTCGTCGGCCCCGGCGAGCGGCTCGCCCCGGTACGTGAGCGGCACGTGGTACGTGAGGGGCCGGTCGCCCGACGCGTCGGTGACCGCCATGAACTCGATCCCGACCTCGCCGCGGGGATCGTCGAGCCGGAACCCGCCGGTCCGGCTCAGCTCCGGGGCGCTTCCCCCGCCGCGGTACCAGGGCCGCGCGGGGAGCCAGGAGGTGAGCAGCTCCAGCTTGGTGGGGGTCATCGTGGTGCGGTGGACAACTGCCATGTGCCGTAACACCTTTCGCGTCCGCCACGTGCCGGTGACCCGCGGCTCGGGTGCCCATCCTTCCACTCCGGCCGGCACCGCGTCGGCGCACGGTTCCGTCATCGCTCCCGCCTCCCGCAGCTAGCCCAGAGCCACAACTACGCCATCGACGTCAGCGCTTCGGGACACACCGGGCGTCATGTCCGGTGCACAGGTCGACGCGCGGGTCCGAAGAAGCGAGGTCCGTCCGACGCGACGGGCCCCCCACCGCCGGTCCCGGCGAGCACCCCCCCACCGCCGGTCCCGGCGAGCGGGCCGCACGCTCGCCGGGACCGGCGCGCGCATGCCCGGGAGCATCCGGCACAGACCGTTCTGACGTGCGGAAACACCCCCCGTCTTCTCTTCTTCGTTGCACGGCTCCGGATGGATTGGTCCGGCCGGAAATTTTTTTGAAGAGGTCCGATCGGGCTACGTCCCAGCCCTGCCATGCCTTCTTGCCTCCACCGGCCCTGCCGCGCCCCAACTCGCCGCGAACGAGACCGAACAAGAACGGGGTCGCGCACGTAAGGACGTGTACAGCAAGCCGGAACGGCCCCGATGCGGACGAAGGACGGACTCGATGACCCCAATCACCAGAAGCGGGCGTACGTGGCGAGGACGCGGGAGCGTCGCGCTGCTCGCCTGTGGTGCGTTGGCCGCCGGGGGGCTCGCCGCCACCGGCGTGGCCGCGCTGGCGCCACAGGCCGCGCAGGCCTCCAGCCACCGCGAGGCTCCCCTGATCTCGGGACAGCCCCAGTTCGACAACACGGACCTCTACGCGTTCGTCAGCCCCGACCACCCCGACACCACGACCATCGTCGCGAACGTCCTTCCGTTCCAGGAGCCGGCGGGCGGACCGAACTTCTTCACGTTCGCCACCGACGCCCGCTACGACATCCGCATCGACAACAACGGCGACGCCCAGGACGATCTCGTCTACCGGTTCACGTTCAAGGACCACCGCAAGAACGAGGACACCTTCCTCTACAACACCGGTGTGGTGGAGAGCCTGGACTCCCCGGAGCTCAACTTCACGCAGACCTACGACATCGAACTGCTGCGGCTGGAGCACAAGAAGGTCGTCTCCCAGCACAAGGTCGCCGAGAACCTGCCGGTCGCCCCGTCGAACGTCGGCAAGGCGTCGATGCCCGACTACAAGAAGCTCCGCGACCAGGCGGTGGCGAAGGTCCCCGGCGGGATCAAGGCGTTCGCCGGTCAGGCCGACGACCCGTTCTTCGCCGATCTGCGGGTCTTCGACCTGCTGTACGGCGGTGACCTGTCCGAGGTCGGCAACGACACCCTCAAGGGCTACAACGTCAACTCCATCGCCCTCCAGGTGCCGAACTCGTACCTCCAGGAGTCGAAGGAACAGCCGATCATCGGCATCTACTCGACCACGGAGCGCCAGAACGCCTCCGGCGAGTACACCCGGGTGTCGCGCCTCGGCATGCCGCTCGTCAACGAGGTCGTCAACCCCGTCAAGGACAAGGACAAGTTCAACGCCTCCTCGCCGGAGGACGACGGCGACTTCCTGAAGAACGTCACGGAGCCGGAGCTGCCGAAGCTCATCGAGGCGATCTACGACATCAAGGCCCCGGCGGAGCCGCGCGACGACCTCGTCTCGGTCTTCCTGACCGGTGTGAAGGACCTCAACCAGCCCCCGAAGGTCACACCGTCGGAGATGCTGCGCCTCAACACCTCCATCAAGCCGGTCGAGAAGCCGAAGCGGCTCGGCGTGCTGGACGGTGACAACGCGGGCTTCCCGAACGGACGCCGGCTGTCGGACGACGTGCTCGACATCGCGCTCCAGGTCGTCGAGGGCGAACTCGTCGGAGCCGAGAACGACCTGGGCGACGAGGTCGACGCCAACGACAAGGAGTTCGAGAAGAACTTCCCGTACGTGGCCCTGCCCAAGGCCGGTTCCGACGTCGACGCCGCCGACGTGGAGACCAAGGCGTCCGGCACCGGGCTGACGGGCGGCATGAACTCGCTCACCGCGGGATGGTCCAACACCACGGTGATGCTGGTCTCCGCCGGCGTGGGCGCCGTCGTCGCCCTGCTGATCGGCCTCGTCGCCACCTGGTTCCGGGCCCGCCGCTCGCGCCCGTCCTGGGTCGGCTGAACCCCGGACCACCGGCAGTCCGGGGCCGTCTGACCGGCCCGGCGGCGTCATCCGTTCCCCCACGGGCGCCGCCGGGCCACCCCCGCCGCACCACCCGACCATGAGAACCGAGGAAGGCGAGACCGATGCTCGTACGGAAGCCGCAGTTCGCGCGAGGGCGTGAGCGTGAGGGCGAGGATGAGTGCGAGGATGAGTGCGAGGGTCGGGGGAGCGCCGCCGGTACGGGGCGCCGCCGCCGTGTCCTCACCGTCACGGCCGTCGCGCTGGTGCTCACCGCCACCTCGGTGGCGCTCGGCGCCGGCGGCGACGAGGACCGGGGCGTACGCGCCGCGCCCGCGCTCGCGGCGAGCGTCCCCGTCGAGCGGCTGGCCTCGGGGGACCTCGCACAGGGCATCGCGTCCCTCCAGAAACACCTCAAGGACCAGCCCAAGGACGCCACCGGATGGGCGACCCTGGGCACGGCCTACATCGAGCAGGCCAGGACGAGCGGCGACCCGACGCGCTATCCGCAGGCGGAGCAGGCGTTCGAGCGCTCGCTCGCACTGCGCCCCGCCGACAAGAACGACACCGCACTCGCCGGGCGCTCGGCACTGGCCGCCGCGCGGCACGACTTCCCGGCGGCGCTGAGCCAGGCCGACCGGGCGCTGCGGGTCAATCCGTACAGCGAGAGCGCCCTCGCCACGAGGGTCGACGCGCTGGTCGAACTCGGCCGTTACGACGAGGCGTCGAAGGCCGTCGAACTCGCCGACGACCGCCGCCCCGGCCTCCCCGTCTTCACCCGGTACGCGTACGTACGGGAGCTGCGCGGCGACCCGAAGGGCGCGCGTGAGGTGCTGCTGCGCGCGCTGAAGTCGGCGTCCGGCACCGCCGATGTGGCGTACGTCGCCACCGCGCTCGGCCAACTCGCCTGGAGCCAGGGGCAGTACGACGAAGCGCTCGGCCACTACGCGACCGCGCTGCGGGCCGATCCGCGGTACGTCCCCGCGCTGGAGGGGCGTGGGCGTACCCATGCCGCGCAGGGCAGGACCAAGGAGGCGCTGAGCGATCTGGAGGAGGTCGTACGCCGCTTCCCCCTGCCGGGCCAGCTGGCCGCGCTCGGCGAGCTGCGCGAGGCGACCGGGCAGCGGGAGCAGGCCGAGGAACAGTACGAACTCGTCGGTACGTGGACCCGGTTGGCCCGCGCCAACGGTGTCGCCACCGACCTGGAGTCCGCGCTCATCGAGGCCGACCACGGCGACGCCGGGCAGGCACTGAAGGCCGCGCGCGCCGAGTGGTCCCGCCGCGAGAGCGTGCACACGGCGGACGCGCTCGCCTGGGCGCTGCACGCGAACGGGAAGGACCGCGAGGCGCTGACGTACGCGAAGAAGGCGACGGCCGCGTCGCCCGGCTACCGCAACGCTTCCTTCCTCTACCACCGCGGCATGATCGAGCGGGCCCTCGGCGACGACCGGGCCGCGCGCCGTCACCTGGAGGCCGCGCTCGACCTGAACCCCGGCTTCTCGCCCACGGGCGCGCGCGAGGCCAGGTCCGCGCTGGCCGGGATGACCGGATCCGGATCCGGATCCGGATCCCGGGAGGACTCATGACCGGGCGCTTCATGACCGGAGGCTCCATGACCGGGGGCTTCTCGACGGTGCGTCGCGCGGTGCGGTCCGTGCGGTCCGTTCCCCGGCGTACCACCGCCACCGCGCTCGCCACCCTCGTCACCGGGACCGCCCTCGCGCTGCTGCCCGCCTCGGCCGCGCAGGCACACCCGCTGGGGAACTTCACCGTCAGCCAGTACGACGGCCTGGTCGTCGCCCCGGAGACGCTGCGCGTGGACCATGTGGAGGACCTGGCGGAGATCCCGGCCGCGCAGGAGCGGGGCCGTATCGACACCGACGGGAACGACGAGCTGGACGCCGCCGAACTGGCCGCGTGGGCCACCGCGCGGTGCGACACCGCCGCGGCCGGCGCGCGGCTGACGGTGGGGGAGGGCGGCGGGAAGGCCGTCGCCCTCACGGCGGGCGGCGCGAAGGCGCAGGAGCGCCCGGGGCAGGCCGGGCTGCGGACCCTGCGGGTGACGTGCGAACTGAGCGCGCCGCTGCCGGACGACGAGCCGCTGCGGCTCGCCTACCACCCGGCGGGGGTAGCGACCGGCGCGGGCTGGCGCGAGATCACCGCGCGCGGCGACCGGATGACCCTCAGCGAGTCGGGGGACCTGCCGCGCGACTCCCTCTCGCGGCGGCTGACCTCGTACCCCGGCGATCTGCTCTCCTCACCGCCCGACCAGGCGTCGGCCGCCTTCACCGTGCACGCCGGCGGCCCCGCGCTGGCCGGGGGCGAGGACGAGAAGGGCGGTTCCCCGGTGGCCGGGGTGCTGCCGCGCGGGGCTGACCGCTGGGCACAGGCACTGACCGGACTGGTGGCCCGGCACGAACTCACCCTCGGCTTCGCGGCGTTCGCGCTCGGTGTGTCCCTGCTGCTGGGCGCCATGCACGCGCTGGCCCCGGGGCACGGCAAGACCATGATGGCGGCCGCGGCGACGGCGGGCGGTCGCAGCTCCCTGCGCGATGTGCTGGCCCTCGGGCTCTCGGTGACCATGACACACACCCTCGGTGTCTTCGCCCTGGGCGCGCTGATCGTGGCGGGCTCGGCCGCGGCGCCCACCGTGGTGTTCGCGCTCTCCATCGCGAGCGGCGCGCTGGTCGCGATCGCGGGCGCGCTGCTGCTGCGCCGGGCGTGGCGGAACCGTGGCCGTCCGCACGGCCACAGCCACGGTCACGCCCACGGACACAGCCACAGCCCTGGGCACGGGCACAGTCATGGTCATCCGCACGGACACACCCATGAGACGGCGGACAAGGACCGGCTCCCGGTACTCGCCTCCGCGCATCGGCACGAACCCGCCCACGAGCACGAGTTGGCCGAAACCTCGGTGGCCACGCTCACGGTGGAGCGCGAGGACCCCGAGCACACGCGCGGCCACCGGCACAGTCACAGCCCCGGCCACGATCACGACCACGTCAAGGACGGCGACCACGCGCACGCGCACGCCCACGGCCACGCGCACAGCCACCTTCCGCCCGCCCCCGGCCTGCGCGGGATCATCCTCCTCGGCTTCGCCGGCGGACTGGTCCCGAGCCCGTCCGCCGTCGTGGTGCTGGTCGGCGCGGCCGCCCTCGGCCAGGCGTGGTTCGGGTTCCTGCTGGTGATCGCGTACGGTGCCGGGCTCGCCGTCACCCTCGCCGCGGCCGGCTTCGCGGTGGTACGGCTCCGGGAGACCACCACCCGCAGGCTGGCCGCCCGGCCCCGGGGCCGGTTCCTCGCGCTGACCCACCGGATGGCCCCGTTCGCCTCGGCCACCGTCGTCCTCGCCCTCGGCTGCGGACTGCTGCTGCGCGGGGTCGTGACCGGCCTGGGGTGAGCCGCCGCCGTACCAGGGTCAGAAGAACACACCGCACCGCAGCAGCACATTGGCGTACGGCCGCGCCTCACCGGTGCGTACGATCAGCCGCGCGCCCGCCGAGAGCCTCTTCAGCTCCTCGTGCGGGACGAAGCCGAGGTCCGGGAGCGGTGCCAGCAGCCGCGCCGCTTCCGGGTTGGCCTCCCGCACCTCGTGGGCGGCGGTCGCGCCCTCCACGACCAGCTCCGCCAGCAGCCCCTCCAGCACCTGGGCGAAGGACGGCACACCGGCCACGAAGGCCAGGTCCACCAGGCGCGGGCCGGCCGGGACCGGCATACCCGCGTCGCAGACCAGCACACCGTCCCCGTGGCCCAACTCGGCCAGCGCGCCCGCGAGATGACGGTTCAGTATGCCCGATTTCTTCACCGGGACGCTCCCCGCTCCGACGGGTCACCGCTCGACAGCGCCGCCACTTCCGATGCCGTCGGGAACGATGCCTGGGCGCCCGCCCTGGTGACCGCCACGGCGCCGACCCGCGCCGCGTAGGCGGCCGCCGTGGCCAGCTCCTCGCCGGTGCCGAGCCGCCAGGCCAGCGCGGCGGTGAACGCGTCACCGGCGCCCGTCGTGTCCACGGCCCGCACCGGTACGGACGGCACGAGCGCCGTGGTGCGGGCGTCCGCCACCAGCGCCCCGCGCGAGCCCAGGGTGATGACCACCGAGCGCGGCCCCAGCGCGAGCAACGCCCGGGCCCAGTCGGCCGGTTCGTCACCGGGGGAGTCCTCCTGAGAGTCCTCCTGAGAGTTCTCCGGGGACCGACCCGCCGACAGCAGGACCCGTGCCTCGTGCTCGTTGACGATCAGCGGATCGCACGCCGCGAGGATCTCGGCGGGCAGTTCCACCGGGGGCGACGGGTTGAGGACGAAGCGGGTGCCGGGCGCCAGCACCCGTACCACCTCGGCGACCGTCTCCAACGGGATCTCCAACTGGGCGGAGACCACCCGCGACCCCGCCAGCAGCTTCGCCGCGTCCCGTACGTCCTCGGGGGTGAGCCGGGCGTTGGCACCCGGGGACACCACGATGCTGTTGTCCCCGGACGGGTCCACGGTGATCAGCGCCACCCCGGTGGGCGCCCCGCCGGACCGTACCCCCGCCGTGTCGACACCGGCCGTGCGCTGCGAGTCGAGCAGCAGCCGGCCGTGCGCGTCGTCACCGACCCGCGCGAGCAGCGCCGTACGGGCGCCGAGGCGGGCCGCGGCGGCGGCCTGGTTGGCGCCCTTGCCGCCCGGGTGGACCGACAGGTCCGAGCCGAGGACGGTCTCACCGGGGCCGGGGCGCCGCTCGACGCCGATCACCAGGTCGGCGTTGGCCGACCCCACGACCAGCAGGTCGTAGTCGTACATCGCTGTCTCTCTCCGTTTCCTCGGGGCATCGGTGGGTACGGGCACGCGGTGGGTACGGCGCCGGGTGGGTACGGCGCGTGCGGTGTGCGGCGGCCGTCAGGAGAAGTCGGCCACGTTCTCCGCCGTGACCACCTTCACCGGCACCTTCACCGTAGCGTCGATCTTCTCGCCCGCGGCGGCCTCGATCGCGTTGCGTACGGCGAGCTTGCCCAGTTCCCTGGGCTGCTGGGCCACCGACGCGTACAAGGTGCCCGCCTCGACCGCCTTCAGCCCGTCGGGCGTGCCGTCGAAGCCGACCACCGGGACCGACGCGCCGGCCCGGGCGCCGAGTGCCTTGATCGCGCCGAGCGCCATCTCGTCGTTCTCGGCGAAGACACCGTTCACGTCACCGTTGGCCTGGAGCATGTTCGTCATCACGTCGAGGCCCTTGGTGCGGTCGAAGTCCGCCGGCTGCTTCGCGACGACCTTGATACCGGGGAACGCCTTGAGGCCCTGGGCGAAGCCCGCGCCGCGCTCCCGGCTCGCGGAGGTGCCGGCCGTCCCCTGGAGGATCACGATCCGGCCCGTGCCGCCGAGCTTCTCGGCCAGGGTGCGTGCCGCCTGTTCGCCGCCCGCGACGTTGTCGGAGGCGACGAGCGTCGCGACCGCCGCCTGGTTGACCCCGCGGTCGGCGGCGATCACCGGGATCTCCGCCTTGTTGGCGGCGCGTACCGAGGGGCCCGCCGCGTCCGAGTCGACCGGGTTGACGATCACCGACGACATGCCCTCGCTGGTGAAGTTCTGTATCTGGTTGGCCTGTTGGGAGGCGTCGTTCTGGGCGTCGGTGACGGTGAGCCGCACGCCCTTCGCCGCCGCCTCGGCCTGGGCACCGGCCTTCAGCTGGACGAAGAAGGGGTTGTTGAGCGTGGAGACGGACATCCCCAGCTTGGTCGCGCCGCCGGACGAGCCGTTGTTCCAGAAGGAGACACCGCCGATGACGGCGGCCACCAGCACCGCGGCGACCGTGTACTTCACCGCTTGCGCCTTTCCGCCCCCGGGCCCGCCCGTACCGGCGGCGCCGCCCGCGACGGGGGTCGATCCGGCGCGCCGGCGCACCGTGTCGAGGAGCACCGCGAGTGCGATGACCACACCGATGACGACCTGCTGCCAGAACGCCGACACCGACAGCAGGTTGAGGCCGTTGCGCAGCACGGCGAGGATCAGCGCGCCGATCAGGGTGCCGGACGCCTTGCCGACCCCGCCCGACAGGCTCGCGCCGCCGATGACGACCGCGGCGATCGCGTCGAGTTCGTACCCCTGCGCGGCCTGCGGCTGGGCCGAGGAGAGCCGGGAGGCGAGGACGATGCCCGCGACGGCGGCGAACAGTCCGGACAGCGCGTAGACGGCGACCTTCTGGCGCTTGACCCGCAGCCCGGAGAGGCGCGCCGCCTCCTCGTTGCCGCCGATCGCGTACATCGAACGGCCGAGGTAGGTACGGCCCAGGACCACCGCGGTGATCAGCCCCATCACGATCATCACCAGGACCGGCACCGGCAGCCATCCGCCGAGTGTGTCGCCCAGCCGCGAGACCGAGGAGGGGAAGGCGATCGGGCTGCCCTGCGAGATCACCAGGGAGAGGCCGCGGCCCACCGAGAGCATGGCCAGTGTGGCGATGAACGGCGGGAGTTTGCCGTACGAGACGAGCGCGCCGCTGACGAACCCGCACGCGATGCCGGTGGCGACGGCGAGGACGACCGCCAGCCACACCGGCACCCCCTCGGAGGTGGCCGACCACGCCAGTACGGTCGCGGAGAGCGCCGCCACCGAGCCGACCGACAGGTCGATGCCCGCGGTGACGATGACGAAGGTGACACCGAACGCGAGGATCGCGGTCACGGCGGCCTGCACACCGACGTTCAGCAGGTTCTGCGTGGTGAGGAAGTCGCCGGACAGCAGCGACATCGCCACCACCAGGACGACCAGGGCGCTCAGGGCGCCGTTGTCGAGGAGGAGACGGCGGAGCCCCGGGGCGCCACCGCCGCCTGTCGTGTTGCTCTTCTCGCTCTTGAGCGTGTCAGTGGCCACGGGAGCCCTCCACTCCTTCTTCGTCGGTGTTCTCGTTCGTCACGGTGTTCGTCGTGGTGTTTGTCGTGGTGTTCGCTACGGGGGCGGCGGACGGGCCGGTGCTCACGGCGAGCGCCATCACCGCGTCCTGGGTGGCCTCGGCGGCGTCGAGTTCACCGGCGATCCGGCCCTGGGCCATGACCAGCACCCGGTCGCTCATGCCGAGCACCTCGGGCAGATCGCTGGAGATCATCAGCACGGCGTGGCCCGCGGCGGTGAGTTCGTTGATGAGCTGGTAGATCTCGACCTTCGCGCCGACGTCGATACCGCGCGTCGGCTCGTCCAGGATCAGCACCCGGACATCGGCCAGCAGCCACTTGCCGATGACGACCTTCTGCTGGTTGCCGCCGGAGAGGGTGCCCACCCGCTGTTCGAGTCCCGCCATCCGCACGCCGAGCTGTCCGGCCATCCGGGCGGCGGCGGTGTGCTGGGCCTTGCGGTCCACCAGCCCGCCGCGCGTCGCCGAGCGCAGGGTGACCAGGCCGAGGTTCTCCGCGACGGAGGCGTCGAGCAGCAGCCCCTGGCCCTTGCGGTCCTCCGGCACGAGGCCGATCCCGGCGGCCATCGCCGCGCCGACGTCGTACCGCGGCAGGGGAGTTCCCGCCACGTGCACCGTGCCGGTGTCGTAGTGATCGGCGCCGAAGACGGCGCGCACCACCTCGGTGCGGCCCGCGCCCACCAGCCCCGCGATGCCGACGACCTCGCCGGCGCGCACCTCGAACCCCACGTCGTGGAAGACGCCCCGCCGGGTCAGCCCGCTCACACTGAGCAGGGCGGTGCCGGCCTCGGCGCGGCGGCGCGGGTACTGCTGCTCGATGCTGCGGCCCACCATGAGCCGTACGAGTTCGTCCTCCGGCGTCGACGCGGGCACCTGGCCGACACTGCGGCCGTCGCGCAGCACGGTGACCCGGTCGCCGAGCGCCGCGATCTCCTCCAGGTGGTGGGTGATGAAGACGATGCCCACCCCGTCCTCGCGCAGGGCGCGCACGATCCGGAAGAGCTTCTCGACCTCCTCGGAGGTGAGCACGGCGGTCGGCTCGTCCATCACCAGCACGCGCGCGTCCAGGCTGAGAGCCTTCGCGATCTCGACCATCTGGAGCCGGGCGATGCCCAGTTCGCGCACCTTGGTGTGGGGCGGCGTGGTGACGCCGACCCGCTCCAGGAGAGCGGCCGCGTCGGCCTCCATCTTCTTGCGGTCGACGAGGCCGAAGCGGCGCGGCTGGCGCCCCAGGAAGATGTTCTCGGCCACCGTCAGGTCGGGGACGAGGTTGAACTCCTGGTAGATGGTGGCGATGCCGAGCCGCTCCGCGTCCTGCGCGCCGTGGATCCGTACGTCCTCGCCGCCGACGAGCACCCGTCCGGCGTCGGGCCGGCAGGCACCCGAGAGCATCTTGATGAGGGTGCTCTTGCCGGCGCCGTTCTCACCGAGGAGGACATGCACCTCGCCGCGGCGCAGGTCGAAGTCGACGCTGTCGAGCGCGACCACGCCGGGGAAGGTCTTGCGTATCCCTTCGACACGCAGCAACTCGTCAGGGTGACTCACGGGTCGCTCCTTCGCGATCGTGCTGATGGGTTTCGTTCCGACGACGGGACGGGAGCCGGTGACCCCGGTTCCGGTGACTCCGGTTGCCGTGACCCCGGCTCCGTGCGGCCCGGTGGAGGGTCCGCGTGGCCCCGCGGGGCACCGACGCGGCCCGGTGGGCGGCCCGCGCCGCACGAGCTGCGGACGACCAACCGGGCCGGCAGGGTCACGGACGGCGGCTCGCGGCCCGCGATGCGCTCCACCAGTGCCCGTACGGCGGCCCGCCCCAGCTCGTCCGTCGGCTGTGCGACGGCCGTGATCGGCGGGTCCGTGTGCACGAACCAGGGGATGTCGTCGAACGCGGCGAGCGCGATGTCCTCGGGGACCCGCAGACCCCGGGCGCGGAACGCGTCGAGCGCGCCGAGCGCCATCAGGTTGTCCGCGGCGAACACGGCGTCCGGCGGCCGCGGCAGATCGAGGAAGCGCTCGGCGGCCCGGCGCCCGCTCTCCGCCTGGAAGTCCCCCTGGCCGATGTACGCCTCCGGCAGCGCCACCCCGTGCTCACCGAGCGCCGCGCGGAACGCGTCCACGCGTTCGCTGCCGGTGGTGGTGGCCGCGGGCCCCGCGATGATCGCCGGCCTGCGGTGGCCGAGGGCGAGCAGATGGGCGACCAGTTCCCGCACGGCGGCGCGGCCGTCCGCCCGGACGACCGGCACGTCCACCCCCGGGATCCACCGGTCCACGAAGACGACGGGCGTCGCGGCGCGCACCGCGTCGAGGATCAGCTTCGCCCCCCGGTCGGCGGGGGACAGGAGCAGCCCGTCGATCCGGCGGTCCAGCAGCGTACGGACGTGGTGGTCCTGGAGCTCGGGCCGCTCGTCGGCGTTCCCGATGATCACGCTGTAGCCGAGGGCCCGCGCCTCCTCCTCCACGGCGCGCGCCAGGGAGGTGAAGTACGGGTTGAGCACATCGCTGATGACCAGGCCGAGGGTGCGGGTCTCGTCGGTCCGCAGGGAGCGGGCCACCGCGTTGGGCCGGTACCCCAGCGCGGCGACGGCGGCGAGCACCCGGGCGCGGGACTCCGGGCTGACCGACGGATGGTCGTTGAGTACGCGGGACACCGTGGCGGCGGAGACACCCGCCTCGGCCGCGACGTCCTTGATGGCCGCCATCGTCGGTCCACCTCCTCGTGGAATCGATTACACGAGGATTGGAATCGATTACATGCGCGGAAGGCAAGACTCCGAGGGCATCCCGAAACCTGATCGTGATGAAACGGGGCGGTGACCCGGCCGGGTCACCGCCCCGCCGGATCAACCGCCCCCGTCGTACTCGGCCGCGACCGCTGTGCTGCTCGGCCGCGCCCGCCGTGCTCAGCCGCGCAGGCCCGGCGCCTCCCGGATGAAGGTGTCCAGGACCCCGTCCGCGACCTTGATCGTGCCCTGCGGCCGCGTCGTGCCCGGGATCGTCCTGATCGCGGCGGCCCGGCGGGCCAGTTCGGCCGCCTCGGCGAAGCGGGCCTCCCCGCTGCCGCCGCCGAGCTGCTCCCGCAGCCCCTCCACGGTGGCGTCGAGCGAGTCGCCCCACAGATCGAGCGCCGTCAGCCATGGCGCCGTCTCCCTGAGGAAGCCCTGGTCCGCCACCCCCTCCCGGATCCGCTCCGGCGCGTCGGCGAGCTCACGTGCCCGGGCGGCGAGTTCGCCCAGCGCGGCCCGCCGCTCCTGGGCGGAGCCCGTGGCCCATACGGCACGGAACCCGTCCAGCGCCGCGCGCAGCGCCGGTGCCTGCGGCTGCCAGTTCTCCGGGCCGAACGTCGGCGCGAGATGCTGCGTGTCGAAGAAGGCCAGCAGCGCCCGCGTGGTCGCGGGGTCGCCGCCCGACAGATGACCGGCCGCCGCGCGCCAGGTCCGCCCGGCGTCGTAATCCTCGTCGTTCCACGCGAAGGACGCCCCGCCGAAGAGCGCGACCTTGCTCGCGGCCGCCTGGTTCATCGGGTTGAGGACGATGCCGCTCAACTCCTCGTGCAGCCCCGCCTCACGGCGGTCGTACGGGGCCATCAGCAGCCGGCCCGTGGTCTGCCCGTAGTCGTTGACCGGATAGTTGTCCCAGAGGAACACCTTGCGTCCCCAGACCGCCGACGCCGCACGGGCGTCGGCCACACTGATCGACGGCGGGACGACGTCGTTGCCCGTCCACTGCACGACGACCTGGGGGTCGAGCTGCTCGCGCAGCACCTTCTTGTAGGGCGAGTCGGCCATGTCGGAGTACTCGGTGGGCACCATCTGGAGCGGCTGGGCGCCGGCATGTGTTCCGATGAAGTCGCGCTGTACCGCGTTGAGCAGATCGGCCTGCGCCTGCCCTGCGGCCGCCCGGCCCGGAGCACCGTACTTCGCCCGGTCCGCGTCGCAGTTCCAGCTCGTGTAACTGATGTCGTCCAGCGCCACGTAGAAGCTGCGCCCGCCCTGCGCGTAGAGGGATGCGAGCTTGCTCTCCAGGGCCCGCACGTCGTTGGGATCGCTGTAACAGATCGAGAGGCCGGGCGAGATGGCATAGGTGAAGTCGACATGGTGGGTGGTGGCGCGCTCGATCAGCTCGCGCAGGGCGGCCAGCCGGTCGGCCGGATAGGCGTCGCGCCAGCTCTCGCGCAAGTACTCATCGTCCTTGGGCGCGTAGATGTACGTGTTGGCCTTGACCGCGCCGTAGAAGGCGAGTTGGTCGAGCCGGTCGGCGTGCGACCAGGGAGCGCCGTAGAACCCCTCGATGCTGCCGCGCAGGGCCATCAGGGGATGGTCGGTGATCGACACGGCCGAGATGGTTCTGCTCGCGGGGGTCACCAACTGCCGGAAGGTCTGCGCCGCGTAGTAGACACCGTCCGCGTCGTTGCCCGCGAGGACGGCGGTGGAGCCGGTACGGCGGTCGCCCGCGGCGGTGGCGAGCGAGTACCCCTCGGCGGCGAGCGTGTCGGGGACGCTCCCGCCCGCCGCGCGCAGCGCGCGGGCCACCGGCCCGTCCCCGATCGAACCGACCACGACGGTGAGGCCGGGCCCCCGTCCGCCGCCGGCGCGGGCCGGGGGCCCGCCGGATTCGGCAGCGCCGAGGGCCACTTCGCCGAGCGCCACCTCGTCGATCGTGCGGGCCCCGGCCGAGGTCAGGGCCTTCCTGATCACATCGAGACCGGCGGCGTCGGCACCCTCGCCGACCACCAGCCGGACCCGGTCCGGTACGGACAGGGCGCGTCCCGCGGCCGTCATGCGCTGCGGGGTGGGGGTGACGACCGGGAGCCGGTCCGGCGCGGCGGACGTGCCCGCGGGCGCCGCGGTGAGGGAGGCGGGTGGAGTGAGGCCGGTGAGCGGGGTGAGGGCGGTGAACGTCAGTGCCAGGGCGCCGAGTAGGGGGAGGCCGAGAAGGGAACGTCCGGGGTGGTGCCTTCGGGACCAACGGGGCACGGCAACTCCAAGGGGAGCTGGACTCGGTCACCGGCCGGTGACCGATTGGTCTAAACCACCATTCGGAGCGACGGGTGTCAAGATGGCGTGGCCGGACGAATTCCACTGGTGGGGACGTGAATATCCCCCTTGGTGTCCGAACGTGAAGACGCCGACGGACACACCGTTCCAGGACATCCGTGACGTTCCGTCGGCCGGCATCGGACCACTGCTCCGGGACCCCGATCCCCGCGTGCGCCACCGCGGACTCGTACTCCTCGCCGAGTCTCTCGCCGCCTGCCCCGCCCCGCGACTCGCCCCGCGACCGGCCCCGGACGGAGCGGCCGGGAGCGGGTCCTCCGACGTGCCCGGGAGGGCTGAACTCGCCGCGCTGCTCCCCCTGTCGGTGACCGGGCCGCCCGAGTCCGCGCTCCTGCCGGCGGAGCTGGTGGGGTGCGGTGACCCGGGGGTGCGGGCCGACGCGGCCCGGTTCGCCCGGCAGGGGCTGCGCGCCGGTCTCCTCGTGCCCGCGCTCGTCCGGGCCCGGTTGACCGACCTGGCGCGGGCGGACGATCCCGCCACCGCGGCCACCGGGACCGGGACCGGGTAGGGGGTCGAGCGGGCAGGTGGGGCCGGTTCCGTACGGAGGTGTCGCGGCGCGTCAGCGCCAGCGCGGCAGATCCGTGCCCCAGCGTGTCGGCGGGGCCGGCCAGGTGACCGGCGCGCCCGCGTAGTGCACCGGGGAGAGCGCGTGGCGCAGCGGCCCGTAGGCGGACGGTGTCTCGGTGAGCCAGGGCGCCGGATCGTACGGGCCGCCCTCCACCGGCGCGTGCCGGACCCCGTGCAGCAGCCAGGACGCGGTCCCCGCGAGCGAGAACCGCAGCTGCCTTCCCCCGCCCGCCGTCTGACGCTCCGTCAGGGCACGCAGGATCCCGGCCGCGATCAGATACCCCGTACCGTGGTCGAGCGCCTGCGCCGGCAGGGCGCCCGGAGTGCCGTCGGCCGCCGCCTCGCTCGCGGCGATACCGCTCGCCGCCTGGACGAGACTGTCGAAGCCGCGCCGCGCTGCCCACGGCCCGGACCAGCCCCAGGCGCAGAGCTGCGCGACGATCAGACCGGGGCGCCGGGCCAGCAGCGCGTCCGGGGCCAGCCCGTGCCGGTCCAGCGCGCCGGGGCGGTACCCGGTCACCACGACGTCCGCCGTGTCGAGCAGCTCCTCGAAGACCTGCCGGTCGCGGGAGGCGGCGAGGTCCAGCAGGGTCGAGCGCTTGCCGGAACCCGTGTCGGTGTGGGCGTCCGCCTGTTCCGGGAGCCGGGGCGAGTCCACCCGCAGGACATCGGCGCCCAGCAGCGCCAGGGTCCGGGTCGCGACCGGGCCCGAGATGACCCGGGTCAGGTCCAGCACCCGTACGCCCTCGGCCGGGAGAGCGGCGGAGGGCAGCACCAGGGGCGGACCCTCCCCGGCCGCGCGGGTCTCGGCGAGAGGCAGCGCGTCGCCGCCGGGGGAGAGGGGAACGGTGGGGGCCGACGGCGTGGGCGCCACGGCCACGGCGAGGCCGCCCGCCGCGTAGACGGCCTCCTGGATCTCCCGGGCCGGGCGTGTCGCCAGCGCGTCCGCGAGCCGCCGGGTCGTCGCAGGGGTGTCACCCGCGTCCCGGATGTCCAGGGCGCCCAGCAACCGGGCGCGGTGGTGCGGGTAGTTGGCGTGCGTACGGACCCATCCGTCGGCCGCGCGCCAGAACCCGGACAGGGGCGCGAACGCCGTGGGCGTCCGCCCGTCGATCCGCAGATACCGCTCGCTGACGAACGCCGTGGCGACCGCCCCCTCCCGTACCCGTACCGCCGGTACGGACACCCCGCGGCGGAGCGCGAGCAGTTCCGCGGCGGCCAGCGAGCAGGCGCCCACGGTCGCCCGAGCCAGTTCCCGCACGGGGAGGCGGGCGGTCAGCACCTCGCCCGCGCCTTCGTACGTCACCGACCGCGCGAGTCCGTCCGGGCCGCCGAGCGCCGCCCACGCATGGGCGGTCGCCGCGTCGTTTCCTTGCGTCATGCGGCCATTGTCCCGTGTCGGACCCCCGCCGCTCCGACCCCGGCCGCGCCCTCGACGCCCCGGGCACCCTCCTGGAGCACCGGCCCCCGTCCCGAGAAGGCGAACCTTCATGACCGGGGCCGGCCGCCGGCGGTCTGCGCGTGAACGGTGCGATCCTGCGCCACGGGGTGCGAGATTCGGGGCCGCTCGGGCCGCTGATCCTCCGGGGAGGGGGCCGGTGCCGCCCGCCCTACGGCGCCGCCGGGCCCGTGAGGGCCGGGCCGCCGGCCGGCCCGGCGGCGGGGTCCGCGCGGTCCGGTGTGGCGCGCAGCTCGGTGATGACGCTCTCCAGATGGGCGCGGGCCGCCGCCTCGGCGGCGGGGGCGTCGCCCGCGCGGATCGCGTCGATGATGTCCAGGTGCTGGGGGAGCGACCGTACGGGGCGGCCGGGCCGCAGCGAGAGCCGGAACTGGTGGCGCACCATCTGCGCGTTCAGCCGGTCCAGCAGTCCCTCCGCCACCTTCTGGCCGCTGATGCGCGCGATGGCCTCGTGGAGCCGGCGGTTCAGCAGGGAGTAGGTGTCGAGGGCGCTGCCGTCGACCGCCTCGCGCATCAGGACCCCGATCTCCCGCAGCGCCTCCCGTTCCTCCTCGGTGGCGAGCTCCGCCGCCCGGCGCGCGCACAGTCCTTCCAGGGAGGCACGGCACTCGGTGATCTGGATGGCCTCGTCCACCGAGACCACCCGGACCCGGGCGCCCCGGCGGGGGATCAGCTCCACGAGCCCTTCCGCGGCGAGGTCCTGCAGCGCCTCGCGCACGGAACTGCGCGTGGCGTGGAAGGTGTCGGACAGCTCCTGCTCGACGAGCCGCTGGCCCGGCACCATGTCCCCCGACGCGAGCGCCTGGCGGATCCCGGCGCTGACCGTACCGCGCCCCGCCTGTCCCGTGGCCCGCTTCTCCGTCACCTGCACCGCTCCCCTTGACGTCCGACGACTCTCCCGGTGTCCGTCGGAGGCAGTCTAGCCACCCCGCCCGCTCTGCCGATCATGCCGCAAATTTTTTCGTCGATCATATTGTCAACAATTTGGTCGACAGCTAGGTTGTCGTGCCGTGCCCTCCGGGACACATCCGAGTACGCAGAGCCGAGGGGAAGCGATGGAGCAGCCCGTGACGGTGGCACCCACGGACGGTGCGCACCCCCGACCACATGGCGGTCAGACCGCGGTCCCCTGCTGGTTCCTGCGGGGCGGCACCTCCCGCGGTCCCTTCTTCCGCGCCACCGACCTGCCCGAGAGCCCCACCGCACGCGACGCCGTCCTCCTCGCCGCGCTGGGCTCGCCCGACCCCCGCCAGATCGACGGCCTGGGCGGAGCCGGCCCGCTGACCAGCAAGGCCGGGATCGTGGGGCGGAGCGAGCGGCCTGACGTGGATCTGGAGTTCCTCTTCGCCCAGGTGCAGCCCGGCGGCGACACCGTCGACACCACGCCCAACTGCGGCAACATGCTGGCCGCGGTGGTGCCGTTCGCCGTCGAGTCCGGGCTGCTCGTCCCCCAGGAGGACCTGACCACGGCACGGGTGCTCACCCTCAACACCTCGATGGTCGCGGAGATCACCGTCCGCACCCCCGAGGGCCCCGCGGGCCGCGCCGTGGAATACGCGGGCGACACCCGTATCGACGGCGTGCCCGGCACCGCGTCCCCCGTCACGATCAACTTCCTCGACACCGCCGGGTCCGTCTGCGGGGTCCTGCTGCCCACGGGCAACGCCCGCGACCGCGTCACGGCCGACGGCGTCGGCCCCCTCGACGTCACCTGCGTCGACAACGGCATGCCGCTGGTCCTCGTCGCCGCCGCCGACCTCGGCCGTACCGGATACGAGACGGTCGCGGAGCTCGACGCCGACACGGAGCTGAAACGGCGCGTCGAGGCGCTGCGCCTGGTCTGCGGCGAACTGATGGGCCTCGGTGACGTGAGCGCCAGGAACTACCCGAAGATGACACTGATCGCCCCACCCGCGCACGGCGGCACCCTCAGCACCCGCAGCTTCATCCCGCACGTGTGCCACGCGTCGATCGGCGTCCTCGCGGCCGTCACCGTAGCCACCGCCTGCGTCCTGGACGGCACCGTCGCCCACCGGACGGCGCGCCTCCCCACCGGCGACGGCACCGGCCTCACCGTCTCGGTCGAGCACCCCGCCGGCGCGTTCGGCGTCGAACTCGGCCTCGACCGGTCCCACGGCACCCCACACGTCACCAGGTCGGCCCTGGTGCGCACCGCGCGGCTGATCATGGCCGGTGACGTCCTGGTTCCCCGCCGCGCCTGGAACACCGAGAAGGACGGTACGGCCACCGGCACGGACCGTACGACCACCGAGAAAGACCGTACGGACACCGAGAAGGACCGCACATGATCATCGACTGCCACGGCCACTTCACGACCGCGCCGCCCGCCCTGGGCGAGTGGCGCGACGCCCAGATCGCCGCGCTCGGCACCCCCTCCGCGGCGCCCGGCCCGTCCGGGCCGCGCATCGGCGACGACGAACTCCGCGAGAGCCTGGAGGGCAACCAACTGCGGCTGATGGACGAGCGCGGCATCGACGTCACGGTGTTCTCGCCGCGCGCCTCCTTCATGGCCCACCACATCGGCGACCTCACCACCTCGTCCCGGTGGGCGGAGATCTGCAACGACCTCTGCCACCGCGTCAGCCGCCTCTACCCGGAGCGCTTCGTGCCCGCCGCGATGCTCCCGCAGTCGCCCGGCGCCGCCCCGGCCACCTGCCTGCCCGAACTGACCCGCGCCGTCGAGCAACTGGGCGCCGTGGCGGTCAACATCAACCCCGACCCCTCGGGCGGCCACTGGACCGCACCGCCGCTGACCGACCGCTCCTGGTACCCCCTCTACGAGAAACTCGTCGAGTACGACATCCCGGCCATGGTGCACGTCAGCACCAGCTGCAACCCGGCGTTCCACACCACGGGCGCCCACTACCTCAACGCCGACACCACGGCGTTCATGCAGCTCCTCCAGGGCGACCTGTTCGCCGACTTCCCCACCCTGCGCCTGATCGTCCCGCACGGCGGAGGCGCCGTCCCGTACCACTGGGGACGCTTCCGGGGCCTGGCGATGGCCCTGGGGAAGCCGCCGCTGGAGGAGCACGTCATGAACAACGTCTTCTTCGACACCTGTGTCTACCACCAGCCGGGCATCGACCTCCTGCTGGACGTCGTCCCCACCCGCAGTGTGCTCTTCGCCTCGGAGATGATCGGCGCGGTCCGCGGCGTCGACCCGGACACCGGCCATCACTTCGACGACACCCGCCGCTATGTCGAGGCGGCCGGACTGTCCGACGCCGGCCTCACCGCCGTCCAGGAGCGCAACGCACGCACCGTGTACCCACGCCTCGACGCCCTGCTCACCCGGCAGGGACGCTGACCACAGAACAAGGAGCGGCCACCATGTACGAACTCGGAGTCGTCCACCGCGGCATCACCCGCGCGTCCCGGCAGGACGTCGAGGCACTCGCCCCCTTCGGCGTCAGCACCCTCCACGAGGCCCTGGGACGCACCGGACTCATGCGCCCCTACCTCCGCCCCGTCTACGCCGGCGCCCGCCTCAGCGGCACCGCCGTCACCGTACTGCTCCAGCCCGGGGACAACTGGATGATGCACGTCGCCGCCGAGCAGGTACGGCCCGGCGACGTCCTGGTGGCCGCGTGCACCACCGAGTCCGAGGACGGATTCTTCGGCGAACTGCTCGCCACCTCACTGCGCGCCCGGGGCTGCGGCGGCCTCGTCATCGACGGCGGCTGCCGGGACGTGGCGGACCTGGAGAAGATGGACTTCCCCGTCTTCAGCAGGGCCGTCCACGCCAAGGGCACCGTCAAGGCCACCCTCGGCTCCGTCAACGTGCCCGTCGTCTGCGCCAACGCCCTGGTCCACCCCGGTGACGTGGTGGTCGCGGACGCCGACGGCGTCGTGGTCGTCCCCGCCGCGCGGGCCGCGGAGGTGGCCGAGGCGGCACGCGGACGCGAGGAGAAGGAGGACGGCAAGCGCCGCCGGTTCGCCGCCGGGGAACTCGGCCTCGACATCTACGGAATGCGCGAACCGCTCGAAGCCGCGGGACTGCGCTACCGCGACTGATCCGGCCGGCGCCCGGCACCCACCCACAGGAGAACCGCCCATGAGCACACCCGTCCCCAAGTCCCCCGGCTGGCTGGACTGGTACGCGCAGCCGTCCGAGCCCGCCTTCACACTGCCCCCCGGCACCGTCGACACCCACTGCCATGTGTTCGGCCCCCAGGCAGAGTTCCCCTTCGCCCCGGAGCGCAAGTACACCCCCTGCGACGCCGGCCGCGAGCAGCTCCTCGCACTCCACGACCACCTGGGCGTCAGCCGCCGCGTCATCGTCCAGGCCACCTGCCACGGCGCCGACAACACCGCGATGGTGGACGCGGTCCGCGCGTCCGGCGGACGGGCGCGCGGCATCGCCACGGTGCGCCCGGACATCACCGACGCCGAACTGCGGCGCCTGCACGAGGCGGGCGTACGCGGCGTGCGGTTCAACTTCCTCAAGCGGCTCGTCGACGCGGCGCCCAAGGACGACCTCGCCGCCGTCGCCGCACGGATCGCCCCCCTGGGCTGGCACGTCGTCCTCTACTTCGAGAGCGCCGACCTGCCCGGACTGGAGAGCTTCTTCGCCTCGCTGCCCACCCCGCTGGTGATCGACCACATGGGCCGCCCCGACGTCACCCGCCCCGCGGAAGGCCCGGAGTTCAGCCGCTTCCTGCGCTTCGTCGACCGCAACGACGTATGGGTCAAGGTGTCCTGCCCGGAGCGGCTCAGCCGCACCGGCCCCGCAGCCCTGAACGGCGAGCGGCACGCGTACACCGACGTCGTGCCCTTCGGCCGCCGCGCCGTCGAGGAGTTCCCCGACCGCGTCCTGTGGGGCACCGACTGGCCCCACCCCAACCTCACCGACCACATGCCCGACGACGGCCTCCTCGTCGACCACGTTCCCCTGGTCGCCACCACCCCGGAGCAACGGCACAAGCTGCTGGTCGCCAACCCGACGCGGCTGTACTGGCCTGGTGAAGGTGCCTGACCGGTGTCCCCCTCCCCACTCCGTACCAGCGACAAGGGCCCCGCCATGCCGCACCACTCCAACGCCGCCAACCGGCTGGACCGACTGCCGGTCTCCCGGTTCCACAAGGTCACCCTGCTGACCGTCTCCTTCGCGTACTTCTTCGAGTTCGCCGACATCAACACCTTCGCCGTCACCGCGCCCCGGCTGATCAATCTCTGGGGCGTCACGGTCAACCACATCGCCTACGTGACCTCGCTGTCGTTCGTCGGCATGTTCTTCGGGTCGGTCGTCGCCTCCTGGATGGCCGACCGCTGGGGCCGCAAACGCACCCTCACCCTGACCACCGCGTTCTTCGGGCTCTTCTCGTTCGCCTCGGTCTTCGCGTGGGACATCGTCTCCCTCGGGGTGCTGCGCGTCCTCACCTCCGCCGGCCTGTCCGCGATGACCGTCGTCGCCGTGATCTACGTCAGCGAGATCTACCCGGCCGCCGTCCGCGGCAGGTACCAGGCGTACGCCATCGTCATCGGCATCTGCGGCACGCCCGTCACCAACCTGATCGCCAGCGTGGTCGTCCCGCTCAACGACTGGTCCTGGCGGCTGGTCTATCTGTGGGGCTCCTTCGGCATCCTCTTCGTGTTCCTCGCCCGGCATCTCAAGGAGTCGCCCCGCTGGTACGAGAGCAAGGGCGATCACGCCAGGGCCGACGAGGTACTGAGGGAGATCGAGGCCCGGGTCGAGGCCGAGAAGGGCCCGCTGCCCGAACCCGCGGTACCCGTCGACCTCGCCCCCATCGCCAAGGCCCCGCTGCGCCTGCTGCTGCAGAAGAAGTACCTGCTGCCCACCCTGCTGCTCGCCGTGCTGTGGGTCACCCAGACCATCGGGTTCTTCGGCTACTCCAGCTGGGCCCCGACCCTGCTGGCCAAGGAGGGCTTCAGCGTAGAGAAGTCGATCTTCTACATCGCCCTCACCACGGTCGGCGCCCCGCTCGGCTCCTTCCTCGCCGCCATGGTCACCGACCGGTTCGAGCGCAAGTGGTGCCTGGTCGTCTTCGGCACGGTCATCGCGCTCTGCGGCCTGCTCTACGGGCTCACCTTCAACCCGATCCTCATCGTGGTCTTCGGCTTCCTGGTGAACCTCTTCGAGCGCGGCTACACCGCTCTCGCCTACGCCTATTCACCGGAGCTGTTCGACACCCGCGGCCGTTCCCTCGGCACCGGCGTCTCGTACGGTCTGGGCCGTCTGTCGAACGCGGTCGGCCCGCTGGTCATCGCCGCGCTCTACAACCGCACCGGCTACCAGAGCGTCTTCTACTTCATCGCGGGTGCCTGGCTCGTCGGCGCGCTCACCCTCGCGGTCTTCGGCCCCAGGACCCGGGCCGCGCGGCTGGCCGTACCCGTCACCGAGGCGGCACAGACCGTCGAGGGCGGCCCCGTCGGGAAGCGGTAGCGGACCGCGCCCCGAGGACGAGGGCCTGCCGGGTCGAGGACGGGTGTCCTCGACCCGGCAGGCCCGCCCGCGGGTCACCAGGTGATGGGCAGCTCGTACAGGCCGCTGAAGAACTCCTTCGACCGCCAGCGCAGCTCGTCCACCCCGACGGCGAGGCGCAGCCCCGGCCAGCGGTTGATCACCTGCTCCAGCGTCACCTGGAGCTCCAGCCGGGCGAGGTGCGCGCCCAGGCAGTAGTGGGCTCCGTGCCCGAAACTGACATGGGTGTTGCCCGGACGGTCGAGCACCACCCGGTCCGGCTCCGGGAAGACTTCGGGATCCCGGTTGGCCGCGGTCGGCGAGACGATGACGGGCTCTCCCGCCCGGATCAGCACACCGCCCAGCTCGATGTCCTCCATCGCGTACCGCGGCAGGACCACCCCGTTGAGCAGCGGCACGAAGCGCAGCAGCTCCTCGACGGCCTTCGGGATGAGGCCGGGGTCGGCCCGCAGCCGGCCCAGCATGTCGTCGCCGTTCTCCTGGTGGAGCAGCATGAGCGAGAAGAAGTTGCCGATCTGGTTGGTGGTGGTGACAAAGCCGCCGATGAGGAGTTCGCCGAGGATGTCGATCAGCTCGCCCTCGTCGATGATCCCCTCCTCGTCGAGCCCCCGGACCAGGATGGTGAGCAGATCGTCGGCCGGCTCCCGGCGGCGCGCCTCCACCCAGCCGTTCATCCGGGCGTTGAAGAGGCCGGCCTCCTCCAGGATCGTCTCGGGCGGGGTGCTGCCCGAGCAGACGACGTCCGCCCAGTGCCGTACGTGGACGTGGTCGGCGTAGGGGATCCCCACCAGTTCGCAGATGATCGTCATGGGCAGCGGGAAGGCATAGTCCTCGATCATCTCCGCGGGGGCGCCGGCCTCCTCCATACGGTCGAGCAGCCCGTCAGCGGTCCGCCTGATCCTCTCCCGCAGGCGCTCGACCCGGCGTGCGGTGAACTCCTTGCTCAGCAGGGAGCGCATCCGGCCGTGGTCCTGGTCCGCGCTGGTGAGGAGGCCGCCGCTGATCCTGGGCATCCGCTCGATACGGGGATGGTCGCGGTGGACCGCCTCGCCGATGCTGAAGCGGGGATCGGAGAGGACGGCGCGGACGTCCTCGTGCCGGGTGGCCAGCCAGGAGTCCTCGCCGTAGGCCAGGCGCACCCGGGCGAGGGGCTGGTCCCACAACCGCTGGTATCCGGGGTGCGGATCCAGACCGCCGAGGTTCCAGAAGGGGTAGGAGAGCGGTTCGGGGCGCTGTGTGGACTGCTGTTGCGACTGGGGAGACATGGGGGTGTCCGCCTTTCCTTGCGCGGTCCTGGAAGGAACTGCTTACGGGGGTACGGGCCTACGTGTTACGGGTCAACGGGTCACGGGCCTGCGGGTTACTGGCCTGCGGGTTACGGACCTACGGGCACGACGACATGGGTGGGCGGCGGCGCGGTGTCGTCGACCGACGCGGTGAAGTCGACGCCGTCGTCCCGGCAGATGAACTGCACGACCTGCCGTCCGGCGGCGGCGGCCCTGATCAGACCGCCGGTGGTGGCCCAGACGCCGGAGAGGTAGAAGTTCTCCAGGCCGGGCAGGGCGGGACCGTGCTTCTTGACGAGTTCCTCCATCGTCTCGCCGCTCTCGACGAAGGGCTGCCAGCCGAGGACGGTCCCGTTGTAGCTGCCCGTGTAGCGGATCTGGGTGAGCGGGGTGGAGGTGTCACGTACCGCGATGGAGTTCCGCAGCCCCGGATAGCGTTCCTCCAGGAAGTCGACGACGGTGTCCCGCACCCGGCGTTTCGCCGCCGAGTAGGGACGGCCCCGCCGCACCGGCAGGGTGTGCAGCTCACCGCCGCGGCGGAGCCGGCTGAACTGCTCGGGCCCCTCGCTCAGTTCCCGCCAGGGCTCGACATCGGAGAAGTACGTGGCGTAGATGACGGTCGTGTCGTCCGGCGACAGCTCGGGGTAGAACCGGCTGCGGAACTGGACGTTGATGCTCGGATGGCGGATCCCGGTGAGCTTGGCGGCCGTCGCCCCGTCCAGGAGGTGGGTCGTGGTGGGCTCCCCCTCGGGAAACCGCGCCCGCAGCCCGAGGAACACACTGACATAGCCGGGGAAGACCATCCCCGGCTCCTCGATGGTCTTGGTGAACAGCCGCCGGTACTCGTCGTCGAGGTACTGGCCGTCGAGGAACTTCATCAGAGTGGCGGGGCCGTCGCACGCCGAGACGACGATGTCCGCGCGGTACTCCCGCCCGTCCACCAGCCGCACGCCCACCGCGCGGTCGTTCTCCACGAGGATCCGCTCGACCTTCGCGTTGTACGTGACCTCGCCGCCCAGCCGCCGGTATCGGTCCGCGATGGAGCGGGCGAGCCCGAGCGAGCCGCCCTCCGGTACCCCGGCCGATTGGTTCGCCTGCGACGCCATCTGGAAGTAGAAGGGCAGCACGGGGAAGTTGGGGTGCTTCTCCAGCAGGATGTAGTTGAACGCCTCGCGCAGCAGGGGGTCCTGGAACCGGGACGAGTACTCCGTCATCAGGACGGACATCGACGTGCGGAAGAGATTGAGGTACGGGACGAAGCCGGCCAGCATGCGCCACCGCTCCCACCGGCCCATCAGCCCCACCGGCTTGAGGAACGGGTAGGCGGGCAGGGCGGTACGGAACTTGCGCAGCCCGGCGCAGAACGACCGGATGAGACGTGCGTCGGCGGGGGAGAGCGAGAGCAGATGGGCTTCGAGCCGGTCCGGGTCGGAGTAGAAGTACACGGCCCGGCCGTCCTGGCCGCGCACGATGTTGAACACGTCGAAGTGGCGCATCTCCTTGCCCTGGAGGGCGCCGAGTTCGAGCCAGATCTGATGCATCTCGTTGCCGGGGCCGTTGCCGAGCAGCCAGCTGATGCAGCAGTCGAAGGTGAAGTCGCCGCGGCCCCAGCCGGTGCAGCAGCCGCCGGGGATCTCGTGCATCTCGAAGACCTGGCTGCTGTAGCCGTTCATCTGCGCGTAGCACCCGGTGGACAGGCCACCCAGCCCCCCACCGATGACGATCATGGATTTTCTGCGGGGTCGGGCAGGCGCCATGCCGTGCTCTCCTCGGTGTCCTCGTGGGCTCTCGCGTACGTGTTCCCGGCGGTCGGCCGCGGTGGCGCTCACCGCACTCCCCGCTGTTCGAGCTGCGGCAGCTTCCCCAGCTTTCCCGGGTGCCAGGGCTCGGTGCCGCCGCTCTCCCAGGCCCGGAACTCCAGGCCCAGCTCCGCGCAGAGGTACTGCGTCACGAACCGTCCGCTCGACGCCGCCTTGATCAGGCTCCCGCCGCCGAACCACTGCCCGGCCAGCGAGAAGCCGCGCAGCCCCGGCAGCCGCATCCGGTCCTTGTTGATCAGCGCGGTGATCACGTCGTCGGCGTCGGTGAACGACTTCCACGCGAGGATGGAGCCGCCCTGCACCCCCGTGTACCGCTCCGTGGTCACGGGCGACGCCACGTCGATGACCTCGATGGCCGGTCCGATGCCCGGATGGTGCCGCTCCAGGAAGGCCCGTACGAAGTCGGCCACCTCCTGCTTGCGCGCCCAGTACCCCTTGCGGTCCGTGCGCCGCAACTGCTTCCAGTACGCGTAGTCGCTGAAGTACGTGCAGTGCACGACGGAGTTGCCGGGCGGCGCGAAGCCGTCCGAGTACCGCGAACGGAGCTGCACGACCAGGCTCTTCTGACTCACGCTCGGCAGCGCCGCGCAGTCCTCGTCGGAGAGCAGATAGGTGGTGCTGTGCCGCTCCGCTTCGCCGAACTCGCCCCGGAGGCCGACGAAGGCGGAGACGACCCCCGGGTAGAGCATCTCCGGGCGGTCCATCATCTCGTTGAAGAGGGTGTCGACCTTCGGGCTGGAGTACGCGCCGCCCAGCAGCTTGTTGATGGTGGTGTAGCCGTCGCAGGTGGCGACCACATGGTCGGCGTAGTGCCGCTCCCCGCCGCGCAGCTCCACCCCGATCGCCCGGTCGTTCTCGATCAGGACGCGCTCCACCCGCGCCCGGTAGTCGACCTGCCCGCCCAGCGAGGTGTACCGCTCCTCGACCGAGCGCGCCAGCCCCAGCGAGCCGCCCTGCGGGAAGCCGGCGTTGCTGTGGTGGGCGCTGGCCATGTTGAACAGGTAGGGCAGCAGCGGGAAGACCTCGTGGTCCTGGAAGAAGATGAACGGGAACGCCCGGCGCAGCAGCGGATCCTGGAACCGCTCCGTGAACCGCTCCATCCGGGTCGCCGCCGTCCGCCAGAACAGCAGGAAGTCCGGCAGGACGATCCGCAGCGTGGCGAGTTTCTCCCGGACCGACTGGAGGGGCGGCGGGGTGAGGAACGGATAGTGGTTGATGGCGATGAAGCGCCGCAGGTCGCGGCAGAAGGCGCGGATCGGCTTGGCGTCGGCGGGCGAGATCTCCAGGAGATGCGCCTCCAGCCGGTCGGGGTCGTTGTAGAAGGTCACCGCCCGGCCGGACTCGTCGACGACGGTGTTGAACATCTCGAAGTTCGCGATGCTCTTGCCGTCGAGGGCGCCCAGCTCCCGCCACAACCGGTTGGCGTCGTTGTTCCGGCCGGTGCCGGTGAGCCACTCGATGCAGTAGTCGAAGACGTACCCCTGCCGGGACCAGGCCGTGCAGCACCCTCCCGGCAGGACGTGCCGTTCGAAGATCCGGGTCTCGGCGCCGCTCATCTCCGCATAGCAGCCGGTGGACAGACCGCCCATGCCGGCGCCGATGACGATGACGCGGGGACGGTCGCCCGGCGCCCGCTCACGCGGGTGCCAGACGGGGCGGTTCTCACGCGACATGGGGCTCATCTCCGGCGAGGTCGGTGGCTCCGGTCATGACGGCGAGGGTGAGTTCGGCGTTCCGCGCCAGGTACTTCTCGTCGAGCATCTCCGCGTGGGTGCCGTGGCCGCGCAGCAGCTCCGTACGGCTGGTCGAGGTGCCGTGCCAGGTGCCGCGCTGCCCCGCCGCGTAGAACGGCGCCTTCCGTTCGTCGGAGATCACACTGACCGTGCCCGAGACGGTGCCGGTGTTGGGCGTACGTCCGCAGAAGTCCAGGTACTCCCTGGCCTGGGCGAGGGTCGCGTCGGCGACCGCCGTGGAGCCGGTGTGGCGGTGCAGATGGCCGCGCAGCTCGTTCTCGAACGCCTCGATGTGCTCGTCCGCGAGCGCCTGGGCCTCCACGATCCGGTACGAGTCCATGATCACCACGTGGGGGACCGCGCGCCCGCGCCGTTCGAGTTCCTTGGCGACCTCGAAGGCGAGATTGCCGCCGAGGGAGTATCCGAAGAGCGAGCAGGCGCCGTCCGGGCGGAGCGACTCGATGAGATCCGCGTAACGGATCACCTTGTCGTCGCCGTCGACATGGTTGAACGCGACCAGCTCATGCTGGGGCAGGTGCTCGGCGAACCTCCGGTAGACGAGGCCGTGCCCGCCCGCCGGCGGGAAGCAGAACAGGGTCGGACCCCGGCCGGCGTTGAAGGTCAGATACGGGCTTCCGCCGGAGATCTCGCCGGTGATGATCGACTCGACCGTCTTCGCCATGCCGTGCAGCGTCGTGACCTTGAAGAGCAGACTGACCGGCACGGTGATGTTGAACTCGGCCTGGAGCCGGTGGATCAGCTCGATCAGCTTGATGGAGCTGCCGCCCGACGCGAAGAAGTCGCTGCGCAGCCCCACCTGTTCCTGGGAGAGCAGGGACTGCCAGTGCGCCGCCATCCGCTGCTCGTAGAGCGTGACCGGCGGCTCGTGGCTCTCCTCACCGGACTCGGCCGGCGGCTCGGGCAGCGCGGCGACGTCGACCTTGCCGTTCGCGGTGAGCGGCAGGGCGTCCAGCGCCGTGAAGCGGGCCGGGATCAGATAGGTGGGCAGCCGGGTGGCGAGATGCCGGCGCAGTTCGCCCGCGTCCGGCGCGGCCCCCGCCACCGGGACGTAGTACGCGCACAGCACGGACTCGCCGCGGGCGTCGGCGCGGACGGTGACGACCGCGCGGCTCAGCCCCGGCAGGGAGACCAGCAGCGACTCGATCTCGCCCGGCTCGATCCGGTGGCCGCGCACCTTGAGCTGCGCGTCGGCGCGGCCGATCAGATGGATCAGCCCCCGGGCGTCCCGCCGGGCCAGGTCGCCCGTGCGGTAGAGCCGCTCGGGCGCCGCCCCGGGGCCACGCCCCAGCGTCAGCTCCACGAAGCGCTCCGCGGTCTGCTCCGGGTCGCCCGCGTAACCGAGGGCGAGCCCCGCGCCGCCGACCCAGAGTTCACCGGTCACCCCGGGCGGCACGAGATCGCGGTGCTCGTCGAGGATGTGCAGCGAGCAGTTCGGCAGGGGCCTGCCGATCGGCACCAGCTGGTTTGGGGCGAGCCCGTCCGCCGGGCCCTCGAAGTACGCGCTGTCGACGGCCGCCTCCGTCAGGCCGTACGAGTTGATGACCCGGGTCCCCGGACCGCACAGGGCACGCAGCCGCTCGTACTCCTCGACCTTCCAGGCGTCGGAGCCGACGATCATCAGCCGCATGAAGTCCAGCCGGTACCCGCCGTGGGCGCAGTGCTCCATCAGGGCGCGGGCCACCGCGGGGACGAACTCGGCGCAGTCGACCCCCTCGCCGGTCATCGTCCCGTACAGCCGGGCCGTGTTGAGGAGCAGGTCACGGCCGATCAGGACGAGCCGGCCGCCCGAGCACAGGGCCCGGACGAGATCCCCCGTGAAGACGTCGAACGAGACGCCCGCCATCTGGAGATGGACCCCTGGCGCCGCGTCGAGCCCGTACTCCTCGTGCCACGCCGCGCGGACCGCCGCGAGCGCCCGGTGGCTGACCCGTACCGCCTTCGGCCGGCCCGTCGACCCCGAGGTGTGGATGACATAGGCGGGCGCGTCCAGGTCGACGGGCGCGTCGTCCGCCTCCGGCCGCGCGCTCTCCGCCGCCCCGCCGGGCCCCCCTACGCCGGGGACCTCGGTGAGCAGCGCGACCCCCAGCCCCGCGAACCGCTCCCGCTCCCCGGCGCCGGTGACGACGAGCGCCGCCCCCGCGTTCTCCGCCATGAGGGTGAGCCGGTCGGTGGGATGGGCCGGGTCGAGCGGCAGATACGCGGCGCCCGCCTTGAGCACGGCCAGCAGCGCGACGATCAGCTCCGGCGACTTGTCGAGGCAGACGGCGACGACGTCCCCGCGCCCGATACCCCGCTCACGCAGCCGGCCGGACAGCAGCCGGGCACCGTGTTCCAGCTCCCCGTAGGTCAGCCGCCGGGTGTCGCCCGACTCGGACGGTACGGTGACCGCGACGGCCTCCGGCGCCCGGGCCGCGGCCTCGGAGATCAGCCGGTGCACCGGCACGTCGTGCGGCAGCGTCCGGCCCCGCGAGGCCGGCGCGCCCAGGATACGGGCGCGCTCCCGGGCCCCCAGCAGGTCCAGCCGCGCCACCGGTTCCTCGGCGGGGACGCTGGTGAGGGCGTCCAGCACCTGGATGTAGTGGGCGGCCATCCGCTCCACTGTCTCCGCCAGGAAGATGTCGGTGTTGTACTTCAGCACGCAGTGGAAGCGCCGCTCCGCCTCGTCCTCGTACGCAGAGAGCGTCAGGTCGAACTGCCCCTCCTCCTCGGGGAGTTCGATGTACTCCAGCCGGTATCCGTACTGCTCCGTCGCCACCTTGTGGGCGAGCAGGATGAACATCGCCTGGAAGACCGCCGACCGGCTCGGGTCGTGCTGGAGGCCCAGCTCCTCGACGAGCAGCACGAACGGGTACTCCTGGTTGTCGAGACCGCCGAGGACGACCTGACGGACCTGGGCGAGGAGCGCCGCGACGGACGGGGTGCCCGACAGATCCGCGTACAGCGGCAGCGGATTGACGAAGTAGCCGTAGACGGAGCCGAACTCCTCCTCCGTACGGCCGGTCACCGGGGAGCCCACGATGATCTGGTCCTGGCCCGAGTACCGGTGCAGCAGTACGTAGTAGGCGCTCAGCAGCACCATGTACACGGTGACGTCGTGCTCGCGCGCCAGGGCGTGCACCCGGGCGCTGAGATCGGTGTCGAGGACGAAGAACTCGGACGCGCCGTTGTGGGTCTGCACGGCGGGCCGCGGCCGGTCCGTGGGCAGGTCCAGGGCCGGCACCTCGGCGGGCAGACTCGCCCGCCAGTGGTCCAGCATGCGCCGCGCGTCGGGCGAGGCCAGGAACCGGTTCTGCCAGTTGAGGAAGTCGAGGTACCGGGCGGGCACCGGCGGCAGTTCGACGGGCCGGCCGGAGCACAGCCCGTCGTACAGCGACAGGAGTTCCTCGATGAAGGTGAACGTGGAGATCGCGTCGGAGATGATGTGGTGGACGGCCTTCATCACGATCCAGCGGTTCGGGCCGCGCTTGAACAGCCGGAACCGGACGAGCGGGTCGCACTCCAGATCGTACGGACGGCGGTACTCGCGGACGATCATGTCGTGGATGTCGTCCCAGACGCGCCCCTGCACGTCGAAGAGGGCCACGTCCGGTTCGTTCGCCGTCGAGACGCGCTGGACGGGCTGGCCTTCCTCCATGGTGAAGTTGGCCCGCAGCATCGGATGCCGCTCCACCAGGGCGCGGAACGCCGTGAACATCCGCTCCGGCTCGATCCTGGTCCTGATCTCGACGGCGCCGCCGATGTTGTACGCGAAGCCCTCGGGGTTGAGCTGCTTGAGGAACCACAGGGCCTTCTGGTTCTGCGTCAGAGGATGGCGGGACTCGTCCTCGTGGATCTCCACCTCCGCCGCCGCGCCCGCTCCGTCCGCCGCCTCCGCGACGAGGGCTGCCGCCGCCTGGTGCAGCTGATCGCTCAGCTCACCCGCCGGAGCGCCGCTGAGCAGCGCCACCAGCGGCAGGGCCACACCGGTCTCGGCGTGGACCCGGGCGCGCAGCTCCATGGCGAGGAGCGAGTCGAGACCGAGGGCGGCGAGGCTGCTCGTCCCGTCGATCCGGTCGGTGGGCACCCGCAGCACCGTCGAGGCCACCACCGAGAAGCGCTCGGCGACGAGTTCGGCGCGGCGCTCCTCGTCCGCCGTACGGAAGAGGTCGAGGAAGCTGCTGTGCTCGCCCGCGTCCGCGCCGCTCTCGGCCTCCGCGGCCAGCTCCGCGACGAGCGGCGGCGGCGACGCGTACCAGGCGAGGAAGACCTTCCAGTCGACCACCGTCGCCACCAGCAACTGGGCGCGGTCCTGGCCGAGTACACGCTCCAGGACAGCCATGCCCGCGTCGGGGGAGAGCGAACTCATGCCCCGGCTGGTGCGGTAGTGCCGTACCAGGCCCAGCTCCTCGATCATGCCGGTCGCCCACGGGCCCCAGTCGACGGAGAGCGCGGGCAGCCCGCGGGCCCGGCGGTGGTGGGCCAGCGCGTCCAGGAAGGCGTTGCCCGCCGCGTAGTTGACCTGGCCCGCCGTGGTGAGCAGCGAGGCGATGGAGGAGAAGAGGACGAAGTGGTCCAGCGGCTCGTCGCTCAGCCGGCGGTGGAGCAGCCAGGCACCGGCGGCCTTCGGGGCGAGGACCGAGTCGAAGGCGGTCCGGTCCATGGCGGGGACCAGGGTGTCCTTGACATGCCCGGCGAGATGGAACACCCCGCGCACGGGCGGGGCGTCCTGGCCCCGGTACGCGGTCAGCCACGCGTCCAGCGCCCGCTCGTCCGTGGTGTCCAGGCAGGCGTGGACGGGGTGGGCGCCCAGGGCCTCCAGCTCCTTGACGAACCGGGCGCCCCGGCCCGCCGCCGACTCCGGGTCGAGCCCCCGCCAGGCGGCGCGGTCGGGCAGGGGGGTGCGGCCCACCAGGATGAGATGGCGGGCGCCGCGCCGGACGAGGAAGCGGCACAGGAGCTGTCCCAGCGCGCCGAACGCGCCGGTGACGAGATAGGCGCCGTCCGGGCGCAGCCGTGGCGCGAGGGGACGGGTGAGACCGTCGGGGCGGGTGAGCCTGCACAGGAGACGCCGGTCGCCGCGCAGGGCGATCTCGTCCTCGGCGGGGCCCTGCCGCGCGGCGGCGACCAGCACCTCGTCCAGCACCGCCCGCGCCTCCCGCGCCCGGTCGGCGCCGGTGCTTCCGGTGCCGTCCGGGCCGTTGGTGTCGTCTGTGCCGTCGGTGCCGTACGGGGCCAGGTCGATCAGGGTGCCCCGGTGCGCGGTCAGCTCCTGATGGCGCAGCACCCGGCCGATGCCCCAGGCGGGCGCGCCCAGCGGCTCCACGGGAGCGTCCCGGCCGACGGCCTGCGTACCGCGCGTGACGATGTGCAGGGCGGCGGGGGAGGCGAGTTGGCGCGCGTCCTCCTGGAGCGCCTGCGCGAGGGCGACCAGGGAGTACGCCCCGAGCGTGCTGTGCTCCTCCAGACGCGAACGCTCGGTGTCGTCCAGCACCGGCAGGTCGAGGTTCCATAAATGGACGATCGTGTCGATGCCCGTGGTGTGCGCGGCACCGGCGGGCCGTTCCGCCCCGTCTCCGTCTCCGTCCCCGGCCAACTCGGCGAGGAGCGCGCGCAGATCGTCGGCGCTGCCCGGGACCACCGTGGAGGCACCGCTTCCGGGCCGGGTGGCGTACGCGGCACCCGGCCGTACGAGATGGCAGTGGCCCCCGCGCGCGGTGACGAGTTCCGCCAGCGCGTCCGCGACCCCGCCGGGCGCGTCGGCGAAGAGCAGCCAGCGGCCCGGGGCCGTGGTGCCGGGCACGGTGGTGTCGAGCGGGCTCTCCGTCCAGGTGGGTTCCGCGAGCCAGTTGTCGATCGTGGCGAGCGCCACACTGGCCGACGCCTTCTCGACATCGGCGGCCCGGAACCCGCCGATGTGCCCGAGCGGGGCACCGTCGTCCCCGTAGAGGGTGATGTCGCCGACGAGTTCACCGGCGGGCCGCCGGGTGACGGTGGCGTGCACCCACAGCGGCCGGTCGCCGACCGGGCCGGTGCGCACCTCGTCGATGGAGAGCGGCAGCAGGATGCCCGTGGACCCCTCCGCGCCGTCCTCGGCGGGACCGCCGTCCGCGCCGTCCCCGAGCCCCACGGTCAGCAGGGTCTGGAAGCAGGAGTCGAGCAGTACGGGGTGGAGGTGGTGGCCCGCGGCGTCGTCACCGATCGCCTCGGGCGGACGGATCCGCGCCAGCGCCTCGCCCGGCGCGGTCCACACCTCCTCGATGCCCTGGAACGCGGGCCCGTAGTGGTAGCCGAGGCCGCTCAGCGTGGCGTAGCACTCCGGACCGTCGAGCCGGCGCTCGCCGCGCGCCCTGATCCCGTCGAGATCCAGCGGCGCCCGCGGCGCGGCGCGGTGACCGGCCCGGACCACACCGCAGGCATGGACGGCCCGCTCCTCACCGGGGCCCGACCCCGTCGCGACCGTGAAGCCGGCGCTCTCCGGCGAGAACGCGAGCTGTACGGTGCGGGACGTGTCGTCCGGGAGGAAGAGGGCCTTGCGGAACTCCACGGAGCCGAACGCGGCCTCCGTGCCGCCGGTCAGCGCCCGCACCGCCTGGGCGGCCATTTCGAGATAGCCCGCGGCGGGGAACAGGGCCCGGCCCTGGATCCGGTGGTCGGCGAGGTAGGGGGCGCGCTCCACGTCGAGCTCCGCCTCCCACACGGGCTCCGTGGTGGCCAGCCGGCGGCCGAGCAGCGGATGGTCCTCCCGCCCGAGCCTGACCTGCGCCACGGGCTGCGGCTCGTGCCAGTACCGGTCGCGCTTCCACGGGTAGCGCGGCAGCGGTACGGTCCTGCCCCCGGGCTGGAGCACGTCCCAGGCGATCTCGGCGCCCAGGTTGTGCAGCGCGGCGAGCGAGGTGGTGAAGCGGAGCGGCTCGTCCTCCTCACGGCGGATCGACGGCAGCGTCACCACCTCCGCGCCCGGCTCGGCGGCCCGGCTCTCCAGGCACTCCTTGATCGAGTGGGCGAGGACGGGGTGCGGGCCGATCTCCAGGAAGACGCGGTGGCCGTCGTCGGCCAGGCGCTCGACGGCGGGCCGGAACCGGACGCTGTCGCGGACATTGCTCCACCAGTACTCCGCGTCGAGTTCCGTCCCGTGCGCCAGGCCCTCCCGTCCCGTCAGATAGAGGGGGACACGGGCGGGGCGCGGCTCGATCCCGGCGAGGCAGTCGAGCAGCTCGTCCTTGATCCCCTCCATGAGGGCGCTGTGGTACGGCACCCGGACGGAGAGGAAGCGGGCGAAGACCTGGTCGGCGCGGAGCTCCTCGGCGAGCGCGGTCAGGGCCGCCTCGTCCCCGGCGAGGGTGAGGGAGGTCGGGCTGTTGACGGCGCCGACGGACACCAGATCCCCGTACGGCTGGATCCGGCGCTCGGCCTCTTCCTCGGCGAGCCCCACGGCGAGCATCGTCCCCGTCCCCACCAGCCGTTGCTGGAGGCGGCTGCGGTGCACGATGATCCGTACCGCGTCGCTCAGGCTGTAGACCCCGGCCTCGTAGAACGCGGCGGCCTCACCCGTGCTGTGGCCGACGATGGCGTCGGGGCGCACCCCGTGGGCGCGCCACAGCGCGGCGAGACCGAGCTGGACGGCGAAGTTGGCCGGCTGGGCGAGCCAGGTCTCGGCCATCCGGGAGCTGGTGGCGTCCGCGCTCATCTCCTCGACGAGGGACCAGCCGGTGAGGGCGGCGATCTCACGGTCGCAGCGCTCGACCGCCTCGCGGTACACGGGCTGCGTGGCGAACAGCTCCCGGCCCATGCCCCACCACTGGGGGCCCATCCCGGTGAACACCCAGGCAAGCCTGCGCTGTTCGGGGTCGCGCCGACGGCCGGTGAGCACCCGGGGGTGGGCCTCGCCCCGGGTCCCCGCGCGGAGCGCCTCGGCCAGGTCCTCGCGGGAGGAGTAGACGACGGAGAGCCGGGCGTCGTGGTGCTGGCGGCGGTGGGTGAGGGTGTGGCCGAGGTCGGCGAGGGAGGACACCGGCCCGCCGCCCGGGGCGGCGGCCGTCAGCTCCCGGTGGATCTCCTCCGCCAGGACGGGCAGCGCGGACGCGTCCCGCGCGGTCAGCGGGAGGACGGTGCAGCGCGGGCGCTCCGCGGGGGCCGGCCCGTCCACGGGGGAGGACGGCGGCGCCTCCTCCAGCAGGACGTGCGCGTTCGTGCCGCCGAAGCCGAACGAGTTGACGCCGGCGCGCGCCGGGCCCTGGTGCGCGGGCCACGCGGTGACCTGCGTCGGGATGGTGAACGGAGCTGCGGCGAGGTCGATTCCGGGGTTGATCCGCTCCAGGTTGATGTGCGGGGCGATCGTACGGTGCTTGAGGCTGAGGGCGGTCTTGATGAGCCCGGCGATCCCCGCGGCCGACTCCGAGTGGCCGATGTTGGTCTTGACCGAGCCGACGTAGCAGGCGGCGCCGGGCTCCCGGCCGACGGCCAGCGCCCGGGCGAGCGCGGCGGCCTCGATGGGGTCGCCGACCGGCGTGGAGGTGCCGTGGGCCTCGACGTACTGGAGGCTGCCCGGCGTGACCCGGGCCTCGGCGCAGACCCGCTCGATCAGGGTGACCTGGGCGTCGGCGCTGGGCACGGTGATGCCGTTGGTACGGCCGTCCTGGTTGACCCCGCTGGCCGTGACCACCGCGTGCACCGGGTCGCCGTCGCGGACGGCGTCCGCCAGACGCTTCAGCGCGATGACACCGACCCCCTCGGCGCGTACGTAGCCGTCGGCACCGGCGTCGAAGGTACGGGAGCGGCCCTCCGGAGAGAGGAAGCCGCCCTTGGTCTCGGCGATGGTGTACTGCGGCGTGAGATGCAGCAGCGTGCCGCCGGCCAGCGCGAGGGTGGACTCGCCGCGGCGCAGGCTCTCGCAGGCCAGGTGCACGGCGACGAGGGACGAACTGCACGCGGTGTCGATGGAGAGGCTGGGGCCGCGGAAGTCGAAGCAGTGCGAGATCCGGTTGGACACCATCGTCATCATCGTGCCGGTCGCCGTGTGCGCGGCCAGGGTGTCGAACCGCAGGTCGGCGAATTGCACGATCTTGTAGTCCAGGGTGAACGCGCCGATGAACACACCGACATCGCTCCCCGCCAGCTCCGCCGGCTTCTGGCCGCCGTCCTCCAGGGCCTCCCAGGACACCTCCAGCAGCTTCCGCTGCTGCGGGTCCATGTGCTCCGCCTCGCGGGGGCTGATGCCGAAGAAGGCGGGGTCGAACTCGTCGAAGCCGTCGATGTAACCGCCCCTGCCGCCCACCAGCCGGCCCGGCTTGGCCTTGTCCCTGCTGCCGAGCGTGGTCACGTCGTACCGGTCGCGCGGCGTCGGTCTGATGCAGTCCTTTCCGTCGAGCAGGTTCTGCCAGAAGGTGCGGTGGTCACTGGCGCCGCCGGGGAAGCGGCAGCCGATCCCGATGATCGCGATCTTCTCAGGAGGCGTGGTGCGGAGCGATTCAGCCATGTCGGCTCCTTGGGTGGTCAACACGCAACGTGCGCGAAGGACAGGCGCGCGCATCCGTGCCGCCGCCGGTGCGACCGGCGGGGCCCGGATGCCGCGCGCGCGAACGCGAGAGCGGATTGCGGGTTTTATGGGGAGTGAGCAGTGAGGTGAGGGAGGGAGGAGGGGCGCGGGGAGGGGAGAGGAGAGGAGGGGAGAGGATCAGCCGGTGGAGCCGCCGGCCTTGGGTGACCGGCGCACCGGGTGGACCAGGGTGGCGACGATCGCACCGGTCCCCGGGAAGGACCGCGGGTCCACGAGGCCGACCGCGGCCGGTTCGCGCCCCGGCCGCCAGGTGAAGCTGCCGAACGCCCGGTCCCAGATGGAGAAGTCAGAGCCGTAGTGCCCGGCCTCCGCCAGATCCGTGCTGTGGTGCAGCCGGTGCTGCTCGGGCCCCACGAACACATGGTTCAGCCGGCCGAGGGCGACGTCGATGTTGGCGTGCACGAAGTACCCCTGGGCGATGACGAACAGACCCGCGCCGAACACCGCCGTCTCCGAGAACCCGACGACCGCCAGGGACACTTGGACGAAGGCCTGGGAGATGAAGACATCAGCGATGTGATTGACACCGTTGTTGGCGACATTCACCTTGTCGGGGACGTGGTGCACGCCGTGCAGCCGCCACAGCCACCGGTTGGTGTGTCCGAGCCGGTGCACCGCGTAGCCCGCCAGCGAGCCGAGCAGCAGGGCGAGGGGTATCTCGGCCCAGAGGGGCAGCAGGGGATCCGCCGTCGCGAGCGCGCCCGCGCCGGCCACCACCAGCGACTGCGCCAGCGTGCCGCCCACCGTCGTGAGGACGAAGTACACCCCGTACCAGCGCCACTCCCGGCGGCTGGGGTGCCAGGCCCGCTCGTACGGGATCAGCCGCTCCAGCGCCGCGAGATAGCAGAGCAGCGAGAGCTGGAAGCCGAACGTCGCCAGGCCGGTGTCCCAGCCGTACCGCACGGCTGCGGCGAAGACCACCGCGACCGAGATCAGCAGAAGCGGGTGGCAGCCACGGGAGAGCAGCTCCTTCGCCATGGCGCGGACGTCGGCCCCGGACCCGGGCCGCCCCGCGTCACGCAACGTTGAACCGGACATGTCGCACCCTTCGCTGATGGGGAAATGGGCAGGAGCGGGCAGCACTTTCTCCCGGCATTTCACGCACCCGGAGCCAGGTAACAGCATGCGTTGGATCAACTACGGGCAGCAATATCGTCTGATCGGCGCACGGAGGCTCGACAGCCCGGTACGCCGTCGGCGCGCGCCCCCGGCGCAACCCCGGCAGGGCGCTCCGCGCGGCATGAACGCAGCTCCGGCGGGCCAGGCGGGCGGTTGCGCGCGCATGCGGAGCGGGAAAGCCACCCTGACGAGTGGCCTCCCGTACGGTTCGTGACCGGAGCCCTGGGTACGGGGCGGCGTCAGCGCGGAGGGTCGGACGCGGCGCCGCCTACGGATCAGCGGCCCGGCCGTCCCGACCGCGCGTCACGGACCGGCCGCGCCGACGGCGAGAGATAGGCGCGGCAGTTCCGCAGCCCCGGCAGCTCCGGCAGCCGGTGGAGCCGCCAGTGACGGGCGTACGCGGGCGGCGCGTCCCCGTCCGTGACCACCACCGCCACCGGGCGCCCCCGGGCGAGCGCGGCGAGCCCGGCCGGGGTGACGCTCGCGTCGTGACCGCCGGTCTGCCGCGACGCGCAGCCGGTGCGGAAGGCGATCCTGACGGCCTCGGCGCCGCTGATCACACAGGGCGGCCCGACCCCCTGGCGGTGCAGTTCGGCCGCCGCCCGGCCGAACGCCGCCCGGCTGATCCGGCTGCGCGCGCTCGCGCCGTCCAGGACGGTGTACTGGACGGCCAGATGCGCGGCCAGCGCCGCGGCCAGCGCGGCCACGACCGGCCGCCGGGGCCGCGCCGCCCGGCCGATCCAGGTCAGACAGAGCGCCGCGGGCAGCGCGAGCAGCGCGTACGCGGGAAGCAGGAAGCGCGCCGCCCCGTAGCCGATGAGCAGCAGGTACGGCACGGCCAGCGTGAGACCGGCCAGCGTCGGCAGCAGGACGACGGCCGTCCGGCGCAGCCGCACGGCGGCCAGCACCCCGCCCGCGGTCAGGGGCGGTACGAGGAACCACCACACCGCGGTCAGCGGCTGCCGCCACGGCACGTCACAGGGGCGGCAGAGCAGCCGTCCGTCCAGCGAGCGGAGCTGATGGCCGAACGCCGGCTGCCAGCCCAGATCCCCCTGGATCTCGTCGGCCCGCCGTAACCGGGCCAGGAGGCCGCCGTGGCTGACATAGGCCTCGACGACCCATTCGGCACAGCCGAGAGCCACGCCCCCGGCCACCATCAGCACCAGCGCCGGGCGCCGCCAGGACCGGACGAGCAGCGCAGCCCCGGCGAGCGGGAGGGCGAGCCAGCACGCGTCGCCCGGCCGCATGAGCGCGACGAACGCCAGACCAGCGCCGACCCCGGCGAGCGCGGCGCGGTCGGAGCGCTCCCGCGCGGCCCGCAGGAAGCAGCCCACGGTGAAGAGGGCACCGAAGGCGACCCACAGGTTGGGCATGACCCGCGGACCGTAGAACACGGTGATCCACAGCCCCGCGAAGAGCGCCCCGGCGAGCGCCAGCACGGGAACCGGCAGCAGCCGCCGCCACACCCGCAGCGCGAGGAAGAGCCCGGCTCCCGACAGCAGCGCCAGAAAGACCCGCAGTGCCTCGACGGACGTGGTCAGCGCGGTGACCGGTGCGACGAGGAAGGTGATGCCCCGGGCGCGCGGCGCGCTGAAGAACGCCGCCTCCGCGTCCCGGCCGACCTGGCTGACGTACACCGTCTCGTCCCAGCCGAGCCCCGAACCGGGCAGTGCGAAGGCCAGTTGGACCAGGGTGTACGCGACCGCGACCACCGCCAGCGGCCCGAGCGGCCCCAGCCGCCCGCCCGCTCCGGCCACGCGGCGGACCCGGCCCGCGCCGGGCCCCGAGCGTCTGCCCCGCGGGCCCGAGGCCACGGCCGGCGTCTGTGCCATGTCCCCACGCTGCACCGGCGCCGTCCCCCGGGCCATCAGAGCGCGCCACTCGGACGAACGGCCCGGTCGCCGCCCCATCACGCGGTCACCGCCCCATCACGTGGTCGCTGCCCCGTAAAGGGAACGCCCCCTGCGCGTCGCACCCGGCCGCCGTATCCCCGTGATGAAAAATCTCGCCGTGAGGAAAACCGGTGTACGAGGCAATCCCCGGCGCCCGCTGTGGGCCGTGTCCCTCCTGTCCCTCTGCGCGGTCTTCGGCACCCTCGCCGCCCCGCCCCGGCAACGGCCGGCGGAGCCCTGCGAACGGCTCGTCGTGGGTGTCGCCCATCAGGACGACGACCTTCTCTTCGTCAATCCGGAGATCCAGCGGACCATCTCCGCGGGGTGTTCCGTCAGCACGGTCTATCTGACCGCCGGGGACGCCGGTCACCCCTTCGGGAAGAGCTACTACGTGAGAAGCCGGGAGGACGGCGTGCGGGCGGCGTACGCCGCGATGGCGGGCGCCGCGGACCGCTGGACGAGGGACGACGTCGTCGTGGGCGGCCGCGGACTCCTCTCGTACACCCTGGCCGAGAGAACCGGAGGAGCCGAAGGCACAGCGGGTGAAGCCGGCGGAGCCGGGGTCCGGCTCACCTTTCTCCGGCTGCCCGACGGACTGCCCAGGGGCAGTGGCACCACCACCAACCACCACCAGAGTCTGCTGAGGCTCTTCCGCGGCGAGATCCGGCACATCCGGCCGGTCGACGGCGGGCGCGCCTACACCGAGGGCGAACTGCTGCGCACCCTGACCGCGTTCGTCGACCGCGAAAAGGCACGGCGCGTCCGGACGCTGGACTACGACAACATCGCCTTCGGGCACCATGAGACGCGCTCCGTCGACCACAGCGACCACAGCGACCACGCGGTGGCGGGCAGATATGTCAGAAGGGCCGCCTACGAGGCGGCGGGCCGGCCCCCGGTGACGCCGTACCTCGGCTACACCATGTCGCTGCTGCCCGCCAATCTGGGTCCGGCGCGGAAGAAGAGGAAAGAAGCGGTGTTCGAGACGTACTACCGGCATACGGGGTGCGTGCCGAGGAAATGCCCCGCGGTCCTCCCGTACGGCCTCGGCTACCGGAACTGGGTCGGCAAGGAGTACCGGAGAATACACCGGGAGCCCCGCCCCGGCGAGATCATGTCCGCGATCGCCACGACGGACTCCGGCCGTACGGTGGAACTCTGCCTGGCCGGGGGAGGCGGCAAGGAGGGAACCGCCGAGGTCGTGACGGACGCGTGCGACGGCGCGCGGGCCCAGCGGTGGAGTTTCGCCGACGGCGCCGTCCGGACCGCGGTGGGCGGACGCTGCCTCACCGCGCCGTACGGGAACTCCTCGTCGCCCTTCCTCACCGCCTGCGACGGGTCGCCCGGCCAGCACTGGTGGCGCGACGCCGGGGGACGGATCGGCTCCCAGGACGGCTGCCTGTCCCAGGACGACATGGTCAACCTGCGCCCCCGGCTCCGCCTGGCCCGGTGCGCCCCGTACCGCCCGGAGGTGCGCTGGTACGGCTGAGGCCGTGCGCGTTCGCCCGGATCCGGCAGAAGTCCGGCAGAAGTTCGGCGGAAGTCCCTCTTCCGCCGAGAACCGTCACTAGCGTCCGGTGCATGACAGATTCAGCGCAGATGCGCACACGAAGAACGCTGGCCGCGGTCGTGGGCGCCGCCGTCGCGGTGATCCTCGGAGTCGGCGGCGCGATGGCGGCGGGGTCGGCGGACGGCGGAGCGGCGGGCGTCGGCGCGACCGCCGGTCCGGCGGCCGACGGGAACACGGTCGGGGTCGGAACCGACGGCGGTACGGGGGGAAGCACCACGGACGGGAGTGGCGCGGACGCCGGCGGCACGGACGCCGGCAGCGTCAGCGGTTCCGGAGGCGCCGAGCCCAGCCCGGGAGATTCGACGGGAGGCACCTCCGGCGATCCCTCGAACGACCCCACCGGCCACCCCACCGACGGCCCCACGGGCACTCCCGGCACCCCCGCCGACCTTGAGGAACTCGCCAGGCGCATCGACGCGCTCGACAAGAAGGTCGACCAACTGCCCACGAAGAAGGAACTGGCCGACGCGCTACGCGCCTTCGCCGACCAATTGGACACCCAGGACTGACGGCCCGGTCCCAGGTCCGGACGGTGTGCGGCGGTCCGGAGCGGAGTCCGCCCCGCCGGGCGGGACCGCGCCGGCCGCCTCCCCGTACCTGCCCCGCCGGGAAGAGCGTCCCGGGGCCGTGATCTTCCCGGCGCGGCCTGCTACGGTCGGCCGGGCACCGGGGCGGGCCTGGAGGGGAGACACGGTGAGTGGCGACAGCGGTGGGCACGACGGCGGACGGGCCTTCATCGGGTCGTTCACCTCGTCAGGAGGGCTCGGCATCATCGCCGCGGCCGTGGACGCGCGCACCGGCGCGCTCACCGCGCGCGGGGTCACGGACGCCGTGGCCGATCCCTCGTACCTCGCGCTCTCGCCGGACGGCACGGTCCTCTACGCCGTCTCCGAGACCGACGAGGGCGCGGTGGCCGCCTTCCGCCCCCGGGACACCGCCGCCGGGTCCGCGGCGCCGAGCCCCCTCGGGGACCCCGTCCTCGTGTGCGGCTCGGGACCGACCCATCTCACGTTCGCCGCCGGGCGTCTCCTCACCGCCAACTACGGGTCCGGCAGCCTCTCCGTCCTGCCCGTGGCCGCCGACGGGCGCCCCCGGGCGGTCACCGGCGTGCTCCAGAACCAGGGGACCGGACCCCACCCGGACCGGCAGCGCGGCCCGCACGCCCACCAGGTGGTGGCCGCCCCCGGCGGGCGGTGGATCCTCAGCCCCGACCTGGGCACCGACACCGTACGGATCTGCTCCCTGGACACCACGGCCGGCGAACTGATCCCGCACGGCTCCACCGCGCTGCGCCCCGGCACCGGGCCCCGCCATCTCGCCTTCCACCCGGCGGGCGGCCACGTCTACGTGCTGGGCGAGCTGGAACCGGTGCTCACCGTCTGCCGCTGGGACGAGGTGCACGGGGTGCTCGAACCGGTCGGCGAGAGCGCCGTCCTGCCCGGCGGCGAGGCGGGCGCGGAGGGCGGGAGCTACCCCTCCGAGGTGGTCGCGGCGCCGGACGGCCGGTTCCTCTGGGTGGCCAACCGGGGCCACGACAGCATCGCCGTCCTCGCCCTCGACCCGACGTACGAGAAGCCGGAACTCGTCACGACCGTGCCCTGCGGCGGGCACTGGCCGCGCGATCTCGTGCTGGACCCGACGGGCCGCAGACTGTACGCGGCCAACGAACGCTCCGGCGACGTGACCTGGTTCGACATCGACCCGGTCACCGGCGTTCCGGTCCTGGCGGGTGCCCTGGCCGCTCCGGCCGCGTCCTGCGTGATCTTCGGCTGAGGGGCGGCTCCGGCACGGGAAGGGCCCGCGCCGGGGTGATCCGGTGCGGGCCCTTTCCCATGCGTACGGGCGCGAGGACGGAGCCTCGGCCGTACGCGGGCGCGTCAGTGCGCGGGTGTTCCCTGCGGCTGCGGGGTGATGCCCAGCGTGGTGGCGTAATGCGACAGCACCAGCTTGCCGATGGCCGGGTATGCGCCGAGCGGCTCCGCCGCGGCGCAGTCGGCCTCCTTGACGGCCGCGTCGAGCAGACCCGCGGGCAGCTCGGGACCGACCAGGTACGGCGCGAGCGCGAGCTGCGTCGAACCCGACTCGCGGAGCTGCTCGGCGATCGCCGCGATCGAGCCCTCCGTGTCGAGCGCGGCGGCCATCACCGGCACGGCCAGCCGCGCGGCCAGCAGCATCCCGGTGATCCCGGCGGTACGGACCGCCTCCTCGCCGCCCACCGTGGCCAGGATGATCCCGTCGGCCGCCGTGGCGACCGTGAAGAGCCTGGCGCGGTCGGCGCGGGCCAGACCGGCCTCCGAGAGGCGTACGTGCAGGCCTTCCGCGAGCAGCGGGTGCGGACCGAGCACATCCGTCAGCTCCACGGCGGCGCCGCTCTCCGTCACGGCCGCGCCGATCCCTTCGATCAGCGCGCTCTCCGGGCCCGCCAGCAGCGGCACGACCACGGCGGCGGGACCCTCGGGCTCGGCCACCTCACGACCGGCGGCCTTGGCCAGCTCGTAGCGCTCCGTGCGCAGCGCGGCGGTCCCGGCCAGTACGGCCTGGAGGGTGGGGTACTCGGTGTCGTCGCCGTCCAGGTACCCGATGTAGGCGTTGAGCCCGGGGAGCTCGGAACGGGCGATGCTGACGACCTCTTCGGCCAGCCCGCGGACGGCGCTGGACGGGGTGCCGGGAACGGCGAGAACCAGCGCGGGCGCACCTTCGGGGGCCGCGACCGGTTCGGGACGGCGGTGGCGCCCCGACTGGCGGGGTCGCGGCATTCGTACGGGCAGGCCGGATGCGGGCCCAGTGGGGGTGCTCATGGCGTCGAATGCTACTGGTTTTGTGGGCGCGGCTGTTCGGGGAGGGGGCGGCTGCGAGCCATCTGTCCTTATATATCCGTTAGGTATTTTTCAGCTCATCTGTCCTGTTCTGTCGAGACGTTCAGCAGGCGCGGATCGGACGGCAGCCGGAGCGTGCCGGTGGCGAGCCCCGCCGCGACGAACAGCGCCCCACCCAGCGGATCCGTGGCCGCGGCGACCGTCGTGGCATGCGGGAGCCGGGCGGACAGCTCGGCGCGCACCGGCCCGAGGAGGGGATCGCCGAGCTTGAACAGTCCTCCCGTGAGGGCCACTTCACATTCACCCGATGGTGGGCAGACCGCTGCCGCCGCGTCCGCGATGTGCTCCGCGGCCTGCGCGAGAATCGAGCGCGCGACCGGGTCACCCGCCGCGCGGCGGGCCACTTCCGGCGCGAACGAGGCGAGTACGGCGGGCCGGTCCGAGCGGGGGTAGAGCAGTCCGGGAAGCTCGCCGGCGGGACCGAAAAATGACTCCATGGCGGACAGGAGCGCGGCCGATCCGCCGCGTCGCCCGTCGTACGACCGGAGAGCGGCCTCCAGCCCGGCGCGGCCGATCCAGGCGCCCGAACCGCAGTCGCCCAGCAGATGGCCCCAGCCGTCCGCGCGGCGCCAGCCCTCCGGCGTCATACCCAGCGCGATCACGCCGGTACCCGCGGCGACGACGGCGCCGGGGCGCTGACCGAGCGCGCCCGCGTACGCGGTGACCGCGTCGGCGGCGAGCGCGAGCCGCCGCACCCCGAGGGAGCGCTCCAGCACGCCGGGCAGCGCGGCGCGGAGCCCGTCACCGAGCGTCGCCATCCCCGTGGCGCCGACGGCGACCGCCGACAGGCCCTCCGCGCCCGCCTCCGCCAGCAGGGCCCGCGCGGCGGGCAGCAGCCGGGTGGCGAACTCCTCCGGGTCGATGCCGGAGGGGCCCGTACGCACCGGCTCGGCGGACTCGGCGGACGAGACGACCGTGACCGCCCCGCCCGGCTCCACGGCGCCGAGCACGCAACGTAGGCCCGAACCGCCCGAGTCGACACCCAGGACCCAGCTCATACGGGGCCACCGGACGGGACGGGCCTGATCACCGGACGCACTGAGGACAAGGGACACCGGACTTCCGGAGGGCGACGAGGACGGAGGTGACGACAAGGATGGATGCCAAGGATGACGACAAGGACGGACGCCAAGGATGACGCCACATGTGATGTCACAGATGAGGAGTAGAGTAACGCCTTGTGGCAGCACTACCGTTGAACGAACTTGTCGAGCCCGGATGGGCGGACGCGCTGGGACCCGTGGCGGAGCGCGTCGCCACCATGGGGGACTTCCTGCGTGCGGAGATCGCGGCCGGCCGTACCTATGTGCCGGCCGGCGCCAACATTCTGCGCGCGTTCCAGCAGCCCTTCGACGAGGTGCGCGTCCTGATCATGGGGCAGGATCCGTACCCGACCCCTGGTATGGCCATCGGGCACAGCTTCGCGGTCGCGCCCGACGTGGCCAATCTGCCCGGCAGCCTGGAGAACATCTTCCGGGAGCTGCACAGTGACCTCGGACTGCCCCGGCCGTCCAACGGCGATCTGACCCCGTGGACCAAGCAGGGCGTACTCCTGCTGAACAGGGCCCTCACCACGGCGCCCCGCAAGCCCGCCGCGCACCGCGGCAAGGGCTGGGAAGAGGTGACCGAGCAGGCCATCCGCGCGCTGGTCGCCCGCGGCAAGCCGCTCGTCTCCATCCTGTGGGGCCGCGACGCCCGTAACCTGCGCCCGATCCTCGGCGACCACCCGGCCATCGAGTCCGCCCACCCCTCGCCGATGTCGGCGGACCGCGGGTTCTTCGGCTCACGGCCGTTCAGCCGCACCAACGACCTGCTGGTCCGCCAAGGGGCACAGCCGGTGGACTGGCAGTTGCCCTAGAACCTGGGCCGGGCTCCCCCGGGGAGCCCCGGCGGTTTCCGGCCCCACCGTCAGCATGGCCGGGTGGTGTGGGTGTGGGGGGCCAGCCGCCCCGGCCGGGGGGTTTTGCCGGGGTCTTTTAAACAACAGACG
>NZ_JBHURV010000024.1:0-73400 GCF_042673865.1 Streptomyces sp. NPDC056987
GCTCCATCCCGTGATCCCGGTCCGGGATCACGGGATGGAGTGGGTCGAGGTCCGGTCCGGAACGCCGGGGTCGCTCCGACGCCGGGGGTTCAGGCCAGAAGCCGTCGCACATGTTCGGTCACGGTCGCGCGGGAGATCCCGTTGCGCGCCAGTAGATGCCGGTGTCCCCCGGTGCCGGCGGCGAACCGGTCGGCGACCGCCACCCGCCGTACCGGACAGGCGACACCCAGATCGGCAACGACCTCGGCCACCGCGGAACCGAGGCCCCCGGCCGCCCAGTGTTCTTCGACGGTGACGATTCCGCGCGTGCGGGTGGCGGCCGCGACGATCGCCTCCCGGTCGAGCGGTTTGACCGTGTGCATGTTGAGTACGGCCACGTCGATCCCGTCGCGGGCCAGTTCGTCGGCGGCCTCGACCGCGGTGAGCACGGGATGCGGTCCGGTGGCGATCAGCGTCACGTCGGATCCCCGGCGCAAGGACTGCGCGACCCCGATCCGCACCGGTTCCGCCCCCGGCGCAAGGCTCGGCGTCACGCCGCGCCCAAGGCGCAGGTACACCGGTCCCGGCAGCTCAGCGCCGGCTCGGACCAGGCTCTCGGTGGCGGGGCCGTCCGCGGGCACCAGCACCGTCATGTTCGGCAGCATCCGCATGACGGCGAGGTCTTCCAGCGCATGGTGGGTGGAACCGAGGTGACCGGCGGAGAGCCCGCCGTGGGTGGCGACGATCCGTACCGGCAGGTTGTTCCAGGCGACGTCGAGCTTCACCGCTTCCAGCGCTCGGGTGGCGGCGAAGGTCGCCATGGTGTTGACGAAGGGGATCCGGCCGGACCTGGCCAGTCCCGCCGCCACACCCATCAGGTTCTGTTCCGCGATACCGAAGTTGAGATACCGCCGCGCGCTCTCACCCCATGAGGTGGCGGAGAACAGGCCGGTGTCGCTGTCCAGGCACACACGGCGTTCGTCCTCGCCGAGCAACTCGACCAGTACGTCCCGGTACACCTCCCGGGCCTCGCGGGCCTCGTCGGGCACGGTGGGTTCGGCTGTCACGACGGACATGTCGTCTCCGTTCAGGGTCGTTCGCCGCGCATCACCGCGGCACGGGCACGCCGGTGCCCGCGCTCGGTGAGCCGGACGTAGTGGCTGCGGGCCTGGCCCTCGATATAGGGCAGTCCTTTGCCCTTGACCGTGCGGGCCAGCAGCACGGTCGGTCTGCCCGGGGTGTGCGGGATACACGACAGGGCCGTCCGCAACTGGTCCGGCTCGTGCCCGTCGACCTCGAGTACCGTCCAGCCGAAACTGCGCCAACGGTCCCCGAGTGGCTCAAGGCCCAGGGTCTCTTCCGTGTCACCGCTGATCTGCAGCCCGTTGCGGTCCACGATCGCCACCAGCCGGTCAAGTCCCTGGGCGCCGGCCGCCATCGCCGCCTCCCAGACCGAGCCCTCCTGCAGTTCGCCGTCGCCGAGCACGACAAAGCAACGCCGGTCACTCCCGTCCAACCGTGCGGCGAGCGCAAAGCCGACACCGAGCGGCAGTCCGTGCCCGAGTGACCCGGTCGGCATCTCGACGCCGGGAACGGCCGGATTCGGGTGTGCGGTGAACATGCTGTCCGGAGCGCCGTAGTCCGCCAGCAGTTCCGCGGGGAAGAAGCCCCGCTCCGCCAGGACCGCGTACAGTCCGATCGCGCCGTGTCCCTTGCTCAGCAGCAGGATGTCCCGGTCCGGCGCCTGCGGCCTGTGCGGGTCGATCCTCAGCACGTGACGGTAGAGGGTCACCAGGATCTCGACCATGGACATCGATCCGCCGAGGTGGCCGCCCTCCGGGTTGGCGCACATCCGCACAATGAGTTCCCGTACCGTGCGCGAGTGGTCGTCACTCATCGGTTCTCTCCGGTGAAATGCTCATCCATTTCGGCCAGGGCACGGGTCAGCACCCCGATGCCGAACAGGTACTCGGACAGTTTGATGTGTTCCCGGTCGGAATGATCGAGACTGCTGTCCCCCGGCCCGTAAGTGGCCATCGGCATCGTCCACTCCTCCGCCAGTGTGTTCATGTCGGAGGTACCGGTCTTCACCTTCGCCCTCGGGCTGCCGCCCTGCGCGCGGATCGCGACCGACAGCGCCCGCACCACCGGGTCGTTGCGGCCGACCCGGCAGGCGCGCACCGTGTTGACGACCTGGAGCGTGCCCAGATCCAGCCGCTCGGACAACGCGGCCACCAGGCCCTCGCTGTCGAAACCTGGGGGGATGCGGATACTGAACTCCGCGGTGGCGGACGTCAGTCCACCGTTGATCGACGTCAAGGTCGGTCCAGGACTGTCGAATCGGGCGTGGCTCGCCTCCGGGCCGAGCAGGTCCAGCAGCTCCGTCCACGCCCGAGCCGCCAGTTCGGACGCCTTGGGCACGGCGTTGCTGGGGTGGGTGGCCTCGCACCGCACCTGGTAGCGGAGGTCGATCTTTCCCTTGTATCCCAGGACGACCGTGTCGCAGCCACTGGGCTCGCCGATGATCAGCGCGTCCGGCGGCTCGTGCGTACGGCGGATCTCCACCGCGCCCCGGGACATCGTGGTCTCCTCCTCCACCGCGCCCACGACCACGACCCGGCCGCGGAACCCGGTGCTGCCGGCGGCCGCGCAGATCATCGTGGCGAGCGGCCCCTTGGCGTCGACCGAACCCCTGCCGTACAGGCGATCGCCGTCCACGCGCACCGGAATGTCCCCCGGCACGGTGTCCATGTGCCCGAGCAGCATCACCGTCGGCCCCGGGCCATGCCGGATCTCCCCGACCGCGTTGCCCGCCTCGTCGATCCACGCGGTGAGGCCGGCTCCACGCATGGCATCCACCACGTGAGCGGCCAGCTCCGACTCCGCGAAGGACGGCGAGGGAATCTTCAGCATGCCGTGGAGCAGGTCGATCGCGGCCGTGTCCGAAAAAATCGTCACTCTTCCTCCAGTAGCACTTCGGTGCACGAGCCCGCCAGGGCCTCCTGGACCGGATACGGTCGACGGCCGTCCGCGATCAGGACGCGGTGCACACCGGACAGCAGCGCCTCCCGGGCCGCGATCAGCTTGATCCCCATGCCGCCGGTGACCACCGGAGGTGTCCCCCGGCGGGGAACCCGGCAGACGGGGAGCACCGACCGTTCGTCCTGCCGGTCGGCCAGCACCCCGTTCGTCCCGGTGAGCAGCACAAGGGTGCTCGCCCGGACGGCGCCCGCGACGGCCGCGGCAGCGCGGTCCGCGTCCGTGTTGACCACACGGCCGTCCTCGGCCACGGCAGGCGGCGACACCACAGGCAGCAGCCCCGCCGTGAGCACCGTGGACAGCAAGTCGCCGTTGACTGCGACGATCCGTCCACTGTGGTCGTCCCTGACCACGACCCGGCGTCCGCCGACGAGTGCGCGGTGCGCCGACTTGCGGGCGGCCACGAGAAGTCCGGCGTCCAGGCCGGTCAGCCCGACCGCGCTCACACCGCATGCGCGCAGGGCAGCCAGCAGACGGGGTTTGACGGAGCCGGCCAGCGCCAACTGCACCACTTCGAGAGTTCGCTCGTCGGTGTACCGGGTCGACACCCCGTCCGGGGCGACGAGCCGGCGGGAAGGCACTCCAAGGCGTTCGGCGAGCCTGTCGATGTCCGCCGAACCGCCGTGGGCGAGGATCACCGGCCTGCCGCCGCGGTGCACGGCGGCAACGTCCGCACAGATCGCCTCCGACCGCACGGCGGCGTTCCCGCCGCATTTGACCACAAGTATGTCCCGCATTCGTTTTATCAGCCTCACGTCAGTTCGGATGGAGTCCGGTGAATTCCAGCCCTGTCCGCTCCGGCCAGCCGAAGCGGACGTTCAGGCATTGCACCGCGCCGCCCGCACCGCCCTTGACCAGGTTGTCCAGTGCGCCGATCAGGACCGCGGTGCCGTCCTCCTCGGACACCGCGAACCCGACGTCGCAGAAGTTGGATCCGGTAAGGATCTTCGGCTCCGGGAGCCGGTACAGGCCCTGCCGCTGGGCGATGACCCGGACGAACGGCTCGTTCCTGTACGTCGCGCGGAACGCGGACCGGATGTCTCTCTCCGACACGCCGGACGCCAGTTTCGTGTGGCACAGCACCTGCACGCCGCGGACCGCCTCGACTCCGGTGGCGGTCATCCGCACGGTACGGTCCGTGGCCTGCGCGATCTCGGCCTCGTGCCGATGCCCGGAGGGAGCGAACACGCGGAGGGCACCGCTGCGTTCGGCATGAGCGCCGGCGGGTCCGCTGGAAACGCCCGATCCGCTGGAACCGGTTCTGGCGTCCACCCGGACCGTGCCCTCGATCAAACCCGTCCGGGCCAACGGCCGGACCGCGAGAATGCCGGCGGTGGCCATGCAACCGGGAACCGAGATCCGGTCGCTCGTGGCCAGTTGGGCTCGATGCCATTCAGGCAGCCCGGTGGTGAATTCGGGAATCAGATGCGGTGCGGTGTGCGTGACCCCGTAGTAGGACGCATAGATTTCGGGATCCCGTAGGCGGAAGTCGCCGGACAGGTCGATGACGGTCCCGGCCAGTTTCAGGAATTCGTCCATCCTTCCCATGGTTTCCCGATGTGGAGCGGCCAGGAAGAGCACATCGAAATCGATACTCTCCAATGTGTCGTGGCCGACGAAGCACAGGTCCGTGTGGCCGCGCAGGTTGGGATGCGGGCCGTCGACCCGGCGCCCGGCCAGGCGGTCGGAGGTGGCGGCCACGACGGTGACCCGTGGATGACCGAGCAGCAGACGAAGCAGCTCGCCACCGATGTAGCCGGATGCCCCGACGGTCGCTACTCGGAGCATGAGCGTGACTTCTCCAGGAGATGGTCGACGATCCGGTCAGCGACGGAAACCGCCTCACCGACAGCCTGTTGCAGACCGGAGAACTCGACACCGTGGTTGACCTCCAGGACAAGGACCTCTCCCGTCTCGTCCTCGATCAGATCGACACCGGCGATATCGGCCCCCACCGCCTGCGCGGCCATGACCGCGAGTTTCGCGATGTCCGGTGTCAGGGGGCACAGTTCACTCACCGCACCCCGCGCCACGTTGGTCCGCCAGTGCTCACTGCGCCGGTACGTCGCGGCCAGCGCTTCGCCGCCCACCACGATCACCCGGATGTCCCGCCCCGGTTTGGCTATCCATTCCTGCAGGTAGACGATCCGCGCCTGCGGTGCGGGCAGCGCGGCGACATACTCCAGCACGGTTTCCGCGGTCTGCCGGTCCGGCAACGCGGCGACCAGCCGGCCCCACGAGCCCTGCAGCGGCTTCACCACAGCCGGGTAGCCGATGCTCTCCAGAGCAGTCAGCGCGGCTTCCGGGGTCAGCCCGAGGGCCGTTCGCGGTGTCGGCAGTCCGGCTTCGACGAGTGCCGCGGACGTGCGCCACTTGTCCCCGCACAGCTCGGTCGCCCGCGCGGAATTGACCACCGTCGCACCCGCCGCCTCCAGCGCGTGGGCCGCGTACGTCGCCCTGGCGAGCCCGATCTCCCTGTTCAGCACGATCGGCTGAGGGCCGCGGTCACCGAGTTGCTGCCACCACTCACGGCTGTCGAGGTGCCGATGGGCAATCCCTCTGCGACGGAGGGCTTCGAGGATCCTTTTCTCGCTGGCCCGCACACGGGACGCGAGGACCGCGAACGGCACGGCGCCGCTCACTCGCCCCAGTCCTCTTCGATCTCCGGCGCGAGCGCGGCCCGTATCGGATCCAGCGTGAGGATCTCCAATTCGCTGGCGCATTCACCGCATTCCACTATCTCGCCGATCACCGGAGTTCCGGCGGGAACCACCGAGTTCTCGCATTCCGGGCAGGTGACCATTTCCAATCCCTTTCATCGACCGCCACAAGACACGGGTAAACGTATGGGCCGCGGTGGGCCCCGGTAGGCAGAATCAGCGGCAGTCTCAGCCGGCGCGGGCCGCCCTCGCCGGAGCTCGGTCCCGCGCGTACAGGAGCCGCACGAGTTGCAGCGCCGTGAACCGCTCCGGCAGGTGGGCGCCCGCCGGCCGCACCAGGCCGTGGACCAGCAGCGCGTGCAGGGCAGCAGCCGGATCCGGCACCAGGTGATCGAGGTCCCCGACCGTCCAGTGCGGACGGTCCGCCACCTCGGCCAGCACCTGGCGGTAGCACTCGGCCACGATGTCGACGCTGCGCGCCAGGGAACGCAGCAGGTCCTGGCAGCCGCAGCCCGCCGGGGAGGAGAGGAGAGAGGAGTCCCGACCGGCCCGGGCCAGCAGGAGCTCAGGCGGATACACCAGGCACCAGCCCGCCGCGTACTCAAGTGCCCTGGGTACACCGTCGAGCCAGCGGCACAACCGCACCACCGCGTGCGCGTTGTCCTCCCGAAGCCGGAAACCCGGCCGTGACCGGCGCATGTGGGACAGGAACAACGCCACGGACTCAACCTCGCTCAACCGGGCGTAGTCATAGTCCCGCGCCTCTTCCGGCACGGCCATCGCGGTGAGCGGCAGTACGCGCTCACCCGGCAGATATCGCGGCGTCAGACCGGTCACCACGACGCGCAGCCCCGGACAACGCCGAAGCAACTCGCCAACGTCCACCCTGCCGGGACCCGAAGCGTCGCCGCCATCGATCACCAACAGTTCATGCCTCTCACCGATCGCCCCGACGAGGGCGTCAGTCGGGTCAGCGGCACCCGGCAGCGGCCCGCCGGAACCGGAGCCGGCCGCAGGAATCGCACCACAGCAGAGGGGATCCCCGACCGACGCGTGCCACCCGACCCGCCAGCCCTTGGCACGCAGCGCCTGGGCCGCCTCAAGCACCAGATGCGTTTTCCCGATGCCGCTGATGCCGACCACGCTCACCAGGCGGTGACCGTACACGGTCACCTGATCGAGCAGAACCTGCAGCTCCGCTTCCCGGCCCACCAGCGTGCCGGGCGGAGCGGGCGGCTCGGGCAGGGCAGGCGGAGCGGACGGCGCGGGCAGTTCGAGCGGTGCAACCCGCAGGTCCGCCGGGCTTCCACCGGCGGCGTGCAGTTGCAGGCGCTCGGGATCGCCCAGCCGCAACGCGTCGGCGAGCAGCCCCACACTCTCCCGCCGGGGCCGTCGGACCCGTCCGCTCTCCAGGTCCCGGATCGCTCGGACGCTCAACGTCGCGAAGTCCGCCAGTTGTTGCTGGGTCAGCCCGGACCGGCCCCGGTGTCTCTTCAGCAGCTCGGCGAAGGAAACATTTTCGTGGGGCCCCTCCAACAGTGTCGGCACCGGCCGCTGCCGCAGGCCGCCCACTGCGCGTTCACGTAACGAAAGTCCGGTTGCCGCGTTTTTTCCGACGGTATACGGAGTGACGCTCATGCGTCGGTCGATCTCCCCGCAGGTGTCCCCGCGTGCCAGGTGTCCGGGTGTTTCTCTTTCCCGGTCACTGATTTTCCGGACAGCGTTCCGTAGTTTATTGCTCACGGAGTCGGGCGTCCTTTCTCTGTCTGATTCCTGCGTTCCGGGATCTGTTGGGCCACAGGCTCCGGAACTGGCCACGGGTCGGCTTTCCCCGTGCGTATCCGCAGGTCATCCCGCGGTACGGCCCCAACCGGTGTCGCCGTCGGACCCGATGGAGGATGCCGCTCGGAGGCCGGTGTCGCCGGTCTCTGCGGCGGTACCGGTGACGGCGGTACCGGTGGCGGCGCCGAGCGTCATCGCGCAGAGAACGGTGACCACGAACATGCGGGCAGACTTCATGATTTCTCCCAGAATTCAGAGCGGTGAATGCTCGAAAGGTTCCGTCCGGCGTTGTCCTGCCGTTCCCTTTCCGCTCTTCCAGGATGGTGGGCGCCCGTCCCGGAATCCACCGCCGGAACCATTCACCAAGTTGCCCGGCACCAAAGCGGGGGGTGAACGAAAAACCCACGGGGCGGCAACCGATGACAATACGGACGGATGTGGCCGCCCGAAGTCCCGTCGCGACGAGCGCCGGCGGTGCGGCGGGCTCGCGGCACGACGGACACCCGTGACCTGGGCGGGCGTTGCCATGCGTCGCTCGGCGCGGGGGACGGTGACGATGTTCAGGTCGGAGCGGCGACCTAGTGATCATCATCGCCTGCGCGGCGGTGGCGGACGCGGAGGGGGCAACCGGCCGACGGCGTCCGGCCGGCGAACGGCCCGTCGGCCGGACGCCGTTGGCGCTCGTCGCGGCAGGACTTCGGGCAGCCATACCTGTCCGTATTGTCATCGGTTGCGGCCCCGTGGGTTTTTCGTTCACCCCCCGCTTTGGTGCCGGGCAACTTGGTGAATGGTTCCGGCGGTGGATTCCGGGACGGGCGCCCACCATCCTGGAAGAGCGGAAAGGGAACGGCAGGACAACGCCGGACGGAACCTTTCGAGCATTCACCGCTCTGAATTCTGGGAGAAATCATGAAGTCTGCCCGCATGTTCGTGGTCACCGTTCTCTGCGCGATGACGCTCGGCGCCGCCACCGGTACCGCCGTCACCGGTACCGCCGCAGAGACCGGCGACACCGGCCTCCGAGCGGCATCCTCCATCGGGTCCGACGGCGACACCGGTTGGGGCCGTACCGCGGGATGACCTGCGGATACGCACGGGGAAAGCCGACCCGTGGCCAGTTCCGGAGCCTGAGGCCCAACAGATCCCGGAACGCAGGAACCAGACAGAGAAAGGACGCCCGACTCCGTGAGCAATAAACTACGGAACGCTGTCCGGAAAATCAGTGACCGGGAAAGAGAAACACCCGGACACCTGGCACGCGGGGACACCTGCGGGGAGATCGACCGACGCATGAGCGTCACTCCGCACACCATCGGCACCTCCATACACCGATTACGCGCGAAAACCGGAGCCCGGAACCGAACGCGCCTGTTACCGTCACGGTCCTGGAAGGAGCCTGCCGCTGCGTCCTGTCGCGTATCGGTGAGGACCCGGCACCTCGCCCCCGGCCCCTCGCACCCCCTCGGCATGCGGCTGCGTCGTCGCGGCGCCCTCACCGTTCACGCGGACCTCACCAAGCGGTCACCGAAGCTTGCAACCGAACAAGGCCGCGGGCGTACTGGTTACTGTCCCGACGGCGGGACAGCACCCACCGGCCCCGTAGGTGTGGTGGCAGTGTGCATGCCGGCCCTGCCACGCTCAACCCCACCGACCGGCCGCGACGTAACCGGTGCCGGGACCGGTGCGGGCGGGTGCCCCGGCGAGTGACACTCCAGTCGGCCATGCGGCGAACTTGTCCCGCCGGCGGGACTGCGCACCAAGTCCGCGCGGCCACACACGAAATGACGGCCCACCACATCGGGCGCACGGGACCGAACGGGAACTCCCGATCGACGGAGGAAGGAAACCACTGACCATGGAATCGGCGCCGCAGGTGATCCACCCGCGAGGTGGACAGGACGAGACCGTACAACGCCATGACGCGCCCTCGGGCGGCCCGGTGCCGCTGGTGGACGAAATCGCCGCGCTGTGGGCAGAACTCCTCAACCGTCCCGAGATCGGGGCGGAAGACGACTTCTTCGCCCTCGGCGGCAACTCGCTGACCGGCATCAAGATCATCGAACGGGTGGCGCTCGACTACGGCGTCCAGCTCTCCGTCCGCGACTTCTACCTGGCGCAGACCCCGGCCCGCGTCGCCGGACTGATCGAGCAGGGGAGGTCCGGCACATGAGACTGACGCCGGGCCCCGCGCGCGACATCGACCTCGGCACCGTCGACCTGTTCGACCTCGACCTCTACGGCACGGGCGACCCGCACCCCGTCTGGGACGTCATGCGCGCCAAGGCGCCCCTGCACCACCAGGTCCTGCCCGACGGACGCGAGTTCTGGTCGGTCACTCGCTACGAGGACGTGTGCCGCGTCCTGGGCGACCACCGCGAGTTCACCTCCGAACGCGGCACCGTGCCCACCCACCTCGGCCAGGACGACGTCGCCGCTGGTGTGCTGCTCACCTCCACCGACCCGCCTCGGCACACCGAGGTCCGCAGGCCGCTGGGGTCCAAGCTCACCGCCCGCGCGGTCAAGTCCTGGGAGGACTCCATCCGCCGGTCGGTGACCCGCTTCCTGGAGCCGGCTCTGGACGGCGAGGTGTTCGACCTGGCCGAGAAGGCCCTGCTCCTCCCGGCGATCGTCACCGGCCCGCTGCTGGGCATCCCCGAGAAGGACTGGGAAGAACTCGTCCAGCTCACCGCCATGGTGACGGCCCCCTCCGACCCGCACTTCCAGCTCGGCAGCGAAGCCGCCACCCTGGCAATCTCCCACCACGAACTCGTCGGATACGTCACCGAGTGGGTCAAGGACCGCCGCGACTCCGGAGCCGAGGACGACAGCCTGCTCCATCACCTGATGAGCGTGCGCCCCGGCGGGGCACCGCTGAGCGACCAGGAGATCGCCCTCGACGGCTACAGCATCCTGCTGGGCGCCAACGTGACGACCCCGCACACCGTCTCCGGCATCGTGCAGGCCCTCATCGAGCGGCCCGAACAGTTCGGCAAGGCCCAGGCCGACCCGACTCTGATCCCCAACCTGGTCGAGGAAGGGCTGCGCTGGACCTCGGCCGCCTGCAACTTCATGCGCTACGCCACGACCGACGTCCCCGTCGCGGGCGGAGTCATCCCGGCCGGCGCAGCGGTCGTCGCGTGGATCGGCTCGGCCAACCGGGACGCCGCCCAGTTCACCGACCCGCACACCTTCGACATCACCCGCCCCAACGCCAAGCGGCAGGTCGCCTTCGGATTCGGCCCGCACTTCTGCATCGGCGCGCCGCTGGCCCGCCTGACCCTGCGCGTCTTCTTCGAGGAACTCCTTCACCGGTTCGGTTCCCTCGACCTGGCCGGCGAACCGGAGCACCTGCGCTCCTACTTCATCGCCGGCATGACCCACCTGCCCATCGCCGTCCAGAAAAGGCTCACACCATGACGTCCGGACCCGCCCTCGCCTCGCCGTGGTTCGTCCGGCCCCCCGCCCCCGGTGCGCCCGTCGCCCGCCTGTTCTGCTTCCCCTTCTCCGGCTCCGGCGCCTCCGCGTTCAGCGCCTGGCCCACCACGGCCGGCGACGCCGAGATCTGCCCGGTGCAGTTCCCCGGCCGCGAGAACCGCCTCGCCCACCCCCACTACGCCAGCTACGAGAACCTCGCCGCCCAGCTCGTCGAAGCCCTCACCCCGCTGCTCGACACACCGTTCGCGTTCTTCGGGCACTGCGCGGGCGCCCTGCCCGCCTACGAGAGCGTGCTGAGCCTGGCCGCCGCCGGCCTGCCCACCCCCCAGCGGCTGTTCGTGTCCGGCCAGCCCGCCCCGCACGAGGCCGCCCGCGACCGGATGCTCAACCTGGGCGAGGACGAACTGCGCGCCGAACTCGTCACGTTCCTGCGCAGCCGGGGCATCGAACCCCGCCCCGACATGATCGACATGGGCATGTTCGTGCTGCTGCGCGACCAGGCCGCCGCCGCGTCCTACCGGCGCACCGAACCCGCCCGGATCGACTGCCCGATCACCGTCCTGCACTGGAGCCAGGACACCGACGTGAGCCTGGCAGACCTCCAGGGCTGGCACAGCTACGCCGACTCGGTCGAGATCCGCGTCGTCGAGGGCGGCCACTACGACTTCATGGACGCGCCCGCCCAGCTCCTCAAGACGCTCGCCGCCGGTCGATGAGCTGGTCCACTCCGACGACTGGTCCGGGAAGCCGAAGGCCGGCCGAACCCATCGGCCGCGGGTGTGGGGTGGCAGGGGAGTCACTGGACCACACGAGGCGCAGCTCGATGTCCCCGGGGCCGACGATGGACCGGATCAACCGTGCCGCCCATCCGTTCCGGTAGACGTACGTCCTGTTGTTCGGCAGACGGAAGCACGGTGCGTCAAATGGCAGTTCCTCCGGCACGCATACCGTGCGCTCGAAAGGCACGCGCCCGCTGGGACAGTTGCTCCGTGACTGCTCCGGCCTCTCTCATGGACCAGATGGCCGCGAGCGCGGGCGTGGGCCACCAGTGGGTGGCGATGTAGTCCTTGAGGGAGATTGCCCCATCGCGCGGGTCGACGAACTCGCCGCGGCGAGCGTCGCATGCGCGTCCTCGGCTTCGTGCCCGGACCCCGGGCTGGTCCGGTTGCCGTACCGCCAGGCCCGCGCACGGGTTGTCGCACGCTCAATGGCCAGTGAGCGTGCGACAGCCCGGCTCCCGCCGTGACACCGCGATCGGGAGGTTGCCCTGTTTCCGGCTTCCGGCTCTGGCGTCCTCCCGCCGCGCGGCCTTCTCTCCTCGCCTCGCGCGTCAGGGGTGGCGGTCAGGGGGAACTCTCGGTGTATGCCACCGAGGCTTCCTGGGGTGACTGTCTGTTCCAAGGAGTCGCGCCCGCTTGACCGGGGGTGATCGGGGTGAATCGCGCGGGGAGTTCGGCGAGGGCCCGGTGGATCACGCCGGGCCGCCATTGCAGCTTCTCGCGCGGCACCGTCAGCTCCAGGTCGGACAGCCAGCTGGTGAGCCGTTCGATCGCGGTGACCGCCATGAGCAGCGCCGAGTGTTTCACCGGGCACTGGTGCGGGCCCGCCGACCAGGCCAGGTGGGAGCCGCCGTCCGTGCGCGGGCCGGGCGGCAGCCCGTCCGGGGTGGTGTTGGCGGCGGCGTACGAGATCAGGATCAGCTCGCCGGTCCTGATCCAGTTGCCGTGCAGCAGCACGTCACGGCGTGGGAAGTGGTACGCGTAGTTCGACATCGGGGGCTCTTCGCGCAGCACGTCCTCAACGGCCTCGCGGGCGGTACGGGCGCCGTTGGTGAGCGTGGAGTAGTAGCTCGGGTCGGAGAGCATCCGGGACAGCGCGTTGGAGATGAGGTTGGTGGTGGGCTCGTTGCCCGCGACAAGCGTCAGAAGCAGTTGGTGGGCCATCTCCTCCTCGGTCATTCCGTTCGGGTGGTCCAGGTACCAGGAGGTGAGGTCGGCGCCCCGGTGCTCGGTCTTCATGGCAATCAGCTCGGCCAGGTACGCTTCCAGCTCCTCGTTCGCGTCGGCCGCCTCGTCGCCGCCTTCCATCAGCCGGGCCATGGTGCGGCTGAGTCCGGTGGCGTACGAGGCGGGCAGTCCGAACAGGTCGTTGAACACGACCAGGGGCAGCTGCCGGGCGTACTGCGCGACCAGGTCGACTTCACCGGCCTCGGCGAAGTCACGGATCAGGTCGTCGGCCAGCCGGGTGACGCGGTCGCGCAGCTCGTGAGACGGGATCATGTTGAAGCCGTCGGTGATGACTTGCCGGTAGCGCCGGTGTTCGGCGCCGTCGGTGGCGACGGCACAGGGCCTGGGCTGGATGACCGGAGCGATCGGATGGTCGGAAGGGACCGGATCACTCCAGCTGAGCGGGTTGTGGGAGTACGTCGCGGTGTCGCGCAGCACCTCCAGTGCGGCCTGGTAGTCGATGACGAGCCAGGCCTTCACTCCGGGGTGGATCTCCACCGGCGCGACAGCGCCGAACCGGCGCAGCCGGGCGTACATCGCGTACGGGTCGGTATTGAAGTCGTCGCCCCACAGCGGGACGGGAGCCGCGCCGGCGCCCGCCCACGGAGCGGCCGGCGGCGTTGGGGCTGACGGTGATGTGCTCGGTGGTTTCGTGGTCATGGTGCGACGGCTTCCTGGGGGAGCTCGGAGATAAGACAGGTGACCAGCGCGATCAAGGCATCGACCGCCTGGCTGGTGTCGCGGGCGTCGCAGTACACCAGCGGGGTGTCCGGGCCCAGGTCGAGGTGGTCACGCAGCACTCCCTCCTCGTAGGCGGGCGAGTCGGGGAAGGAGTTCACGGCCACCGCGTAGGTCAGGCCCTGCTCCTCGATCATGTCGATGACCTCGAAGGAGTCGCCCAGCCGCCGGGTGTCGACCAGGACCAGGGCGCCGAGGGCGCCCCGGGCTATGTCCTCCCAGAGCGGTTTGAAGCGGCGCTGGCCGGGGGTGCCGTACAGGTAGAGCACCAGATCGCCTGGGAGGGTGCGGCGGCCGAAGTCGATCGCGACGGTCGTGGTGGTCTTGTCCCGCACTCCCGACAGGTCGTCCACCAACTCGCCCGCCTCGGTGAGCAGTTCCTCCGTGTGCAGGGGGCGGATCTCGGACAGGGACCGGATCAGGGTGGTCTTGCCGACCCCGAACGGTCCCGCGATCACCACCTTCACCAGCGTCTGAGCAGTGCCGCCGGGAAGATAGGTGGGGGCGTCGGTGGCCGTGCCGGGGGCGTCGGCCGACTGCTTATCGGATGGCGCGGAGTCCACTGAGAACCCTCTCTAGCAGCTGTCTGTCGTGGAGAGGCGCTGCCGGTATGGGCGCGCGGGCGTACAGCAGCCCTGTGTCCACGAGATCGGAGGCCAGTACTTTTGTGACGCTCACTGGAAGCCCCAGGTGGGCGGCGGCCTCGGCAAGCGCGAGCGAGCCGTGCGCGAGCAGCGCGAGCAGCCGCCGCTGCGGCGGTTCGAGACCGCCGGGCAGCTGGTCGGATGCCCCGCTCAGCACGGTCAGCGCGTCCAGGGTGTTGCGGGTCGGGGTTGCCCGTCCACCGGTCGCGAGATACGACGGCACCAGGCGCCGTGGGCCACGTCCGCGCGTCATGCGGTTCCGGACGTCGGTCCGTCCGACGCAACCGCTCGGGCAGCCGCGTCGGCCGCCGGACCGGCGTCACGCGGCTTGGTGGTCATCACCTTGCGGCCCAGGGTGTTGACCTGGATCTGCATGTGGTGGGTCACCACGCCCATGTCGACGCTGTGCGCCGCGAACACGGCGAGCACGGTGTTGTCACCGGCCGGTACCGCGAACACGAATCCGTTGCTGGTCTCCACCACCACCTGCCGGACCTGGGTGTCCAGATCGCCGGAGAACGTCGCGCCGAGCGTGCGGGCGGCGCCCTGGAGCGCCGACATCATCGCCGAGGCGCCCTCACCCGCTTCTCTGCTCAGGTCGGGCGACGTCCCCTGCACCATGCCGTCCGCCGACAGCACCAGGCCGTGCAGCACCCCCGGCAGGACCAGCAGGGGTTCCAGCACCCAGGACATGTCCGGCTGGAGGGTGGCTCGCTTGGCAGTGCTCGCGGTCATGTCGATTCCCCTTCGAATGATGCGGTCGGTACGTCGTCGGAGGTGGCCGGGGCGTCGGCGGAATCACCGTCCGCCGCCTCCGCGATCGTCACCGCCTCACGGCCCGAGGCGGTGCCCAACTGGAAGGAACTCCAGGTAGCGCCGGTCTGCTCCGGGCTGCGCTCCTCGCCACCGGCATCGGCGGCACCGGTAGGGGCAACCGAGGTGGCGGGACGCTTGCGCCGTCGGCGCGGCAGATCCACGGGGGCGGCGGGATCGGTCTGCTCCGCAGGCCCCGCGTCTTCGGAGCGGGTGCCCGACCCGTCGGCGCCCGGAATGACGGCGGCGGGGGCGTCCGAGGGCGCGGAAGGTCCCCGGGAGCCCGCCCCTGACGTGGTCGTCCTCGGCTCCCGCACCGGCAGTGCGGCGATCAACGAGGGTGCGGTGGGCACCGGAGACAGCGGAGCACTGGCGGACATCGGGTACTGGGACTCGTCGAGGAGCGTCAGCAGATCCCCGGGGATGAACACCACCGCCCGGACACCGCCGTACGGCGCCGGTTTGTCCACCGAAACGGAGAACCCGTACTGCCGGGTCAGCCGTCCGATCGCGGCGAACCCGGCGCGCGGCGGGTCGCCCAGCTCCGCCAGCCGGGCGGCCTCCTGGCCGGACAGCATGCGGGTCGCGTAGTCGATCTCGTCCTGGTGCATGCCGACACCGGCGTCGTCGATCACGACGACCGCTCCTGACGCGGACTGGTGCAGGCTCACGTCCACGGAGAGTGTGCCGTGCGAGTGGTGCACCGCGTTGGCCAGCAGCTCCGTCACGGTGATGGCGATCGGCTCGACCGCGCGCGAGACGACAGCGACCGGGTCCGCCAGCTGGCTGGTCACCTTGACCCGGTGATAGCCGCGCACCCGGGACTTCGCACCCGCCACTACGTCGCCGAGGTGCGAGTCGGCGCGGCTCAGTCCGGGCCAGGCACCGCACAGCACCCCGGTGGCCTGAATACGCCGCAGGTTCTGCTCGTTCAGCTCGTCCAGGGCCAGCAGGTCATCGGCCAGACCGGGGTCGTTGTACTTCTCCTGCATCCCGACGATGCGGGACTGGAGCTGATAACTCATCGCCTGCATCACGGTGGTCGCACCGCGCATCGTGGCCTGCGCCGCCTCGTCCACCCGGCGGCGCTCCATGGCGACGACCGTCGTCAAGTGTTCCAGGACGGACGCGTGGTCGGCGCCGGGGCCGGTCTCCGCGAACTCGCTCTTCAGCGGGCCCGGGACGGTGACGAAACGATTCTCCAGGTGGGCCGCCATGGCAGGGAGCCGCGCCGTCACCAGGTGCCGGGTCTCGTCTTCAACGGCCTGCGCGTAGCCGGCCGACCGCTCGCGCTCCCGGTCGGCCTCGTCACGTTCGGCGCGCAGGGCATCGCGTTCCGCGCCTACGGCCTCGCACTCGACGCGCGCCGCGTCCCGCTCCGCCTGCACGGTGTCGCGCTCGGTGTACGCGAGATCGCGGTCGGCCTGGGCGGCATCCCGTCCGGCGCGCGCGGCGTCGAGTTCCTCGTGCGCGGTGTCACGCTCCTGCTGGGCCGCGTCGCGTTCTTGGTGGGCGACACGGCGGTCGGCCGTCGCACGCTGGGCTTGCCGTTCTGCTTGGTCACGCAGGGCCTGAACCTGGTGCCGGACGCGGTACAACATCGGCGCCAGCCCGGCGGCAGCCGCAGTGCCGACCGCCAGGCACCAGATAAGCGCCTCTGGTAGCTGTGTCATGTGTCCTCAGGGAGCGGCAGCGCCGCAAGGGTCGTCATGTACGAGGTGAGGGGGTCTCAGGAATATGGAGAACATGAGCAAGGGGAAAGAGACGATGCGCCAGCGCCCTGAACCACACGGAGGGGCACGCAGGCCATGAACTGCCACGAACAACCACGAAGGGATGTACCGAACAGGCGGCCTGGATCGAGATGTCGATCGCTCTGCGTCACTCTAACCTCACCAGTGGCTGAAAGTCACCAGGTTGACGAAAAGGCATATGCACAGCACAGCGCCGGTGTTGAGGGACTCTGAACGGGAGACGCCAAAGGGAAAAGCCAGTTGCGCGCGATCCCGGCGGACGAGGTGAAATGGCCGGCGCGGGCCGAAGGCTGCGCGGCGGACCGACCCGCTTGGCTCGGCACTGCGAACTCCGCCGGATCGCGCAGCCAGTCGTGAGGCTCCGCGCGAACTGTCGAAGGGCGACCTGCACACGTACCCCTGGCCGTTCGACGCCCAGCATCGCTGGATCCTTCCTGAGGAAGATCCAGCCGAACAGCACCTGTGACCCCGCAGACGGCTCCGCCCTGCTCGCTGGTCCCTTCCGGGTCAGGCGCCCTTTGCGATGGGTTCGAGGATCGCCACACACTCCACGTGGTGGGTCATCGGAAACAGGTCGAACGCCCGCAGCGTGCGCGGCCGGTACCCGCCCTCGCGGAAGTACGCCAGGTCGCGCGCGAGTGCCGCCGGGTCGCAGGCGACGTAGGCGATGCGGCGGGCGCCCAGGCTCGTGAGGTGACGGACCGTCTGTTTGCCGGCGCCCGCGCGGGGCGGGTCCAGGACGATCAGGTCGGTTTCCGTGATGCGGGTGCGCGGGAGGACCTGGTCGACCTTGCCCTGTTCGATGCGGACCCGCGGCAGGTCCTTCAGGTTGTGGCGGGCGTCCTCGACCGCGCGCTTGCCGGACTCGATGCCGAGCACCGCGCCGCTCTCGCCCACGCGCTCCGCGATCGCCCCGGCGAACAGGCCGACCCCGCAGTAGAGATCGAGCGCGGTCTCGCCCTTCCTCGGCATCAGGCCCTGCATCACGGCCTCGACCAGGAGTTGGGGGGCCTGCGGGTGCACCTGCCAGAAGCCGCCCATGCCGACGCGGTACGTACGGCCGTCGGCCCGCTCGCGGACGAAGGCGCGGCCGTGGACGCGGTGCACCCCGCCGTCGTGTTCCTCCACCCGCAGGACGGAGACGGGCTTGTCCAGCTCCACCAGCGGGAGCCGGCCGCCCTCGCGCGGGGTGAGGATGACCTGGCGGTCGCCGGAGCCGGAGGCCGCGATGGCTTCGACCGAGGCGATCTGGGGCCATTCCCGGCGCTCGACGCCGAGTTCGCTGACGCCCTCCGTGGCGATCAGGCAGTGGTCGACGGGCTCCACGTCGTGCGAGCGGTGCTTGCGCAGGCCGGCGCGGCCGTTCTCGTCGACCGCGTACTGCACGCGCGAGCGCCACGCCGGCACCTCGCCCGCCGGGAGTTTGTCGCCGGGCGCGGGCATGACCGTACCGTCCCAGCCGGCCTCCTCCGGGGTGAGTCCGGCGAGCCGCTGGAGCTGCTCCGCGATGACCTCGCCCTTGAAGCGGCGCTGCGCGCCCGGCTTGGCGTGCTGCCAGTCGCAGCCGCCGCACCGGCCGGGGCCGGCGTACGGGCAGGGCGCCTCGACCCGGTCCTTGGACGCGTCGAGGATCTCCACGGCGTCGGCGCGCAGGTAGCGCGAGTCCGCCTCGCCCTCCGTCACCCTGGCGCGGATCCGCTCACCCGGCAGGGCGTGCCGTACGAAGAGCACCCGGCCCTCGTCGGTACGGGCGATGCAGTGACCGCCGTGGGCGACGGGGCCCACCTCGACCTCGTACTCCTCCCCGATCAGCGAAGCCTGCGGTTCTGTGCTCATGACGGGGTGGCTCCAAAAGATCCGAGGGGATGAGCCGGCGCGTGGACGGCCGGGCGGCAGCCCACCAGTCTACGTGCCGGGCCCGGCACCGCCGGACGGCCGGGACCACGCCCCGTCACTCCCCCGCGCCGTGGTCCTTCGCCCGTGCGTCGACCGGGCCGCGGCGGACGGCGCCCGGCGCGTTGTACATCCCGCGCCGCTTCGCCCGCTGCTTCGCCAGCTCCGAGGATTCGAGCTGGTAGGGCACCGAGGTGACCATCACGCCCGGTGTGAAGAGCAGCCTCCCCTTGAGCCGCAGGGCGCTCTGGTTGTGCAGGAGGTGCTCGTACCAGCGCCCGACGACGTACTCCGGGATGTAGATGCTGATCGCGTCGCGCGGGTTCTCGGTGCGCAGTCCGCGGACGTACTCGATGACCGGCCGGGTGATCTCCCGGTACGGGGAGTCGAGGATCTTCAGCGGTACGTTGATGCCGCGCCGCTCCCACTCGTCCTTGAGCGCCTTCGTCTCCGCCGTGTCGACGTTGATGGAGAGCGCCTCCAGCGTGTCCGAACGCATCAGCTTGGCGTAGCCGAGGGCGCGCAGCGTGGGCTTGTGGAGCTTGGAGACCAGCACGATGGAGTGCACGCGCGAGGGCCGTACGGTGTCGGCGGCCGAGTCCTCGTCGGCGGCGATCTCCGCGGAGACCCGGTCGTAGTGCCGGCGGATCGCGGTCATCGTGCCGTAGAAGATCACCATCCCGAGCAGGGCGACCCACGCCCCGTGGGTGAACTTGGTGGCGAGGACGACGATCAGCACCAGCCCGGTGAAGAAGGCGCCGAAGGCGTTGATCGCCCGGGAGCGCACCATGTGGCGGCGCTTGGCGACGTTCCGCTCGGTCCGCAGATGGCGGTTCCAGTGCCGGACCATGCCGGTCTGGCTGAGCGTGAACGACACGAACACCCCGACGATGTACAGCTGGATCAGCCGGGTCGAGTCGGCCCCGTACACGACGACGAGCAGGGCGGCGGCCCCGGCCAGCAGCACGATGCCGTTGGAGAAGGCGAGCCGGTCGCCGCGGGTGTGGAGCTGGCGGGGCAGATAGCGGTCCTGCGCGAGGATCGAGCCGAGCAGCGGGAAGCCGTTGTACGCGGTGTTCGCGGCGAGGAAGAGGACGAGCGCGGTGGCCGCGGCCAGGAGGACGAAGAAGAACGTCCCGCTGCCGAAGACGGCGGCGGCCACCTGGGAGATCACCGGGTTCTGGACATAGCCGGAGCCGGCCGGGACCCCGCCGATCAGCAGGTCGGTGGCCGGGTTCTCCGACATCTTCACGCCGGTGGCCATGGCCAGCCCGATGATGCCGCAGAACATGGTGACGGCAAGGCCGCCCATCAGGGCGAGCGTGGTCGCCGCGTTCCGGCTCTTGGGCTTGCGGAAGGCGGGGACGCCGTTGCTGATGGCCTCGACGCCGGTCAGCGCCGCACAGCCGGAGGAGAAGGCCCGCAGCAGCAGGAAGACCAGGGCGAACCCGGCGAGCCCCTGGTGCTCGGGCTTGATCTGGAAGTCGGCGGTGGGCGCCCGCATGGACTCGCCGAGGACGAGTCCGCGGAAAGCCCCCCAGGCGATCATGATGAAGACGCCGCCGACGAAGACGTAGGTGGGGATCGCGAAGAGCTTGCCCGACTCGCGTACGCCGCGCAGGTTCATCAGGGTGAGCAGCACGATGACGGCGACGGCGCAGAGCACCTTGTGCTCGACGACGAAGGGGATCGCGGAGCCGAGGTTCTCGATGCCGGAGGCGATCGACACGGCGACGGTCAGCACGTAGTCGACGAGCAGCGCGCTCGCGACGGTGAGGCCGGCCTTGGGGCCGAGGTTGGTGGTGGCGACCTCGTAGTCGCCGCCACCGCTCGGGTACGCGTGCACGTTCTGCCGGTACGAGGCCACGACGGTGAACATCAGGACGACGACGGCCAGGGCGATCCACGGGCTGAAGTGGTACGCCGAGACCCCCGCGATGGAGAGGACCAGGAGCACCTCTCCGGGCGCGTACGCCACCGAGGACAGCGGGTCGGAGGCGAAGACGGGGAGGGCGATGCGCTTGGGGAGGAGGGTCTCCCCGAGCTTGTCGCTGCGCAGCGCCCGCCCGATCAGGATCCGTTTGGGCACGTCGGTCAGTTTGGACACGGAAGGGATCGTATGCGTTCGAACAGTGACGTGTGCGGGCACCACCCCCATCTTGACGCGGTGTGCTCCACCACGCCCCGGGGCGCCGCCCCGCGGTGTCAGCGGAGGTGGACGGGGAGCACGGTCAGACCGTTCATGATCATGGACGGTGTCCTGGTCAGGCCCTCCTCGGGCACCGCCGGGCGGAGCCCGGGGAACCGGTCGAGCAGCGCCCGGAACACGATGCGGGCCTCGACCCGGGCGAGCGGCGCCCCCACGCAGTAATGGATGCCGTACCCGAAGCCGAGGTGCGAACGGGTGTCGCGCGTGATGTCCAGCGCGGTGCCCCCGGGGAACTGCTCCGGGTCACGGTTGGCGGCCATCAGGGCCACGAGCACCACCGCCCCCGCGGGTACCTTCACCCCGCCGACGTCGACGGCCTCCAGCGTCCGGTACGGCAGCGTCGTCTGGACCGGCCCGTCGTGGCGCAGGAACTCCTCGATCGCCGGGTCGAGGAGTTCGGGGCGCTCGCGGAGCAGGGCGAGCTGGTCGGGGCGGGCGAGGAGGGCCCGTACGCCGTTGCCGATCAGATTCACCGTCGTCTCGTGACCGGCGATGACCAGCAGGAAGATCATCGAGGTCAGCTCGTCCTCGGTGAGGCTCGCCCCCTCGTCGCGGGCCGCGATCAGGTCGGAGAGCAGGTCGTCCTGAGGGTCGTTCCGGCGTTTCGCGATCAGCTCGCGGCTGAAGGCGAGCAGGGACGTCACGGCCTCCCGGAAGGCCTCGAAGCCGTGGATACCGGGCGAGACGGTCGGGGTCGTCCAGGCGCGGAAAGCGGTCCGGTCCTCGTCCGGTATGCCGATCAGTTCGCAGATGACGCCGAGCGGCAGCGGGTAGGCGAGCGCGGAGATCAGGTCGACCGGTTTCGCCCCCTCCCCCTCCGCCGCGGCCACGGTGAGCAGGTCGTCCGTCAACCGCCGGATCGTCGGGGTCAGCTTCTCGACCCTGCGCCGGGTGAACGCGGACAGCACCAGCTTGCGCAGCCGGGTGTGCGTCGGCCCGTCGCTGTTGAGCATGCTGGTGTGGATGCCGCGCGCCACGTCCTCGGGCAGCTCCGCCGCGTACGCGCCGAACTCCCAGCCGCCCTTGACCAGGCGGGGGTCGGCGAGCAGCGCCTTGGCCTCGGCGTAGTCCGTCACCAGCCAGGCCTGCGCCCCGGTCGGTGTGGTGATCCGGTGCACCGGCCCCTCGGCGGCCAGCTCCGCGTAGATCCGGTGCCGTTCGTCGCGGAGAACCGCGGTGAAGGGGTCGGGCCCGGCGTCACCGGGAGTGGAGTCGGACAAGACAACCCTCGTGGTTCGGTATCGAATTCCCCGTGCTGTTCCGGCTGATCCTGACCGGCCGATGATCCTGCCGGTCAGTGATCCAGGCCGGTCAGGATTACGAATATCACGCCGCCACCCTTCCCGATACGCCTGTTCCGGCCGGGAATTGAGCCATGGCGACTTCCGCCCATGGCTCAATTCCGCGCCATTCCTTCCCGCCGGCCCCGGACGGACCGGGCACCGGCCCGCCGTCGGTCTGTCGGTCATTACCGATACGTTGGTCCCAGGCAAGGGCAGGCGCCACCCGGTCCCCGCGAAGGGACCGGGCCGGGATCCCCGGCATGATGGTGCCCGGCGGCTCACCAACCGGCCGCCGCCGTTGCCCGGCGAGCCGAAAGAGAGACATGAGCAAGACATTTACGCAGGTCAGAGCACCTGCGGGGAGTGTGGTGTAAGGCCGTGCATATCGTCATCATGGGCTGCGGCCGGGTGGGCGCCGCACTCGCGCAGAACCTGGAGCAGCAAGGGCACACGGTCGCCGTCATCGACCAGGACCCCACCGCGTTCCGCCGGCTCGGCTCCGGCTTCGGCGGCCGCCGCGTCAGCGGTGTCGGCTTCGACCAGGACACCCTGCGCGAGGCGGGGATCGAGGACGCCGGCGCGTTCGCCGCGGTGAGCAGCGGCGACAACTCCAACATCATCGCCGCCCGGGTGGCCCGCGAGATGTTCGGCATCGAGAACGTCGCGGCCCGTATCTACGACCCGCGCCGCGCCGAGGTCTATCAGCGGCTCGGGATCCCGACGGTGGCCACGGTCCGCTGGACCGCCGACCAGATGATGCGCCGACTGCTGCCGTCCGGCGCGGAGCCGCTGTGGCGCGATCCGAGCGGTGGCGTGCAGCTCGCCGAGGTCCACACGTCGGAGAGCTGGATCGGCCACAAGATCAGCAGGCTCCAGGAGGAGACGGGCGTCCGCGTGGCCTTCCTCACCCGGCTGGGTGAGGCGATGCTGCCGACGTCGCAGACGGTGCTCCAGGAGGGCGACCTCGTCCACGTGATGATGCGTACGGACGACATCGGGAAGGTCGAGGCGGCGTTCGCCGAGGGCCCGGACGGAGGCGTGATCTGATGCGTGTCGCGATTGCCGGGGCAGGGGCGGTGGGCCGCTCCATCGCGGGCGAGCTGCTGGAGAACGGGCACGAGGTGCTGCTGATCGACAAGGCGCCGACCGCCATCTCGGTGGAGCGGGTGCCGCTCGCCGAGTGGCTGCTGGCGGACGCCTGCGAGATCACCTCGCTGGACGAGGCGGCGCTCCAGCGCTGCAACGTGGTGATCGCCGCGACCGGGGACGACAAGGTCAACCTGGTCGTGTCGCTGCTCGCCAAGACGGAGTACGGCGTGCCGCGGGTGGTCGCCCGCGTCAACAACCCCAAGAACGAGTGGCTGTTCAACGAGGCGTGGGGCGTCGATGTCGCGGTCTCGACACCGCGGCTGATGTCCGCGCTCGTGGAGGAGGCGGTGAGCGTCGGCGATCTCGTACGGCTGCTCCGCTTCAGCCACGGCGACGCCAACCTGGTCGAGCTGACGCTGCCGCCGGAGTCGGCGGTGACCGGGACTCAGGTCGGCTCGGTGAGCTGGCCGGAGGACACCTCGCTGGTGACGATCATCCGGGGGACGCGGGTGCTGACGCCCCATCCGGAGGAGACGCTGGAGGCGGGCGACGAACTGCTGTTCGTGGCGGCGCAGGCGCGCGAGGAGCAGCTGGAGGACCTGCTGTCCGTACGCCGCGAGAACACCGCGGACTGACCGGCCCCTCCCGTACGCGCGAAGGCGCCCACGAACGAAGGCGCCCGCGAACGAACGTACCCACGAAGGCACATGCCTTCGTGGGTACGTCACCTACCGGGGGCCGGTACGGGACCGAGGGCACCGTACGGCCGTACGCGGGGTCCCTACCGCCGGTGCCGGGCCGGGCCGCGCTCGCCGGTCACCGCGGCGGCCGCCGCCGCGCGCTCCTTCTCGGCCTGCTCCTCCGCCTCCATCTCGGCGAAGACATCGATCGGCGGGGGCGCCTTCGCCAGGAAGACCCAGGTCAGATAGACCGCCAGCAGGAACGGCGGGATCTTGAGCGAGATCAGCACCCAGCCGAGCTGCGCCGTGTCCGCCCACCAGTAGAGCGGGAAGAGGATCGCGCACTTGGTGAGCAGGATCAGCCCCCACGCCCAACTGGCCTTGGCGTACGCCTTCTTGCGGCCGGGGTTACGGGTGCGCCAGGAGAGGTTCTCCTTGAAGACCGGGCCCAGGATCAGCCCGATCAGCGGCACGCCCGCCAGCGTGGTGATGATGTAGGCGAGCGCGAGCCCCAGCGTGTAGAGCATGCCGGGGAGGTAGAAGTCCTTGGCGTTGCCCGTCATCATCGCGAAGACGACACCGAAGGCGACGCCGAAGACCCCGCTGAAGGCGTGCTTGACGGTGTCCCGGCGGACCAGCCGGACCACCACCAGCAGCAGCGAGACGGCGAGCGCCGCGATCGCCGAGGTGTGCAGGTCCTTGTTGACGGTGTAGATCGTGACGAAGAGCAGGCCGGGAAGGACCGTCTCCACCATCCCGCGTACGCCGCCGAACGCCTCGAAGAGCGCCGCCTCCGTGACGGCTTTGACATCACCGTCCTGGTCGGGCGAGGGGGCCCCGGACGATGCGGGGGAAACGGTCGGGGCGGTGGGCTTGTCGGGTGACGTCACCGGCTACTCCTGTCCGAGCGGTCGGAGTTCGTATTTGGGGTTGAACAGCACGCGGCGGCCGTGGCTCAGGGAGATCCGGCCCGAGGCGATCAGCTTGCGGCCCGGCTCTATGCCCATGATGGACCGCCGGCCCAGCCACACCACGTCCAGCGGCGCGGTGCCGTCGAACAGCTCCGCCTCCAGCGCGGGCACACCGGCCCGGGGCCGCAGGGTGACCGTCCGCAACGTACCAGTCACCCGGACGATCTGGCGGTCGTCGCACTCGGAGATCCGGGTGCACCCGGATGCCTGTGCGTCCTCCCTCAGCTCCTCGGACTCCAGGTCCTCCTGGGAGCTGGAGAGCCGGTCGAGCATCCGGCGGAAGCGGCCGGTCGGCTTCTCAGCACTCATGTCTGAAGGGTACCGGGGGACGGGTGCGACAGAAGGACGTACGGGGGCCGCGGATCACCCGGCCCGCTCCCCGGTACGGGGGATCCTGGCCCCCGTACCGGATCCGTCACCGGAGTCAGCACCGGATCACCGTTCGAAGCGGTAGCCCATGCCCGGCTCGGTGACGAAGTGCCGGGGGTGCGAGGGGTCCGTCTCCAGCTTCCGCCTGAGCTGGGCCATGTAGACCCGCAGGTAGTTGGTCTCGGTGCCGTACGAGGGGCCCCAGACCTCCTGGAGGAGCTGTTTCTGGCTGACCAGCCGGCCCGTGTTCCGTACCAGGACCTCCAGCAGGTGCCATTCGGTCGGGGTGAGCCGTACGTCACGGCCCTCGCGGTGCACCTTCTTGGCCGCGAGGTCGACGGTGAACCCCGCCGTCTCGACCACCGCGACGGTCTCGTCGCCGTCCCCGCCGAGCGGTTCGGCCCGGCGGACCGCGGCGCGCAGCCGGGCCAGCAGCTCGTCCATGCCGAACGGCTTGGTGACGTAGTCGTCGGCGCCCGCGTCCAGCGCCTCGACCTTCTCGTCGGAGGTGTGGCGCGCGGAGAGCACCAGGATCGGGACGCGCGTCCAGCCGCGCAGGCCCTTGATCACCTCGACGCCGTCCATGTCCGGCAGCCCGAGGTCGAGCACGACCACGTCGGGGTGGCGGGCCGCCGCGAGTTCCAGCGCGGTCGTGCCGTCCGAGGCCGCGTCCACCTCGTACTTGCGCGCCCTCAGATTGATCACGAGGGCCCGTACGATCTGTGGCTCGTCGTCGACCACGAGCACCCGGGTCATAGAGGTCCGCCTTTCTGCTGTCCCGGTCATGAGCCGACCCGGGCGGGAGATTCGGGGCGGGCCGGCACGGGGCCGGCCGCCGCGGAGAGGGTGAGCACCATGGTCAGGCCGCCGCCGGGGGTGTCCTCGGCGGCGAGGGTGCCGCCCATCGCGTCCACGAAGCCGCGGGCGACGGCGAGCCCGAGGCCGACGCCGGCCCCGCGCGGGGCGTCGCCGTGGCGCTGGAAGGGTTCGAATATGCGTTCCTTGGCGTCCTCGGGGACACCGGGGCCCCGGTCCACCACCCGTACCTCGACCCGGGCGCCGAGGGCGCTGGCGGCGACGGTGACGCGCCGCCCCTCGGGGCTGTACTTGACGGCGTTCTCGACGATGTTGGCGACCGCGCGCTCCAGCAGCCCGGGGTCGACGGACACCATGGGCAGCGACTCGGGGATGTCCAGTTCCACGCTGTTCTCCGGCACGCCGCCGAGCGCCATCGGGACGACCTCGTCCAGGTCGATCTCGCGCATCAGCGGGGTGACGGTGCCGGTCTGGAGCCGGGACATGTCGAGGAGGTTGCCCACGAGGTGGTCGAGCCGGTCGGCGCCGTGCTCGATGCCTTCCAGCAGTTCCGCCTGGTCCTCCTCGGACCATTCGACGTCGTCGGAGCGGAGCGAGGTGACCGCGGCCTTGATGCCGGCCAGCGGGGTGCGCAGATCGTGGCTGACGGCCGCGAGCAGGGCGGTACGGATGCGGTTGCCCTCGGCGAGCGCGCGGGCCTGCTCGGCCTCGCCGACCAGCCGCTGGCGGTCGAGCACGACGGCGGCCTGGGTGGCGAACGCGGCGAGCACCCGGCGGTCCTCCGCGGGCAGCACCCGCCCGGAGAGCGCCAGTGCCATGTGGTCGCCGACCGGCATGTCGACATCGGCGTCCTCGGGCCGGCCGACGGGCTGGGGGCCCACACTGCCCGCGCAGGTCCACGGGTCGACATCGCTCTTGCGTTCGAGCAGCGCCACGGACTCCATGGCGAAGGTCTCGCGGACCCGCGCCAGCAGCGCGTCCAGCGCCGTCTCCCCGCGCAGCACGCTGCCCGCGAGGAAGGAGAGGATCTCGGACTCGGCCCGCAGCCGGGAGGCCGTATGGGTACGGCGGGCCGCCAGGTCCACCACGGAGGCCACCGCCACGGCCACCGCGAAGAAGATCACGATGGCGACGAGGTTCTTGGGGTCGGCGACGGTCAGGTTGTGGGTGGGCGGCGTGAAGTAGAAGTTGAGCAGCATCGACCCCACGGCCGCCGAGGCGAGCGCGGGCCGCAGCCCGCCCAGCAGGGCGGCCAGCACGGTCAGGAAGAGGAAGAGCAGGACGTCGTTGGCGAGCCCCAGGGTGTTGTTCATCGCCGTCAGCAGCACCGAGAGCAGGACGGGCGCCACGACCCCGGCCAGCCAGCCCCAGATGATCCGAGAGCGGCCGAGGCGGGCGCCGCGCGCGACGGGCAGTCCGCGCCCCTTGGCGGCCTCCTCGTGCGTGACGATGTGCACGTCCAGGTCGGGCCCCGACTCCCGCGCCACGGTGGCGCCCACACCGGGGCCGAAGATGTACTGCCAGGTCTTGCGGCGGCTGGAGCCCAGCACGATCTGGGTGGCGTTGACGCCGCGCGCGAACTCCAGCAGCGCGGAGGGGATGTCGTCGCCGATCACATGGTGGAAGGTGCCGCCGAGGTCCTCGACCAGGGTGCGCTGGACCGCCAGCTCCTTGGGCGAGCCGGCCGTGAGCCCGTCGCTGCGGGCGATGTAGACGGCGAGGATCTCGCTGCCCGACCCCTTGGCCGCCATCCGGGCCGCGCGGCGGATCAGCGTACGGCCCTCGGGACCGCCGGTCAGGCCGACGACGATGCGCTCGCGGGCCTGCCAGGTGGTACGGATGTTGTGCTCGCCGCGGTACTGCTGGAGGTATTCGTCCACCCGGTCGGCGACCCACAGCAGCGCCAGCTCGCGCAGCGCGGTGAGGTTGCCGGGCCGGAAGTAGTGGGAGAGCGCGGCGTCGACCTTGTCGGGCTTGTAGACGTTGCCGTGGGCCATCCGGCGGCGCAGCGCCTGGGGCGACATGTCGACCAGCTCGATCTGGTCGGCGCGCCGGACCATCTCGTCGGGGACGGTCTCGCGCTGCCGTACCCCGGTTATCGACTCGACGACGTCACCGAGCGATTCCAGGTGCTGGATGTTGACGGTGGAGACGACCTCTATGCCGGCCTTGAGCAGTTCCTCGACGTCCTGCCAGCGCTTGGCGTTGCGGGAACCGGGCACATTGGTGTGCGCCAGCTCGTCGACCAGTGCGACGGTGGGGCGGCGCTCCAGGACGGCGTCGACGTCCATCTCGGTGAAGACGGACCCGCGGTACTCCAGCTCGCGCCGCTCGACCGCCTCCAGGCCGTGCAGCATCACTTCCGTACGCGGCCGGTCGTGGTGCTCGACGAACGCGACGACACAGTCCGTGCCCCGCTCCACCCGGCGGTGTGCCTCGGAGAGCATCGCGTACGTCTTGCCGACGCCCGGTGCCGCGCCCAGGTAGATCCGAAGCTTGCCGCGTCCCATGGCCCCATTGTCTTCCAGAAGAGCCGGCCCGCCCTGCGTCCGGCTGTCCGGTAGAAACTACCGCCGGTGACGAGGCGCGCGGGCGCCGCGACGGGGGCCCGGGGCCGGTTTTGACACGATTCTGACGGCGCCCGGCGATGGCCCCGTCAGGGCGGGCCCGGGGCCGCGTCCGCTCCGGCGGCACTCCCGGCACCACCGGCGCCCGCCGATCGCCGCCCGGCCGCGTAACGCGAGGAGGGCCGCCCCCGTGCGGGAGACGGCCCTCCTCGTGTCCGTGCGGTACCGGGGCACCCGGGCCGGCGGACCGGCCGGCGCACCTCGGCGGTTCAGCACCCCTCGGGGTTCAGCGCACCTCGGTGATCTCGGGACCGCGCTGGAGCTGGCCCATGCCGCCGGAGAAGCGCGAGCTCTCCTGGTCCTCCTGCTGGACGCCCTCGGCAACCATCTGCGCGTCGTCCGGTAGCTTGAGGACGATCGGGTCGCGGGGGGCCATCGGGCCCTCCCCGCGCACGACGACGGTGTCCCGGAAGATCTGCTCCAGCAGCCCGGCGGCCTCGGGCTGCACCGCGCCCTGGCCGGAGATCACCCCGCGCAGGAACCAGCGCGGTCCGTCGACCCCGATGAAGCGCACGAGCTGCACGCCTCCGGTGCCGTCGGGGAGCTGTACGGGGACCTGGGCGCGCAGCTCCCAGCCCAGCGGACCCTCGACCTCGTCGATGATGCCGCCCTGCTGGGTGATGCCCGTGGCGATCTCCTCGCGGACCTCGCCCCAGATGCCCTCCTTCTTGGGCGCGGCGAAGGCCTGGAGCTGTACGGCGCTGTCCCGTACGACGACCGTGGCGGCGACGATCGCGTCGCCGGCGACCTCTACGCGCAGTTCCATGCCCTCGACCGCGGGGACGAAGACGCCCCCGAGGTCGACGCGGCCCTCGTCGGGCCTGGAGACCTCGGAGATGTCCCAGGGGCCGTCGGGCCGGGGCGCCGGCGGAAGGTTCGTACGACGGGGCGCGGGCTCCGCGCTGTCATCGGCGTCGGCCGCGTCCGCGGCGGCCGCGGCGTCTGCGCCGTCGACACCTTCGAACTGCTCGGTCTCGCCCGCTGCCTCCGCCTCGTCCTTGGCGGAACCACTTTTCTTGCGACGTCCGAACACGTCACTGTCCTTCCCGGTCGGATACGACCGAAGCGTATCGATTCCCACCCTGTACCCCGCCCACGGCGGCATGGCCGCCGGTGGACCCGAAGCCCCCCTCGGCCCGCGCGGAACCGGGAAGCTCCGCCACCTCGTGGAAGCGCACCTTCTCGACCTGCTGAACGATGAGTTGGGCAATCCGGTCGAACCGCTCGAACCGCACGCTCTCGCGGGGGTCCAGATTGACCACGATCACTTTGATCTCCCCACGGTACCCGGCATCCACCGTCCCGGGGGCATTCACCATCGCGACCCCGCAGCGGGCGGCGAGCCCGGAGCGCGGGTGCACGAAGGCGGCGTAGCCGTCGGGCAGGGCGAGGGAGATGCCCGTCGGCAGGACGGCGCGCTCACCGGGGGCCAGCTCGGCGGCCTCCGTGGTGACCAGATCGGCCCCCGCGTCCCCGGGGTGCGCGTACGCGGGCAGCGGCACCTCGGGGTCGACGCGGCGGATCAGTACGTCAACGGGGCCACCGGGGCCGCCGGACACAGGGCTCATGGGGTCACCTCGACGGCGCGGTCACGCCTGACCTCTGCGAACAGGGCGTCCGCCCGGACGGCGACGGGCCCGTCGGGGCCGCCGATCCGGCCCACCGCGGTGGAGTAGATCTTCCGCCGGTGCACGGCGGTGACCTCGGCCTCCAGGTGGAGCAGCGCCCCGACGGGCACGGGCCGTACGTACTCGGTCTGGAGCCGGCCGGTGACGGAGACGGTCCCCAGCAGCCAGTTCAGCGCGCCCAGCGTCTCGTCCAGCACCGCGGCGAGCACGCCGCCGTGGGCGAGGTCCGGAGCGCCCTGGTGGGCGGGGCCGACGGAGAACTCGGCGGTGACCCGCACACCCTCAGCGGCGCGCACGACGAGCCGGAGTCCGTGCCGCTGTCCCTCGCCGCAGCCGAAACACTGGTCGTTGTGCGCACCGATCCGCTCACCGGGGGCGGGCGCGTCGGGGTGCCGTACCGGCGGTACGGCGTCGGCGGGGGGCGCCAGGGACCCCGGCGCCGCTCGGAGTCCGGGGGGCGTCCCCTGGGATGGCACGTTACTCACAGGCGCAGACCTTACCCGCGCGGTCGCCGGGAGGAGGCACCGTGCCAAGCTTGGCTCCATGGAGCCTTCCCCCGCGCGTTACGACGAACGCCTCACCGCGCCCCCTTCCTGGTGGGCCATCGCCGCCCTGCTCGCCGTCGCGGGCGGCCTGATGACACTGCCGCTGGGCGCGCTGCCGATGCTCGGCGGGGTGATCGTCGCGGGCGCGCTGGCGGCGGCCGGGGTGAGTTCCTACGGATCCGCGCGGATCCGGGTGGTGGCGGACTCGCTGGTCGCGGGGGACGCGCGGATCCCCGTGTCGGCGCTCGGCACGGCGGAGGTGCTGGATCAGGAGGAGGCGCGGGCCTGGCGGCTGGAGAAGGCCGATCCGCGCGCCTTCATGCTGCTGCGCAGCTATGTGCCGACGGCGCTGCGGGTGGAGGTCACGGATCCGGACGACCCGACGCCGTACGTCTACCTGTCGACCAGGACCCCGCAGGAGCTGGCGGCGGCGCTGGACGCGGTCCGTACGGGCTGAGACCCGGCGGACGGTGCCCCGCCGGTCCTACTGGCCCAGTTCCCTGGGCAGGCCCGGGGGCAGCTCGTCCGGCCGCTCCAGGGGCGGCTGGGCGGGCAGCGCGTCCCAGGGCACCTGGCGGGCCCGCAGGTCCTTGCGGACGTGTTCGGCGACCTTCTTGGTGTCCCGCCGGTTCATCAGGGCGCCGACGGCGGCCCCGATCATGAAGGGGACCAGGTTCGGCAGGCTGCGGACCATGCGCTTGGTGATCTGGTGGCGCAGCTCGCGCTTCATGGGACCGCTGAGCGCGCCGTTGAACGTCGACGGTTTGGTGATGTCGACGCCGCGCTCCTCGGTCCAGGACGTCAGATAGGCGGCGCTGCGCTGCCTGAGCGTGCCGGGCGGGCGCTGCCCGTAGACCTCGTGCAGCTCCGCGATGAGCTTGAACTCGATCGCGGCGACGGCGGTGATCTCGGCGGCCAGCTCGGCCGGCATCGCGGGTGGTACGGGCATCATCGCGGCGGCGCCGACGCCCGCCCCGACGGTCGAGCTGCTGTTCGCGGCGCCCGCGATCAGCTTGTCCGCCAGCTCCTCGGGGCCGAGGCCCGGGAACTGGCCGCGCAGGGTCGCGAGGTCGCGGACCGGGATCCGGGGTGCGTTCTCGATGATCCGGTCGGCGACGAACGCGAGGGCCGCCTTGGCTCCGTCACTCCCCTTGCGCACGCCCCGTTTCACGCTGTCCAGGCGCCGGCCCCCGGTCGTGGGGCCGCCGTGGTCGTCCCGGACGGCTTCGAGCGAGGCCGGCCGGCCTCGCTCGTCCTCGTGCGCGCCGTGCTGGGGCAGCAGGGCGGAGTGCTCGGCAGCGGGCTGAACGCCTTCCGCCGGGCCTGAGCCGCCCTGATACGTATCCGTTGCCTCCGGTGCGTTCTTGCGCCGGAAGCGCCGTTTCCGGAACGGTGTGTCGCCTGCCACGGCCTGTCAGACCTCAGTCGCAGTCGCGGCAGATGGGCTGACCGTTCTTCTCCCTGGCGAGCTGGGAGCGGTGGTGCACGAGGAAGCAGCTCATGCACGTGAACTCGTCGGCCTGCCGGGGCAGGACCCGGACGGACAGCTCCTCGTTGGAGAGGTCCGCGCCGGGCAGTTCCAGGCCCTCGGCCTGCTCGAACTCGTCGACGTCGACCGCCGAGGTCGACTTGTCGTTCCGACGGGCCTTCAGTTCCTCAAGGCTGTCCTGGTCGACGTCGTCATCGGTCTTGCGTGGGGTGTCGTAATCCGTTGCCATGTCGTCGCTCTCCCCCTCTGGGTTCTGTAGTGTCTCAGCGCACGTAACGCGTGAGAGGCCGGACTTGTGCCCGACCTGAGGCGGAGATTTTGCCTCACATCAAGGTCTGTTACTCAATCGACACCCGACCGGACTCCTGAGGAGTGATCGGCTTCGGGTGGCGAAGGGGACCGTACACGGTCCCTCGTTCCCGCTGCACGGGCGCCACCCCGTGTACTTCCCGTGATCCCGGCCCCCGGAAACCCGGACTTTACCGGTCATCCGACGAAGGCTTGATCACACAGAGTCGACCGGCGGGAATTCGCCCCTGTGATCGATCACACAGGGTCTCGCCGGAAAACGACGCCGAATATTCCGCGCAAAGCGAACAATGTCCTCCGGCGCGTGAATACCGAGCGCAGTCTCTCAGACCGGGAGAGTGACACGCATCACCAGTCCACCTCCCTCACGCGGCTCCGCGGCGATCCGTCCGCCGTGGGCACGGGCGACCGAACGGGCGATCGACAGGCCGAGTCCCACGCCCTTGTCGCTGCCCGTCCGCTCCGTGCGCAGGCGCCGGAACGGCTCGAAGAGGTTGTCGATCTCGTACGCGGGCACCACGGGCCCGGTGTTCGACACCACCAGGACCGCCTGGCCCTGCTGCAGCTCGGTGCTGACCTCCACCCAGCCGTCCTCCTGGATGTTGTACCGCACGGCGTTCTGCACGAGGTTCAGGGCGATCCGCTCCAGCAGGACGCCGTTGCCCTGGACGACCGCGGGGACGCACTCCGAACGGATCTCCACGCCCTTCGCCTCCGCCTCGGCGAGCGCCTGGTCGACGGCGCGGGTGGCGACCTCCGCGAGGTCGACCGGTTTGCGCTCCACGAGCTGGTTGTCGCTGCGGGCGAGCAGCAGCAGCCCCTCCACCAGCTGCTCACTGCGCTCGTTGGTCGCCAGGAGGGTCTTTCCGAGCTGCTGGAGCTCCACCGGAGCCCCCGGGTCGGAGAGGTGGACCTCCAGGAGGGTCCGGTTGATCGCGAGCGGCGTACGCAGCTCGTGCGACGCGTTGGCGACGAAGCGCTGCTGCGCGGTGAAGGCGCGCTCCAGCCGCTCCAGCATCTCGTCGAAGGTGTCCGCGAGCTCCTTCAGCTCGTCGTCCGGGCCGTCCAGCTCGATCCGGCGGGCCAGGTCGCTGCCGACCACGCGGCGCGCGGTACGGGTGATCCGGCCCAGCGGCGACAGCACCCGCCCGGCCATCGCGTAACCGAAGGCGAACGCGATGACGCTCAGCCCGACCAGCGCGAAGAGCGAGCGGCTGAGCAGGTCGTCGAGCGCCTGCTGGCGCTGGTGGTTGACGCAGGCGTTCATCGCCGTGTTGAACTGGTCGGGCGGCGCCTGGTCCGGGAAGTTGCAGGTGTCGCTCCGTACCTTGCCGCTCACGATCTGGAAGGGCAGCTCACTGCCCACGTGCAGGGCCTGGGCGGCCAGCAGGTAGATGATCGAGAGCAGCAGGATGCCCGCGATCAGGAACATCCCGCCGTAGAGCAGCGTCAGCCGTATACGGATGGTGGGCCGGACCCAGGGGAGCGACTGGTCGGGCTTTCTCGGGTCCCAGGTCGGCTTCGGAGGCGCCGCGGGCGGCGCCGGAGTAGTGGCCACCGGCATCAGATCCGGTAGCCGGAGCCGGGCACCGTGACGATCACGGGCGGCTCACCGAGCTTGCGCCGCAGGGTCATGACCGTGACGCGGACGACATTGGTGAACGGGTCGGTGTTCTCGTCCCACGCCTTCTCCAGCAGCTGCTCGGCCGAGACGACCGCGCCCTCGCTGCGCATCAGGACCTCCAGGACCGCGAACTCCTTGGGCGCGAGCTGGATCTCCCTGCCCTCGCGGAAGACCTCGCGGCGGTTGGGGTCGAGCTTGATCCCCGAGCGCTCCAGGACGGGCGGCAGCGGCACCGTCGTACGCCGTCCCAGGGCCCTGACCCGGGCGGTCAGCTCGGTGAACGCGAAGGGCTTGGGCAGATAGTCGTCCGCGCCCAGCTCCAGGCCCTCGACCCGGTCGCTGACGTCGCCCGAGGCGGTCAGCATCAGGACCCGGGTGGGCATCCCCAGCTCGACGATCTTGCGGCAGACGTCGTCGCCGTGCACGACGGGAAGATCGCGGTCGAGCACCACCACGTCGTAGTCGTTGACCCCGATCCGCTCCAGGGCCGCCGCACCGTCGTACACGACGTCGACGGCCATGGCCTCCCGGCGCAGTCCGGTGGCCACCGCATCGGCGAGCAGTTGCTCGTCCTCGACGACGAGTACGCGCACGTCGATCTTCCTTCCTCTTGGCCCGTCTCCCGTGATCAGGGCAGGTTCCAGCACTCGTTGTGCGGGCCCATCCTGCCCGTATCGGCCATAAACCGGCGGTAAGACGATGCCGGGTGACCAGGCACGTCCGGGCCCGGGCCGGATTGATGGAGTCAGGGAGGTTTCTCGGGGACGGACCCTGGGGAAGACGACTTCACACCCGAGATCACGCCCTGTTTGTGGCATGCCACACCCTTATCTGCCCACCGGATAACTGTCACTCCAGAAGACAGTGGGCGCCTGATCTTCCCGCCGTCGGCACACCCCCGTGCCACTGACCCACGACGAGGGGGCGCAATGGACGCGTTCACCGCCGGGCTTCTCCAGCGTATAAAGGCCACGGAAACAGACCTCACCCGTGCACGTGAGACGGGTGACGACTTCCTCGCGGACGTCGAACAGGAAGAGCTGGACGACCTGCGCCGGCTCGCCGCCGAGCACGGTGTGGAGGTCGGCGCCGCCAGCGTCTGACCCGATACACCGCGTCGTACCGGACACCCCGGATACCGCCACTCAGACACCAGTCGCACTGATTTACGAAATATCAGAGCCGCAAACGATCTGCAGAGAAGGGCCCCGGCACCGAGGGGACGGTGCCGGGGCCCTTCCGTGTTCCGGGGCTCCCGGGTGCCGGTCAGTCGTGCCAGGCCCCGTACTCCTCCAGCAGCTCCTGGAGGGGCTCGAAGACGCCCGGCGTGGCCGCCACGGTGAGCTCGAATCCGGGCCGGACACCGGGGCGGCCACCCGTACGGGCGCCCGCCTCCCGGGCGATGAGATCACCGGCCGCGAGGTCCCAGGGGTGCAGCCCCCGCTCGTAGTAGCCCTCCAGCCGGCCGGCCGCCACGTCGCAGAGGTCGATGGCCGCCGAGCCGCCGCGCCGGATGTCCCGCAGTTGCGGGATCAGCCGCTGGGCGATCTCCGCCTGGTGGGCGCGGACCGTGGTGACGTAGTTGAAGCCGGTGGAGACCAGCGCCCGCTCCAGCGGCGGCGCGGGGCGGCAGCGCAGCGGACGGTCGCCCAGGAAGGCGCCGCCGCCGCGCACGGCGCGGAAGGTCTCGCGGCGCATCGGGGCCTCCACGACACCCACCAGCGTCTCCCCGTCGCGCTCGGCGGCGATGGAGACGGCCCAGGTGGGCAGCCCGTAGAGGTAGTTGACGGTGCCGTCCAGCGGGTCGATGACCCAGCGGACACCGCTGCTGCCCGCCGTGCTGGCGCCCTCCTCGCCGAGGAAGCCGTCGTCGGGGCGGTGCTCCGCGAGATAGCCGGTGATCAGCTTCTCGGCGGCGATGTCCATCTCCGTGACGACATCGATGGGGCTGGACTTCGTGGCGGCGACGGCCAGATCGTCGGGGCGCCCGTCGCGCAGCAGCGCGCCGGCCCGGCGGGCCGCCTCCAGGGCGAGCGCGAGCAGTTCACCGGTGAGGGCGTCGGTCACAGCGGGCTCCTTCAGGCGTACGGGCTGTCGGCGCCCGCGGCGGCGGGCTTGGGGGCGCGGGCCGGGCAGCAGCCGGCCGGGCAGAGGTCGTGGCTCGGGCCCAGCGCGCCGAGGGCGCACCGCTCCACGGCGCGGCCGCGCTCGGTGGCGGCCCGCTCCAGGAGGAGATCGCGTACGGCGGCGGCGAACCGCGGATCCGCGCCGACGGTGGCCGAGCGGCGTACGGGCAGCCCCAGCTCGGCGGCCTTGGCGGTGGCCTCCGTGTCGAGGTCGTACAGGACTTCCATGTGGTCGGAGACGAAGCCGATGGGCGCCATCACGACGGCGGGGACGCCCTCGGCGCTCAGCGTCTCCAGGTGGTCGCAGATGTCCGGCTCCAGCCAGGGGATGTGCGGGGCGCCGCTGCGCGACTGGTAGACGAGCCGCCAGGGGTACGCGATCCCCGTCTCCGCCTGGACGGCGGCCACCACCAGCCGGGCGACGTCGAGGTGCTGGGCGACGTAGGCGCCGCCCTCGCCGTGCCCCTCGGCCGGGCCCGAGGTGTCGGCCGACGCGGTCGGAATGGAGTGCGTGGTGAAGGCGAGATGCGCCCCCGCCCGTACGTCCGCGGGCAGATCGGCGAGCGAGGCGAGCACGCCGTCGATCACGGGTTCCAGGAAGCCCGGGTGGTTGAAGTAGTGGCGCAGCTTGTCGACGCGCGGCGGCTCGATCCCCTCGCCGGCCAGGGTGGCGAGGGCGGCGGCCAGGTCCTCGCGGTACTGCCGACAGCCCGAGTACGAGGCGTACGCGCTGGTGGCGAGGACCGCGACGCGGCGCCGTCCGTCGGCGGCCATCTCGCGGAGGGTGTCGGTGAGATACGGGGCCCAGTTGCGGTTGCCCCAGTAGACCGGCAGGTCGAGGCCGTGCCCGGCGAAGTCCTTGCGCAACGCGTCCAGCAGCACCCGGTTCTGTTCGTTGATCGGGCTGACCCCGCCGAACAGGAAGTAGTGCCGGCCGACCTCCTTGAGCCGTTCCTTCGGGATGCCCCGGCCACGGGTGACGTTCTCCAGGAACGGGACCACGTCGTCCGGGCCTTCCGGGCCGCCGAAGGACAGCAGGAGCAGAGCGTCGTAGGGCGAAGTCGCCGACTGTTCTGGCATGCTCCGATCCTGCCATCCGCCCCGGTACGCCGGGCACGGAGCCCGCCGGAAAACCGGGGGCGCGCGGCGGGCGGACTGCCGTAAGCTGCCGCGGCCAGATTCATCGCTTACCGGAGCGTCCGTTGCCTGCGTTGCCCCGTTCCTACCACGCGCTGTTCGACGTTCCCGGTACGCGGGGATTCAGCGCGGCCGGACTGATCGGCCGGATGCCGCTCGCCATGCTGAGCATCGGCGCCGTCACGATGATCTCCCAGCTCACCGGCAGGTACGGCCTCGCGGGCGCCGTCTCCGCGGCGATGGCCATGTCGGCCGCGGTGCTCGGCCCGCAGATCTCCCGGCTGGTGGACCGGCACGGGCAGCGGCGGGTGCTGCGCCCGGCGATGCTGGTCTCGGTGACGGCGATCGCGGGGCTGCTGCTCTGCGCCCAGCGGGGCGCGCCCGACTGGACGCTGTTCGTCTTCGCGGCCGGGACGGGGTGCATGCCGAGCGTCGGGGCGATGGTGCGGGCGCGGTGGGCGACGGTCCACCGGGACTCCCCGCGCGCCCTGCACACCGCGTACTCCTGGGAGTCGGTGGTCGACGAGATCTGCTTCATCTTCGGCCCGATCATCTCGATCGGCCTCTCGACGGCCTGGTTCCCCGAGGCGGGCCCGCTCGTCGCCGGGGTCTTCCTGGTGGTCGGTGTCCTGTGGCTGACGGCGCAGCGCGCCACCGAGCCCGTACCGCGGCCCCGTGCGGAGCACACCGGGGGTTCGGCTCTCGGCTCGGCCGGGCTGCGGGTGCTGGTGGCCACCTTCGTGGCGACGGGGGCGATCTTCGGCGCGGTGGACGTGGTCACGGTCGCCTTCGCCGAGGAGCGGGGGCACAAGGCCGCGGCGAGCCTGGTCCTGTCGGTCTACGCGCTGGGGTCCTGCTGCGCGGGCATGGTGTTCGGGCTGCTGCATCTCGCCGGTCCCCCGGCCCGGAGGTGGCTGGTGGGTGTCTGCGCGATGGCCGTGAGTATGATCCCCCTCCAACTGGCCGGGAGTCTCCCGCTCTTGGCCGTGGCGCTCTTTGTCGCGGGCCTGTCCATCGCACCGACGATGGTGACCACGATGGCCCTCGTCGAAGCGCATGTACCGCGCACCAAGCTGACCGAAGGCATGACCTGGACCAGTACCGGGCTCGCGGTCGGTGTGGCGCTCGGCTCCTCGGCCGCCGGCTGGGTGGTCGACGCCGCAGGGGCACGAGCGGGGTACAGGGTGCCCGTGGTGGCGGGCGCCGTCGCGGCCGCGGTGGCGTTCCTGGGGTATCGCCGGCTGCGTGAGCCGGTACGGAGGCGGGGAGGGCATGGGGCGGATGACCGGGGACCGGGCAGTCCTGAGGAGCACGACGACCATGAGCGCGTGGCGTAACTGGGCGGGAACCGTGACCGCCCGGCCCGCCCGTACGGTGTCCCCCTCCTCGGTCGAGGAACTGGTCGGGGAGGTCCGCGCGGCGGCGGCCGACGGGCTCCGGGTCAAGGCGGTCGGCTCGGGGCACTCCTTCACCTCCGTCGCCGCCACGGACGGGGTGTTCGTACGGCCCGACCTGCTCACCGGCATCCGGGAGATCGACCGGGCCGCGGGGACCGTCACGGTCGCGGCCGGCACCCCGCTCAAGCGCCTGAACACGGCGCTCGCCCGGGAGGGCCTGTCGCTGACGAACATGGGCGACATCATGGAGCAGACCGTCGCGGGCGCGACCTCCACCGGCACCCATGGCACCGGCCGCGACTCGGCGTCGATCGCCGCCCAGATCCGCGCGCTCGAACTGGTCACGGCAGACGGGACGGTGCTGCGCTGCTCGGCCGAGGAGAACCCGGAGATCTTCGCCGTCGCGCGGATCGGGCTCGGCGCGCTGGGCGTGATCACCGCGGTCACTTTCGCGGTGGAGCCGGTCTTCCTGCTGACGGCCCGTGAGGAGCCGATGTCCTTCGACCGGGTCACGGCGGAATTCGATCAACACGTGGCCGAGAACGAGCACTTCGAGTTCTACTGGTTCCCGCACACCGGCAACTGCAACACCAAGCGCAACAACCGCAGCGCCGGTCCCGCCGCGCCGCCCGGCCGGGTCGCCGGGTGGGTCGAGGACGAACTCCTCTCCAACGGCGCCTTCCGGGTGGCCTGCGCGCTCGGCCGCGCCGTGCCCGCGACGATCCCCGCCCTCGCCCGCGTCTCCAGCCGCGCGCTCTCGGCCCGTACGTACACGGACATCCCCTACAGGGTCTTCACCTCCCCGCGCCGGGTGCGCTTCGTGGAGATGGAGTACGCGCTGCCGAGGGAGGCCGCGGTCGGCGCGCTGCGCGAGGTCAAGGCGATGCTCGAACGCTCACCGCTGAAGGTGAGTTTCCCGGTGGAGATACGCACGGCGCCCGCCGACGACATCGCGCTCTCGACGGCCTCGGGGCGGGAGACCGCCTACATCGCGGTGCACCTGTACCGGGGCACGCCGCACCGCTCGTACTTCACGGCGGTGGAGCGGATCATGACCGCGCACGGCGGCCGGCCGCACTGGGGCAAGATCCACACGCGGGACGCGGGATATCTCGCCGCGGCCTACCCGCGCTTCGCGGAGTTCACTGCGGTACGGGACCGGCTCGACCCGGACCGGCTGTTCGGGAACGACTATCTGCGCCGGGTTCTCGGGGACTGACGGGAACCGATGCGCGCCGTACGCCTCCTCCCGCACCCGCTACCCGCCGGTCGGACCGCTGTCGCCGCCGGTGCCGGAGCCGGTGCCGGTGTCCGCCGTACCGGAACCGGAGGGTGCCGGGGCCGGGGTGGACGGGGTGTCGGAGCCGCCGCCGGAGTCCCGGGCGGGCCCCGAGGAGTCCGTCGGGGCCGGCGAGGACGGGGTGCCCGTCGGGTCGCTCCCGTTGCCGGTGCCGTTGCCTGTCCCGGTCCCGCTGTCCTTGGTCGTCCCGTCGCGCGCGGCGCCGCCGGACGGGGTGGGCGAGGTCCCGCTCCCCGGGGTGCCGCCCTGGTCGCCGCCGGCGCCCGTACCGCTCCCGGTGTCGCCGGAGGGAGTGGACGCGGGGTCGGTCGCCGGGGTGGGGGCGGACCGGTGGCCGCCACCGCTCACCACGGATCCGACCGTCGTTCCCGTGCCGCCGCTCAGGCCCTGACCGGAGATCAGCTCGTATCCGGTGACGCCGGCCATCGCGACGCCGAAGACCGCCGCGGCCGCGAGGACCGGCCGCTTCCAGCCGCGGAGGCGGGTGCCGTGGGTCGTGGCCCGGTTGAACTCCTCGTTCACGGGCGGCGCGGAGCCGAGGAGATCGCTCCCTCGGCCCGGGTCGTCCCGGTCCGGCGGCACCGGCACCTGCCGGCCACCGGGCCTCGCTTGGACCGCCGCGACGCGGATCTGTTCCCCCGTACGGTGGAAGAAGTGCTGGAAGACCGAACCACCGCAGGTGGCCACGACGCTGACGACGCCCGCGCCGATGATCGTGCCGTACACACCGAGCTGGGAGGCGAGCACCGCGGCGGCGACCGCGGCGAGCGCGCTGCCCGCGACCTGCGGCAGGCTGAGTTCGATCCGCGGCCTCTTACGGCGCCGTTCCTCCCGTTCGCCCGCCGTGCCGCTTCCCGCCTTCTCGTCCGTTCGTGTACCGGTCGTCAGCCTCTGCTCCATCTGCGGCCCCTGCCTGCACATCTGTCCCACCTTGCACCAAGGAGTGACCTCTGAGCGAAGTGGATAGTTCCGCTTAGGTGGATTCTGTGAAGCAAGACACCCTCGTCCGGCCGCTCATGGACGGTACGGAGGGATCAACGCCCCGGTCCTGCGAGAACTTGGGCGGCGCGCCGGTCCACCCGGATGGCCCGAATGGAGTACTGTGGCGAGCCCTGGGGCCGGACTCCCTCATGGGGGTCCGGGACTAACGGGAAGGGGGCCGAACGTGGCACTCGATCCGGCGGAGCCGCGGCACCGCACGGGCGCCTGCTGCACGGAGTGACCAGGTTCGTCACTCCGCGTCGCACAGGGTAACCGTGCCATCGGCGATCCAGGGCCCATGCCCGACACGCCGGGCAGCACGGAAAGGTTGTGGCAGGCTGCACCCGGGCAGGCCACACTCGACTAGCGGAAGCAGCGACGCACGTGACGTCGGCAGGCACCACCCGGGAGGTTCCCATGCCCGAACTGCGTGTCGTGGCCGTCTCCAACGACGGCACACGACTGGTGCTCAAGGCTGCCGACAGCACGGAGTACACGCTCCCCATCGATGAGCGGCTGCGCGCCGCCGTCCGCAACGACCGTGCGCGTCTGGGCCAGATCGAGATCGAGGTGGAGAGCCACCTCAGACCGCGTGACATCCAGGCGCGGATACGAGCCGGTGCCTCCGCCGAGGAGGTCGCGCAGCACGCCGGGATCCCGGTGGACCGGGTGCGCCGCTTCGAGGGCCCCGTGCTCGCGGAGCGCGCCTTCATGGCCGAGCGCGCCAGGAAGACCCCCGTACGCCGCCCCGGTGAGAACACCGGACCCCAGCTCGGCGAGGCCGTGCAGGAGCGGCTGACGCTCCGCGGCGCCGACAAGGAGACCGTGCAGTGGGACTCGTGGCGCCGTGACGACGGCACCTGGGAAGTCCTGCTGGTCTATCTGGTCGCGGGCGAGCCGCACTCGGCGAGCTGGACGTACGACCCGCCGCGGCGTCTCGTCCAGGCCGTCGACGACGAGGCGCGCGCGCTGATCGGCGACACGGACGACACGGTCGCCAAGGAGCCGAGCTTCCCGTTCGTACCGCGGATCGCGCGGCTGCCGCGCGACCGGCCGCTGGACCGTTCCCTCGACCGGCAGTTGGAGCGCCCCGTCGCCCCGGAGCCGGACGACGCCGACGAACGCGACTCGCTCACCAGCCTGCTGGAGGCCGTGCCGAGCTTCCGCGGCGACATGGTCGTGCCCGAACGCCCCGCACCCCCGGAGCCCGGGGGCGTGGACCCGGAGGACGAGCCGGACGCGGAGGAGCCGGTGGCACCCGCCGCCTCCGCCGGGGCCGGATCGGCCTACGCGGACGTGCTGATGCCGCGTTCCGTGGCCGGTCACCGCGACCGGCTCACCGGTACGACGGACCGCCAGGCGGAGGCGGACGGCGTCCGCCCGGGGCGGCGGGCCGCGGTGCCGAGCTGGGACGAGATCGTCTTCGGCACCCGTCGTAAGAAGCAGGACTGACAGGGTTCGCACACCCTCCTATACGCAGTCCGAGGGGCGGGGGGGATCCCACCCCCCGGGTGGCCCCCCCCCCCCGAGGGTGAACCGTGGGCCCCCCGCACGCGGTATGTTAAAAAAAAAACACCCGCCCCCGTCTTAATACGCAGGAGTCACGGGGTTCCCACACCCCCATATCCGCTGGCGGTGGGGCGGGTCCCCCCCGCGGGGGGTGCGCACCGGCCCCTCGGATGCTTCTCACGTGCGCCCGGACGCGCCGCGGGCGCTCCCCCGATGCCCGGAACTCCGGGCCGTTACCGGGGGTCCGGCCCCTTGGCGACCGGGCGGGCGGGGTCCTCCGACCACTCCGACCACGAGCCCGCGTAGAGCGCCGCCCGGATGCCCGCCAGTTCCAGGGCCAGCACCTGCTGGGCGGCGGAGACCCCGGAGCCGCAGTAGACGCCGACGTCCCGGCCCGTGGCCCCCAGGGCCGCGAAGCGGGCCGCGAGTTCCGGCGCCGGGCGGAAGGTGCCGTTTTCGGCCATGTTCTCCGCGGTGGGAGCCGAGACCGCGCCGGGGATGTGGCCGCCGATCCGGTCGATCGGCTCGACGTCGCCGCGGTAGCGCTCGGCCGCGCGGGCGTCCAGCAGCAGCCCCTCCCGGGCGAGGGCCGCCGCGCCGTCCGCGTCCAGCAGGGGGAGCCCTCCCGGCTCGGGACGGAAGTCGCCCTCCGCCGGCGCCGGGATCTCGGTGGAGAGCGGGCCCGTCCAGCCGGCCAGACCGCCGTCCAGGACCCGGACGTCGCCGTGGCCCGTCCAGCGCAGCAGCCACCAGGCGCGGGCCGCCGCCCACCCGAGTCCCCCGTCGTACGTGACCACGGGCGTGTCCGCGCCGACACCCGCACGGCGCATCGCCGCACCGAAGACCCCCAGGTCGGGCAGTGGATGCCGGCCGCCCGCGCCCGGCGGGCCCGCCAGTTCCGCGTCCAGGTCCACGTATACGGCGCCGGGCAGATGCCCCGCCTCGTACTCCGGCCGTCCCGGCGGCCCGCCGAGCCGGTAGCGGACGTCGAGCAGTACGGGCGGGCGCGGGCCCGCCGACTCGCCGGTGAGTTCGGCTGCGGTGATGATGGCTGTCATGGCGACCATCCTCGCGTACGGCCCCCCGCGGCGGGAGCGTCGGCGGACCACGCGATGTAACGACCTGTGAAACAGCGGGTAAAGGCCAGGACACGCCGGTAAACAACGAATCGAGATCCCGCCAACTGCGGCGCGGCCGGGCGGCGCCGCGCGCCGGTGGGTGCGAGCATCGGCACGCCCCGCACGGCCACCACGACGGTCCGAGGAGAGAGTGACGATGACCGAGGCAGCGACCCGGCGCACACCAGGAACACCCTGCTGGGTCAGTCTGATGGTGCACGGACTTGCCGCGACGGAGGAGTTCTACGGAGCGCTGTTCGGCTGGGAGTTCGAGCCCGGGCCGCAGCAGCTCGGACCGTACGTCCGCGGGCTGCTCGACGGCAAGGAGATCGCGGGGATCGGTCAGTTGCCGCCCGACCGGCACCTTCCCATCGCCTGGCTGACGTATCTGGCCACGGACAACGCGGATCTGACGGCCGAGACGATCCGGAGCTGCGGCGGAACGGTCGGCGTCGGCCCGCTGGACGCGGCCTCGGCGGGCCGGATGGCCATCGCCGCCGACCCGGCGGGCGCGGTCTTCGGAATCTGGCAGGCGGCGGCGCACACGGGGACCGCGGTGGCCGGGGCGCACGGCACGCCTGTCTGGAACGAACTGATCACCCGCGAGACGTCCTCGGTCGACACCTTCTACAAGGCGCTGTTCGGCTACGACGTGGAGGCGGTCGTCTCGGCCGACCTCGACTTCCTGACCCTGCGTCTGCGCGGGCGCCCCGTCGCCTCGCTGCACGGGGTGGGCCGGGCGCTCACCCGGGACCGGGGCGCGCACTGGATGACGTACTTCGAGGTGGCGGACACCGACGCCGCCGCGCGGCTGGTCACGGAGCTGGGCGGGCAGGTGCTCCAGCAGCCGCGCGAGGGCGCGAACGGACGGCACGCGACGGTCGCGGACCCGGAGGGCGCGGTCTTCACGATCGTACGGTCGGCCGGCCGCTGAGACCGGCCACCGGCGGACCGGCCACGGCGGGAAGCGGTGCCGCCGCGGCCCGTCAGCCCGCCGGGACCGGCAGGACGTCCGGGGAGAGCGCGGCGGCCCGCGCGGTCGCCGCGGTCATCCGGCGCCGGTGGTGGCGCCGGCACAGCACCTCGTAGCCGACCTCGTCGCCGCCCCGGTGCACGTCCCCGACGACGACCTGGGCGCCCTCGACCACCATGGCGCCGCCGACCGTGCGCGCGTTGTGCGTGGCGCGGGCGCCGCACCAGCAGAGCGCCTCGACCTGGAGCACCTCGACCCGGTCGGCGAGCTCCACGAGCCGCTGCGAGCCGGGGAAGAGCTTGGAGCGGAAGTCGGTGGTGATGCCGAAGGCGAAGACGTCCAGCTCCAGGTCGTCCACGACCCGGGCGAGCTGGTCGATCTGGGCCGGGGCGAGGAACTGCGCCTCGTCGGCGATGACGTAGTCGCACCGGCCGCCCTGGGAGAGCCGGTCCACGAGGTAGGCGTAGAAGTCGAAGTCGTCCGCGGCCTCGACGGCGTCGGTGACCAGACCGAGCCGGGAGGAGAGCTTGCCCTCGCCGGCCCGGTCGTCACGGGTGAAGATCATGCCCTGGAGCCCGCGCGCCGAGCGGTTGTGCTCGATCTGCAGAGCGAGGGTGCTCTTTCCGCAGTCCATCGTTCCGGAGAAGAACACCAGCTCTGGCATGAGGGGGTGACGGCCTTTCGGGTCTTCGGCTGCCGCGGGCGGCGGGGGCCGCACCGCGATCGATGGGCATCGTACGGGCGTACGAGCGGTTAAACAGGCGTACGAGCGGTTACGAGCGTACTTCGAGGAGCGGGACCAGTTGCTCGACGGGGGTCATCGAGCCGTGCATCCCCACCATCGCCGACTCGTGCGGCTCCTGGACGGAGGCAGTGATCACCACGTCGTCGTGGGCCGCGGCGACGACATCGCCGATCCGGTCGTACACCCGCTCGTCCATCGCGCCCGGCGGCCCGAACCACCCCTCCGCGACCGCCTCGTCGCGGCTCGCCACCCAGAACCGCTCGCCGAGCACCTCGCGCCAGACCGTGAGGACATCGGCGGCGGCGCCCGGTACGGCGTAGACATGACGGGCCCGGCCCTCGCCGCCCAGCAGGGCGACCCCGGCGCTCAGCTCCCAGTCCTCGTCGAAGTCGATGCGCGACTCCTCGTCGAAGGGGATGTCGATCATGCCGTGGTCGGCGGTGACGTAGAGCGCGGTACGGGGCGGGAGCTGTTCGGCGAGGCGCTGGACGAGCCGGTCGACGTACATCAACTGGCCGCGCCAGGCGTCGGAGTCGACCCCGAAGCGGTGGCCCTTGCCGTCGACCTCGCTGTAGTACGTGTAGACCAGCGACCGGTCGCCCGCGGCGAGTTGCTCGGCGGCCAGGTCCATCCGGTCCTCGCCGGAGAGCCGGCCGAAGAAGGAGCCGCCGCTCAGCGCGACCTTGGTGAGCGGGGTGTGCTGGAAGGTCGGGGAGGAGACCTGCGCGGTGTGCACACCCGCCGCGTCGGCCAGCGTGAAGACGGTGGGGTACGGCTGCCAGACGTGCGGCGCGGTCCACGGCTTCCAGCGGAGCTGGTTCATCAGCGCTCCGGTCGCCGGATCGCGGACGGTGTACCCGGGCAGGCCGTGCGCGGAGGGAGGCAGTCCCGTACCGACGGAGGCGAGGGAGGTGGCGGTGGTGGCGGGGAATCCGGTGGTGAGGGGGCTCCCGGTGGAACCGCGCGAGGTGGCGAGCAGCGACGTCATGTACGGCGCTTCGTCCGGGTGCGCCCTGAGCTGCTCCCAGCCGAGGCCGTCGATCAGAAAGACGCAGTTCCGGTCCGCGGGGGTCAGTTCCGCGATGGTCGCGGTCAGATCCGGTACACCCTGGCCCGCGGCGAGTGTGGGCAGCAGATCGGCGAGCGAGCCGCTGCCGTACTGCGGCAGCGGCGCGCTGGAGAGGGCGAGCGGGACGGGGTCCTGCCAGAGGGACTCGGCGGCCATCAGCGGCCGGTCGCCGCGGTGGCCGCCGTGGCCGCGGTGGCTTCGGAGAGTGCCTGCGCGAACGCGAGCGTCTGCCGCACGGCGTCCGGGCCGTCGCCCGCGTCACTGACCCGCAGGCTCAGGTCGTCGGCGGTGGAGCTGCCCGTGTAGCCGTGGTCCGCCTCGCAGTTGGGGTCGCCGCAGGCGGCCGGCTCCAGGTCGATACGGGAGACGGCGCCCCAGCCGATGGTGAGGACGACCTCGCGCGGCAGGGTGCCGGGCTTGTAGGACTCCGGGTTGGCGACGACGCGGCTGACCACGACGGAGGAGATGCGGTCGATCCGCACCGACTCGGTGGAGGTGGTGGCGTACGGCGTCGGGGAGCTGGAGTCGGCGGCCTGCTCGTCGGTGTGGCTGACGATGAAGCGGTGGGCGGTCAGTACGAGGACGGTGACATGCCGCCGTACCTCGTTGGCGTCGAAGGTGGTCTCCTGGTGCACCAGGTACGACGAGATCGGCTCACCACCGACAGCGGCCTCCACCGCCTCGGCCACGAGAGCCGGGTAGTAGCCGCTGCGCTCGATCGCCGTGCGCAGCCCCTGGGTCGTCGTACCGGTCTTCGCCATGAGCTCATCCTACGGGGGCCGGATGGCTGCCGGAGACGCCCTGTCCCGGCGGAAACCGCTGAGCAGGGGCCGATGCGGGGGAGATCTGTCCTAGTAGTGGCTGGGGAGTGTACGTGGACCGAGATCGTCGCGGGCGGGCGGCGTCGCGAGGCGGACGGTGGCGCCGAGCACGGAGAGTCCGTGGGTGGCGACGACGACGGGTTCCAGGGTGACGGAGACGACCTCGGGGTGGTCGTCGACGAGCCGGGAGACCCGTAGCAGCAGTTCCTCCAGGGCGGGGGTGTCGACGGGGGCCGAGCCGCGCCAGCCGAAGAGGAGGGGTGCCGTCCGGATCGACCGGATCAGCTCGGCGGCGTCGCGGTCGGTGACGGGCACCAGCCGGTGGGCGAGGTCACCGAGGAGTTCGGAGGGGGCGCCGGCCAGCCCGAAGGAGAGCACGGAGCCCGCGGCGGCGTCGATGGCGGCCCGTACGACGGTGTCCACGCCGCGGGGCGCCATGGCCTGGACGACGGGGCGCAGCTCGACGGCGGTGCCGAGCCGCTCGGTCAGCTCGCGGTGGGCGAGCCGCAGTTGTGCCTCGTCGGCGAGATCGAGCCGTACGCCGCCGAGGTCGGCGCGGTGGCGCAGATGCGGGGCGGTCGTCTTCAGGGCGACGGGGTAGCCGAGCCGCGCGGCGGCGGCGACGGCCTCGTCGGGCCCCGGCGCGGGCAGGGCGGGCCGTACGGGGATCCCGTACAGGGCGAGGAGTTCGTGGGCGTCGCCGGGGGCCAGGGAGAGGCGGCGGGTGTCGGGGGCGGCGCCGAGGAGCCGGCCGATGAGCGCGGCGGCCCCGCTCTCGTCGATGGTGTCGTCCAGGAACTCGGGGACCTTCCCGGGTTCGGCCGCCTGGCGCCGCCACCGCGCGTACCGTACGGCCTCGGCCAGCGCCCGGACGGCGCGCTCGGCGGCGGGGTAGGCGGGGATACGCACGCCGGCGGGCGCGGCGGTGCCCGGGGCGCCGGACGGGGGCGTCCCGGGCGATTCGGCCGGTCCGGGCGACGGTCCGGCGGCGGGTGACGGCGGCGGGGGCGGCTCCGAGGACGTCGGTGGCAGTGGCGGCGCCGACGGGGGCGGCTCCGAGGATGGCGGTGTCGGTGGCGGCGACGGGCGGCCCGGGCCGCTGTGCGTCGCCGTGGAGAGGGCCTCCGCCAGTCCGCCGATCTCCACGTGCACCACCGTGACCGGCTTCGCCGGGGCTGTCGCCGCCGCCGTCCTGAGCGCCGTGCCGAGCGCGCCGCCGTCGGCGGGGTCCGTCGTGCCCGTCTCCCCCACCCGCGGGATCGCGGTCACCACGACGGCGTCGCACCCGGGGTCCGCGAGGGCCGCCGTGAGCGCCGTACGGAAGTCGTCGGGCGCCGCGGACGTGGTGAGGTCCTGGGGCGGCAGGGGGCGCAGCCCCTCCGTGAGGCAGGCGTCGTAGGTGAGGAGGCCGAGCGACTCGGAGTTGCCGAGGATCGCGACGCGCGGGCCCGCGGGGAGCGGCTGGGAGGCGAGCAGCAGCCCCGCGTCGACGAGTTCGGTGACCGTGTCGACGCGGATCACCCCGGCCTGCCGCAGCAGCGCCGAGACGGTGGCGTCCGGGATGCGGGTCACCGGGACGGTGTGCCCCGGTGGCGCGCTGCCGCTGTGGCGGGCGCCCTTCACGACGACGACCGGCTTCACCGCCGCCGTGCGCCGGGCGAGCCGGGTGAATTTGCGCGGGTTGCCGATCGATTCGAGGTAGAGGAGCGCCACATCGGTGTCCGGGTCCTCGAACCAGTACTGGAGGATGTCGTTGCCCGAGACGTCCGCGCGGTTGCCCGCCGAGATGAAGGACGACAGCCCCGCACCGCGCCGGTGCAGTCCGGCGAGGAGCGCGATGCCGATCGCGCCGGACTGGGTGAACAGGCCGATCCGGCCGCGCGCGGGCGGCTGCGGCGCGAGGGAGGCGTTCAGCCGTACCGCGTCGGCGGTGTTGATGATCCCGAAGGCGTTGGGGCCGATGATGCGCATGCCGTACGAGCGGGCCAGCCGTACCAGTGCGCGCTGGCGCTCGCGGCCCTCGGCGCCGCTCTCCGCGTACCCGGCGGAGAGGACCACCAGGCCCTGGACGCCGGAGCGGCCGCAGTCCTCGACCGCTTCGAGCACCCGCTCGGCGGGGACGGCGAGGACGGCGAGGTCGACGGGTTCACCGATCCGGGTGACCGAGCGTACGGCGGGGACGCCGTCGAGCCTCTCCGTGGACTCGGGGAACGCGCTGTTCACCGCGTACAGCCGCCCCGTGAACCCGGCGTCGCGCAGATTGCGGAGCACGGTGCGGCCGACGCCGCCGGGGGCGCGGCCGGTGCCGACGACGGCGACCGAGCCCGGGGTCAGCAGGCGCTGCACGGAGCGGGCCTCGGCGCGCTGCTCACGGCCCCGCTGGACGGCCAGGGACTCGGCGGTGGGTTCGAGGTCGAGGGTGAGCCGTACGGAGCCGTCCTCGAAGCTGCGGCGCTGGGTGTACCCGGCGTCCCGGAACACCTTGATCATCTTGCTGTTGGCGGGCAGCACCTCGGCGGCGAAGCGGCGGATGCCCCGCTCGCGGGCGACGGCGCCGATGTGCTCCAGGAGGGCGGAGGCGACGCCGCGGCCCTGGTGCGCGTCCTGGACGAGGAAGGCGACCTCGGCCTCGTCGGCGGGGGCGGAGGCGGGCAGTCCGCGCTCGTCGGTGCGGTCGTACCGTACGGTCGCGATGAACTCGCCGCCCACGGTCATGGCGAGCCCCACCCGGTCCACGTAGTCGTGGTGCGTGAAGCGGTGGACGTCGCGGTCGGAGAGGCGCGGGTAGGGGGCGAAGAAGCGGTAGTACTTGGACTCGTCGGAGACCTGTTCGTAGAAGCTGACCAGCCGCTCGGCGTCCTCGGTGGTGATCGGCCTGATCCGGGCGGTGGCGCCGTCGCGCAGCACCACGTCCGCCTCCCAGTGCCCTGGATACGCGTGGTCCCGCGGGTGCTCCATGCCCAAAGCGTACGGCGCGGGCGGTGTCCGTGACCGGTGATCGGGGGTGACGGGGATCCGTTCCGCGCCCCATGAGACTCTTGGTCCAGACATCTGTTTTGAGACTTTTTGCGACTTGAAGGGCAACACCATGGCTGAGCGCCGCGTCAATGTCGGCTGGGCCGAGGGGCTGCACGCCCGTCCCGCCTCCATCTTCGTCCGCGCCGCCACGGCCGCCGGCGTCCCCGTGACCATCGCGAAGGCCGACGGCAGCCCCGTCAACGCCGCGTCGATGCTCGCGGTGCTCGGACTGGGCGCGCAGGGCGGCGAGGAGATCGTGCTCTCCTCCGACGCCGAGGGCGCGGACGCCGCCCTGGACCGGCTGGCGAAGCTGGTCGCCGAGGGGCTCGACGAGCTTCCCGAGACGGTCTGATCCCGGAGCGTATTTCCACGACGGAGCCGTGGTCCGCCGAATTCGGCGCGGACCACGGCTCCGTCTTTCCGTCCGTCTTCCGTGCGGCGTCTTTTGGTGCGGCGGCTTTTCATGAAGGCGGCTGCGCGCGGGCAGCGAAGAATAGGCCGCACCTATTTCTTTCTCTTTGTATACGGCGCGATTGTTAATGCCGTACGCTTGCGATGTTTACGGCATGTTGCGAAGCCCTCACCTTTTCCCGGTCACGGCCCTGGTCGCGCCCCCGGTCGGAGCGGCGCAGCCGGTACACCACCACCGTGCGCTCCGTGTGCAGGGTGGTGAGCGCCCGCGCGCGTTCGCCGTCGCCGCGCGCCACCGCGTCCACGATCGCGCCGTGCTCCGCCCAGGACTCCACCGGGTGGCTGGGCTGCTCGACCACGTACATCCAGGCGATCTTGTGGCGCAGCTGGGTGAGCAGCGAGGTGAGCGCGGGGCTGCCGGAGGCCTGGGCGAGCGTCTCGTGGAACCAGGCGCCCAGCGCGCGCAGATCCTCGCCCTGGCCCCTGCGGGCCCGCTCCTGGCCCAGTCTGACCAGGCCGCGGAGGACCTTGAGGTGGGCCTCCGTGCGGCGCTGGGCGGCGCGCGCCGCGCCCAGCGGCTCCAGCAGCAGCCGGACCTCCAGCAGGTCCGCGGCCTCCTGTTCCGTAGGCTCGGCCACACACGCGCCGACATGGCGGCGCGTGGTCACGAAGCCTTCCGACTCCAGCGTGCGCAGCGCCTCGCGTACCGGGACGCGGGAGACGCCGTAGCGCCGCGCGAGCTGCTCCTCGGTGAGCCGGCTGCCCCGCTCGAACAGTCCGGAGACGATGTCGTCGCGAATGGCCGTGCATACCGAGTGCGCCGGAATGCGCATGTCCGAACCTCCGCCTTAATCCGCGCGAAACGCTGCCGATTGACGCCTGTTCCGTGACTCTATTGCAATCAACGCGAATTTCCGATGGGTGCCCGGAATCCATGGATATCTTTTGGCCAGCGCGGAGGCGGAGACCCGCACGCGGGAGGGACCGGGAGCGACGGAGAGACGTGGGCGGACGGGCCCGGAGAGGTACGCGGAGGGGGCGGAAGGCGGTCAGACCCCGACGCCGTGCGCGCGCAGGTACGCGACCGGGTCCATGTCGGAGCCGTAGTCGGCGCTCGTCCTGGCCTCGAAGTGGAGGTGCGGCCCCGTGACGTTGCCGGTGGCGCCCGAGAGCCCGATCCGCTCGCCCGCGGCGACGCTCTGGCCGACGGAGACGCCGATCGAGGAGAGGTGGCCGTACTGGGTGTAGGTGCCGTCCGCCATCCTGAGGACGATGTTGTTGCCGTACGAGCCGCCCCAGCCGGCCTCGACGACGGTGCCCGTGCCGACCGCCACGACCGCGGTGCCGGACGCGGCGCGGAAGTCGACGCCCGAGTGGCTGCCGGAGGACCAGAGAGAACCGCCGGTGTGGTAGCCGGTGGTGACGTAGGAGCCGGTGACGGGGAGCTGGAAGGTGTTCAGCCGCTTGCGCTCCTCGGCCCGTGCCGCGCGCTCCCGCTCCTCGCGCAGCTCCTTCGCACGGGCCTCCGCCTTGCGCTCCGCCTCGGCCTTGGCGGCGGCGCGCGCCCTGGCCTCGGCCTTCAGCCGCTCGGCCTTCTCGGCGGCGTGGCGCTGGGCCTCGGCCTGGTCGTCGACCGCGCCGGCGACGGCGTCGCCGATGGCGATGACCTGGGTCAGGCCGGTGTCCGAGACGGCCTCGGGGCCGGTGCCTGCGGCGAGGGCCGGGGAGGCGAGGGTGCCGATGACGCCGGTCGCGGTCAGCGTCGCGAACCCGGCGGCGCTCGCGCCCTTGCAGGTGATGCGGTGCGGGGCGCGGTGCTTCCCGGTGGCACGGGTGAACGCCATGGAGTGGCTGGTCCTTTCCTTCCCTCTCGCCTACCGGGTTAGCTGACGGGTTCGGAGCAGGAAGGTCTCCTACGGACCCCTCCGCGCGCGGTGTGCCCGCGAAGGCCGTCCGATTCACCCCAGGGACGTGGGTCCCCGGCTCCCCCCGCTGCACCGGCTGGGGCACAGCATCTGACGGGGACTCGGCGATGGCTGCCCGGTGCCACGGATGTGGCGCAACGGCGAACAGCCGGACCGACGCTAAGCGGCTCGTCTTTCAATAACCAAACGGACAAGGTTTTTTGTAGCGCACACCACAGGGCAGACAGGCACCCTCTCCATCAAAGCGGACATAAAGCAGAACCCCGGCGACCGCGGTCGCCGGGGTTCCCTCGAAAGAGGAATCAGCCTGTGACAACCGTCACTTCACCGATTCCCAGAGCCTCGACCGGCTCCTTGATCTGCGCCGCGTCGCCGACCAGAACGGTGACGAGCCGGTCCACCGGGAAGGCGTTGACGACGGCGGCCGTCGCCTCGACCGTGCCCGTCTCGGCCAGCCGGGCGTAGAGCTGTGCCTGGAAGTCGTCCGGAAGATGCTGCTCCACCTGGTCGGCGAGCGTGCCGGCGACGGAGGCGGCCGTCTCGTACTTCAGCGGCGCGACGCCCACCAAATTCTGCACGGCCACATCGCGTTCGGCGTCCGTGAGCCCCTCGGCGGCGAGGGTGCGCAGCACCTTCCAGAGGTCGTCGAGCGCCGGTCCCGTGGACGCGGTGTCCACGGAGCCGCTGATGGCGAGCATCGCGGCGCCCGTCGCCCCGTCCGGGGAGGAGGGCGCAGAGGAGCGCAGCACCTGGCCGAAGGCGCGTACGCCGTAGGTGTAGCCCTTCTCCTCGCGCAGGACGCGGTCGAGCCGGGAGGTGAGCGTGCCGCCCAGGCAGTACGTGCCGAGCACCTGCGCGGGCCAGACACGGTCGTGCCGGTCGGCGCCGATCCGGCCGATCAGGAGCTGCGTCTGGACGGCGCCGGGGCGGTCCACGATGACCACGCGGCCGGTGTCGTCGGCGGTGATCGCCGGTACGGGCCGGGGCGCCGCCGTGTCGCCCGTCCAGGCGCCGAGGGTGTCCGCGAGGATCCCGTCCAGGTCGACGCCCGCGAGGTCGCCGACGACGACCGCGGTGGCCGTGGCGGGGCGTACGTGCGCCTCGTAGAAGGCGCGGACGCCCGCGGCGTCGATGCGCGCCACGGTCTCCTCGGTGCCCTGGCGCGGCCGGGACATGCGCAGCGCGGCCGGGAACAGCTCCTTGGAGAGCTGCTTGGCGGCGCGCCGGCCCGGGTTGGCGGTCTCGTGCGGGATCTCGTCGAGCCGGTTCCGTACGAGCCGTTCGACCTCGCTGTCGGCGAAGGCGGGGGCGCGCAGCGCCTCGGCGAGCAGGCCGAGCGCCTTGAGCAGCCGGGAGACGGGGACCTCCAGGGAGACCCGCAGGCCCGGGTGGTCCGCGTGCGCGTCGAGGGTGGCGCCGCAGCGCTCCAGCTCGGCGGCGAACTCCTCGGCGCTGTGCTTGTCGGTGCCCTCGGAGAGCGCCCGCGCCATGATCGTGGCGATGCCGTCGAGTCCTTCGGGCTCGGCGTCCAGCGGGGCGTCGAGATTGATCTCGACGGCCACCACCTGCTGGCCGGGCCGGTCGCAGCGCAGCACCGTCAGCCCGTTGTCGAGCGTGGCGCGCCCGGGGGCGGGGAAGGCCCAGGGCTTGGCCTCGCCCGCGGTCGGCCGCGGGTGGAACTCCATGGTCACGGCAGCGTCGGTCACTGGTCCGTCCCCTCGTGCTTGTCGGTCTCGGCGGCGTCGGCGGTGTCGGCGGCGTCGGCGGTGGCCGCCACGTCGTCGGGAGTGACCGGTTCGTACACCAGCACCGCCCGGTTGTCGGGGCGCAGCCGCGCCGCGGCGACGGCCCTGACCTCGTCCGCGGTGATGTCCAGGACGCGGTCGACGGCGCTCAGCGCGAGCTGGGGGTCGCCGAACAGGACGGCGAACCGGCACAGTTCGTCGGCGCGGCCCGCGACCGTGCCGAGCCGGTCCAGCCATTCGCGCTCCAGCTGGGCCTGGGCCCGCTCCATCTCCTCGGCGGTGGGGCCCTCGGCGGCGAACCGGGCCAGCTCCTCGTCGACGGCGGTCTCGATCTCGGGGACCTCGACGCCGCCGGACGTCTTCACGTCCAGCCAGCCGAGCGAGGGGGCGCCCGCCAGCCGCAGCAGTCCGAAGCCCGCGGCGACGGCGCTCTGGTCGCGCCGTACCAGCCGGTTGTGGAGGCGGGAGGACTCGCCGCCGCCGAGGACGGTGAGTGCCAGGTCGGCGGCGTCGCACGCGCGGTCGCCGTCGTGCGGCAGCCGGTACGCGGCCATCAGCGCGCGGGCCGGGACCTCCTCCAGGACCTCCTCGCGCAGCTGCTCGCCGATGATGTCGGGGAGGGTGCCGTCGCGCGGCGGCTGCTTGCCGTCGTGGGAGGGGATGGAGCCGAAGTACTTCTCGATCCAGGCGAGGGTGCGCTCGGGGTCGATGTCGCCGACGACGGAGAGCACCGCGTTGTTCGGCGCGTAGTTCGTACGGAAGAACGCGCGGGCGTCCTCCAGGGTGGCCGCGTCCAGGTCGGCCATCGACCCGATCGGCGTGTGGTGGTACGGGTGGCCCTCGGGGTAGGAGAGCGCGGTCAGTCGTTCGAAGGCCGTACCGTATGGCACATTGTCGTACCGCTGGCGGCGCTCGTTCTTGACGACGTCCCGCTGGTTCTCCATGGACTCCTCGTCGAGCGCGGCGAGCAAGGAGCCCATCCGGTCGGCTTCCAGCCAGAGTGCCAGTTCGAGCTGGTGGGCGGGCATGGTCTCGAAGTAGTTGGTGCGCTCGAAGCTGGTGGTGCCGTTGAGGGAACCGCCGGCCCCCTGCACCAGCTCGAAGTGGCCGTTCCCGGACACCTGCTTCGAGCCCTGGAACATCAGGTGCTCGAAAAGGTGGGCAAGACCGGTACGGCCCTTGACTTCGTGGCGGGAGCCGACGTCGTACCAGAGGCAGACCGCGGCGACCGGGGTCAGGTGGTCCTCGGAGAGCACCACGCGGAGGCCGTTGGCCAGGCGGTGCTCAGTCGCTGTCAGGCCGCCGGAACCGGCCTGCGCTGTGGCCGTGTGACCCATGGGCATGTACGTCCCTTCGATCGCGATATGGAGAAGTCCTGCCACTGTATGCAAGCGTGCCGACACCTGGCGAAGTTCCCGTAACAGGTCCGGGATCTGGCACCCTTCCGACACGCCCCCCTTCTCGTCCCAACGACGGGTCGAGGTCGGCGTTGTCAGTGGCGCGGTCCACAATGGTCCGCGTCAGTTCCAGAAGTTGCCGTACAGAACTTGTGAAGGAGCCGCAGCCGCGATGGCCCGCCGCAGCACCAAGACCCCGCCGCCGGAGGACTTCGAGGAGAAGATCCTCGACATCGACGTGGTCGATGAAATGCAGGGCTCCTTCCTTGAGTACGCGTACTCGGTGATCTACTCCCGGGCCCTGCCCGACGCCCGGGACGGCATGAAGCCGGTGCACCGCCGCATCGTGTACCAGATGAACGAGATGGGCCTGCGCCCCGACCGCGGTTACGTGAAGTGCGCGCGCGTCGTCGGTGAGGTGATGGGCAAGCTCCACCCGCACGGGGACGCGTCCATCTACGACGCCATGGTCCGCATGGCGCAGCCGTTCTCGATGCGGCTGCCGCTGGTGGACGGCCACGGAAACTTCGGCTCCCTCGGGAACGACGACCCGCCGGCCGCCATGCGGTACACCGAGGCGCGGATGGCCGACGCGACGTCGCTCATGACCGAGTCGATCGACGAGGACACCGTCGATTTCGAGCCGAATTACGACGGCCAGGAGCGCGAACCGGTCACCCTTCCGGCCGCGTACCCCAACCTGCTGGTCAACGGGGCCACCGGCATCGCGGTCGGCATGGCGACGAACATGCCGCCGCACAACCTGGGCGAGGTCGTGGCGGCCGCCCGCCACCTCATCAAGCACCCGGCCGCGGACCTGGAGACGCTGATGCGTTTCGTGCCCGGCCCCGACCTGCCGACCGGCGGCCGGATCGTCGGGCTGACGGGCATCAAGGACGCGTACGAGAAGGGCCGGGGCACCTTCAAGATCCGGTCGACGGCGACGGTGGAGGACGTCACCCCGCGCCGCAAGGGGATCGTCGTCACGGAACTGCCCTTCACGGTCGGCCCCGAGAAGGTCATCGCGAAGATCAAGGACCTGGTCTCCGCGAAGAAGCTCCAGGGCATCGCCGACGTCAAGGACCTCACGGACCGCTCGCACGGCCTGCGCCTGGTCATCGAGATCAAGAACGGCTTCGTGCCGGAAGCGGTCCTGGAGCAGCTCTACAAGCTGACGCCGCTGGAGGAGTCCTTCGGCATCAACAACGTGGCGCTGGTGGACGGCCAGCCGCTGACGCTGGGCTTCAAGGAGCTGCTGGAGGTCTATCTGGACCACCGGTTCACCGTGGTCCGCCGGCGCAGCGAGTTCCGCAGGACGAAGCGGCGCGACCGGCTCCATCTGGTCGAGGGCCTGCTCACCGCGCTCGTCGACATCGACGAGGTCATCCGGCTGATCAGGTCGAGCGACAACTCGGCGCAGGCCAAGGAGCGCCTGATCGAGCACTTCTCGCTCAGCGAGATCCAGACGCAGTACATCCTGGACACGCCGCTGCGCCGGCTCACCCGGTTCGACCGCATCGAGCTGGAGGGCGAGCGCGACCGGCTCAACGGCGAGATCGACGAGCTGACGGGGATCCTGGACTCGGACGCCGAGCTGCGCAAGCTGGTCTCCTCGGAACTGGCCGCGGTGGCCAAGAAGTTCGGCACCCCGCGCCGCACGGTGCTGCTGGAGTCCGGCGCCTCGGTGGCCTCGGTGCCGCTGGAGGTCGCCGACGACCCGTGCCGCGTGCTGCTCTCCTCCACCGGGCTGCTGGCCCGTACGGCCAACGGCGAGCCGCTGGACGCGGGTGAGGGCCGACGCGTCAAGCACGACCTGATCGTCTCGGCCGTGCCGGCGACGGCGCGCGGCGATGTCGGCGCGGTGACCTCGGCGGGACGGCTGCTGCGGCTCTCCGTGATCGACCTGCCGCGGCTCCCGGACACCGCCGCGACGCCGAACCTGTCGGGCGGGGCGCCGGTCGCGGAGTTCCTGGCGCTGGAGGACGGCGAGGAGCTGGTCTGTCTGACGACGCTGGACGAGTCGTCCCCGGGGCTCGCGCTCGGCACGCTCCAGGGCGTCGTCAAGCGGGTCGTCCCGGACTACCCGTCCAACAAGGACGAGTTGGAGGTCATCTCCCTCAAGGAGGGCGACCGTGTCGTCGGCGGCGCCGAGCTGCGTACCGGCGAGGAGGACCTCGTCTTCATCACCTCCGACGCCCAGCTGCTGCGCTATCCGGCGGGGCAGGTACGGCCGCAGGGGCGGGCCGCGGGCGGCATGGCGGGGGTCAAGCTCACCGACGACGCCGCGGTGATCTCGTTCACCGCGGTCGACCCGGCGGCGGACGCGGTGGTCTTCACGGTCACCGGATCGCACGGCACGCTGGACGACTCCGTGCGTACGGCGAAGCTCACGCCGTTCGACCAGTACCCGCGCAAGGGCAGGGCGACGGGCGGGGTGCGCTGCCACCGGTTCCTGAAGGGCGAGGACATGCTGGTCCTGGCCTGGGCGGGGGCGAGCCCGGCGCGCGCGGCGCAGAAGAACGGGACACCGGTCGGGCTGCCGGAGCCCGACCCCCGCAGGGACGGTTCGGGCACGCCGTTCACGGCACAGGTCGACGTACTGGCCGGGCCCGCGCACTGACGGCGGGCGCCGCTGCCCTACCGGCCGCTCTCGGGGGCCGGGTCCGCGGACCCGGCCCCGAAGGGCTCTCGGCCTCGGACGGGTCCGGTACATAGCGCAGGACGCCCCACATGTCACGCTGCTCCACCGGTGCCCCGGCCGCCTCCGCCGCGGTCTCCTGGCACGCCGCCAGCTCCTTGAGCAGGGCGTCCCCGTCGATGCCCGAGCCGATCAGGACGAGCTGGGTGACGCGCTCCGTCCCCCGCGCCCAGGGCTCCGGGTGGAAGCGCAGGAAGCGGCCGACCGCGTGCACCCCGTACCGGTGGTCCGGATCGCCCGCGCCGAAGTCGACGTACCCCTTGATCCGGTAGAGCCCCGGGGGCCGGGAGTCCAGGAACGCCATCAGCCGGCGCGGGCGCATCGGGGCGGTCGCGGTGAAGGACACGCTCTCGTACGCCGTGTGGAGATGCCCCTCGTGCCCCGCGCCGTGGACCGCGTCGTCCGCCGCGCCCTCGCCCGTGTGGTCCGCGTCCCCGTGCGGGTCCTCGAAGCGCAGGTCCTCGAAGGAGAGCTGGCGCGCCTTCTCCTCCTCGGCGGGCCGGACGGCCGGGTCGAAGAGCAGCTGCGGGTCGATCCGGCCGTACGACGCGGAGACCACCGGTGTCCCCGGGCCCAGCGTCCCCAGGACGTCGAGGATCCGCGCGTGGTCCGCCTCCGCCACCCGGTCGGTCTTGTTGAGGACCACCAGATCGGCGATCGCGAGATGGCGGTCGATCTCCGGGTGGCGCCGGCGGGTCGCGTCGAACTCGGCGGCGTCCACCACCTCGACCAGCCCCCCGTACACCGTGTGCGGATTGTCCCCGGCGAGGATCATCCGGACGAGTTCCTGCGGCTCGGCCAGTCCGCTCGCCTCGACGACGATCAGGTCGATCCGCGCGGACGGGCGGGTCAGCCGCTCCAGATAGCCGTCGAGCTCGCTCGCGTCGACCGCGCAGCACAGACAGCCGTTGCCGAGCGAAACCGTCGAACCGACCTGTCCCGCGACCGTCATGGCGTCGATCTCGATGGCCCCGAAGTCGTTGACGACCACCGCGATCCGGTTGCCGGCGCGGCGCCGCAGCAGATGGTTGAGCAGGGTCGTCTTCCCCGACCCCAGAAAGCCCGCGAGAACGACCACCGGGATCTGCTTCCTGCTCACGCGTCGCGCCTCCGTGCTGCGTCGTCGGTCCTGGAGCGGGCCGCCGGGCAGATGATCATGGCGCCCGGCGCCCGCACCAGGATAGGGGCGCCGCGGAGCGCGGTACGGGCGCTTCGGGCCACCCCACGGGTGCCGGGGCCGGGGTGCCGAATTCGCCGAAATTTCGGAAAGCGCGCCGCGCCCTTTACCGTTCGTGTACATGAGCGCCCGACCGAGCACCGGGGGCAGACGACGGCGATTCGGCTGGCCACGCCGGGTCTTCTCCCAGGTGCTGCTGATGCAGCTCGCCATCGCCGCGGGTGTCACCGTGCTGGCCACCGGCCTCTTCCTGGCCCCGTTCAGCGCCGAGCTGGACGACCAGGCGATGCGCCGCGCGCTCGCCATCGCCGAGACCACCGCCTCCGTACCCGTCGCCGAGGACCTGGTGGCCACCCGTCCGACGGCCGGCGGACCGGTGCAGGCCGAGGCCGAGCGGATCCGGCGGGCCACCGGCGCCGAGTACGTGGTGATCATGGACAAGCGCGGGGTGCGCTGGTCGCACACCGACCTCGACGAGATCGGCAAGGTCGTCTCCACCGACCCCAGCGACGCCCTCGCGGGCAAGGACGTCATGGAGCTCGACAACGGCACGCTCGGCCGCTCCGCCCGGGGCAAGGTGGCGCTCCGCGACCGGAGCGGCACGATCGTCGGCGCCGTCTCGGTCGGCATCGCGTACGACAGCGTCCGCGACCGGCTGCTCGCCGCGATCCCGGGGCTCCTCGCGTACGCGGGCGGCGCCCTGGCCGCCGGGGCGCTCGCCGCGTACCTGATCTCCCGGCGCCTCCAGCGCCAGACCCACGACCTGGCCTTCTCCGATATCTCGGCCCTGCTCACCGAGCGCGAGGCCATGCTGCACAGCCTGCGCGAGGGCGTCGTCGCGCTGGACGGATCGGGCCGTATCCGGCTGATGAACGACGAGGCGCAGCGGCTGCTGGGCCTCGGCCCCGACGCGACGGGCCGGCCGCTCGGCGAGGTGCTGGGCGACGGCCGTACCACCGAGGTGCTGACCGGCCGGGTACGGGGCGAGGACCTGCTCGCCGTACGGGGCAGCCGCGTCCTGGTCGCCAACCGGATGCCCACCGACGACGGGGGCGCCGTCGTCACCCTGCGCGACCGCACCGAGCTGGAGCGGCTCGGCCGGGAGCTGGACGCCACCCGCGGGCTGATCGACGCCCTGCGCGCCCAGGACCACGAGCACGCGAACCGGATGCACACGCTGCTCGGGCTGCTGGAGCTGGAGCTGCACGAGGAGGCGGTGGAGTTCGTCACCGAGGTGGTCGGCGTGCACCGGGCGACCGCCGAGCAGATCACCGAGCGGATCCACGATCCGCTCCCCGCGGCGCTGCTGGTCGGGAAGGCGACGGTCGCCGCCGAGCGCGGCGTCTCGCTGCGGCTGGCCCCGGCCACGCTGCTGCCCGACCGGCTGGTGGACCCGCAGGGGCTGGTCACGATCGTGGGCAACCTGGTCGACAACGCGCTGGACGCCGCGGTGGGTTCCGCGGAGCCGCGCATCGGGGTGGAGCTGCGCGCCGAGGGCCGTACCGTCGTGGTGGTGGTCTCCGACAGCGGCCCCGGCATCCCGGAGGACCGGCGCGACCTCGTCTTCACGGAGGGCTGGTCGACCAAGGAGCCGCCGGCCCACGGCAGGCGCGGGCTCGGCCTCGCCCTGGTCCGCAGGCTCGCGGAGCGGCAGGGCGGCAGCGCCCGGGTGGGCGCGGCGGCGGACGGCGGCGCGGAGTTCACGGTCGTCCTCCCGGAGGCGCTGACCGAGGCCGGAGAGCTGGCCGGGGCCGGACCGGAGAGGCTCGTGGGGCCCGGTACGGCGCCTGGGGGACCCGGTACGACGCCCCGGGGACCCGATACAGCGGTGGACACGTCACAGGAGCAGGCCACCGCAGGGGAGAGACGATGATCGACGTACTGGTCGTGGACGACGACGTCCGCGTCGCGCGCATCAACACCGCCTATGTGGCCAAGGTGGCCGGCTTCCGGGTCGTCGCCCAGGCCCACTCCGCCGCCGACGCGCTGACCAGGATCTCGGAGCACTCCGTCGATCTGATCCTGCTCGACCACTACCTGCCGGACGAGAACGGGCTCGCGGTGGTCCGGGAGCTGCGGCGGCTCGGCCACCAGACCGACGTGATCATGGTGACGGCGGCGCGCGATGTCGCCACCGTCCAGGCGGCGATGCGCCACGGCGCACTCCAGTATCTGGTCAAACCGTTCAATTTCGCCGGGCTGCGGGCCAAGCTGGAGGCGTACGCGACGCTCCGCCGCACCCTGGAGAGCGGCGGCGAGGCGGAGCAGTCGGAGGTGGACCGGATGTTCGGGGCGCTCTCCGCGGCGACCGCCCCGTCCCTCCCGAAGGGCCACTCCCCCACCACCGCCGAGCTGATCCGCCAGGTGCTGATGAAGGCCGAGGGGCCGCTCTCGGCGCAGGAGATCGCGGAGCACGCGGGGATGAGCCGGCAGACCGCCCAGCGCTATCTCAAACTGCTGGAGCGGTCGGGCCGGGTCCGGCTGACGCTGCGGTACGGCGAGACGGGGCGCCCGGAGCACCGCTACGCGTGGGCGGCGAGCGTCTGACGCCGACGGCAGTGCCGGGCCCTGGGGCCCGTGCAGTCGGCCGTGGTGCCGGGCGGGGCCCGTGCAGCCGGCGGCGGTGCCGGACCCGGGGCCCGTCAGACCGCTCCCGCGCCGGTCAGGGACCTGACCTCGGTCTCCGCGTGCCGGGCCGGGTCCGGCGGCTCGCCGGAGGTGACAGTGCCGATCCACCCGGCGAGGAAGCCCAGCGGGATCGAGACCAGCCCCGGGTTCTCCAGCGGGAACACCTGGAAGTCGAGCCCCGGGAAGACGGCCCCGGGGCTCCCCGACACCACCGGCGAGAGCGTCACCAGCAGAAGCGCCGGGATCAGCCCGCCGTAGACGGACCACACCGCGCCGCGCGTGGTGAAGTTCCGCCAGAACAGCGAGTAGAGCAGCACCGGCAGATTGGCGGAGGCGGCGACCGCGAAGGCGAGCCCCACCAGGAAGGCGACGTTCAGCTCCCGCGCGAGCAGGCTGAGCGCGATGGCCACGGCCCCGGTCCCGGCCGCCGCGACCCGGGCCACCGCGACCTCACCGCGTGGTGTCGTACCGCGGCGCCGGCGCCGCAGGGAGGCGTACAGGTCATGGGCGACGGAGGCCGAGGAGGCGAGCGTGATGCCCGCGACGACGGCGAGGATGGTGGCGAAGGCGACGGCGGCGACCACGGCGAACAGGACCGTGCCGCCCGTCGAACCGTCGCCGCCGCCGAGTTCGAGCGCCAACAGCGGCACCGCGGTGTTCCCCGCGGCGCCGGAGGCGCGGACCGCGTCCGAGCCGACGAGGGCCGCCGCGCCGAGGCCGAGCACGATCGTCATCAGGTAGAAGCAGCCGATGAGGCCGATGGACCAGACGACCGAGCGCCGGGCGGCCCGCGCGGTCGGCACGGTGTAGAAGCGCGACAGGATGTGCGGCAGCCCCGCCGTGCCGAGGACCAGCGCGAGCCCCAGGCTGATGAAGTCGAGGCGCGCGGTCCAGTCGCCGCCGTACTTCAGCCCGGGGACGAGGAAGTCGCCGCCGTGGCCGCTGTGGGCGGCGGCCGTGGTCAGCAGCGCGTTGACGTCCCCGTGGAACCGGACCAGGACCAGGACGGTCAGCGCGCCGGCACCGGCCATGAGCAGGACCGCCTTGACGATCTGGATCCAGGTCGTGGCGCGCATCCCGCCGAGCGTGACGTAGAGGACCATCAGCGCGCCCACACCGACGACGGTCCCGGTCCGCACGGCGCCGCCCGTACCGCCGAGGAGCAGCGCGACCAGGCTCCCCGCGCCCACCATCTGCGCCACCAGGTAGAGCACGGAGACGGTGACGGAGGAGGTGCCCGCGGCGATCCGGACGGGCCGTTCGGCCATCCTGGACGCGACGACGTCGGCGAGGGTGAACCGGCCGCAGTTACGGACGAGTTCGGCGACGAGGAAGAGCACGACCAGCCAGGCGACGAGGAAGCCGACCGAGTAGAGCATGCCGTCGTAGCCGAAGAGGGCGATCAGCCCCGAGATGCCGAGGAACGAGGCGGCGGACATGTAGTCGCCGGCTATCGCGAACCCGTTCTCCATGGGCGAGAAGAGCCGGCCGCCCGCGTAGAACTCTTCGGCGGTGCCGTGGCGGTGGCGGCTCACCCAGGTGGTGATCCCGAGGGTGACCGCGACGAACGCGCTGAACAGCAGCAGGGCCAGGGTCTGGTGGTCACCGCTCATCGCCCGTCCCTCCCGCTGACCGTGGGCGTCCCGCTCGCCCCGGCCGTCCCGCGAACCCCGCTCGTCCCCGGCGCCCCGCTCGCCCGCGTCGCCTCCGCGTGCCCGGCCGTCCCCGCGCGCTCCCGGTCGAAGACCGCCCAGCGCAGTTCGAGCGCCGCGCGGTCCCGGTGCAGCCGGGCGTGGCGGGTGTACGCCCAGGTGAGGAGGAAGGTGGAGAGGAACTGCCCGAGGCCCGCGGCCATCGCCACGTTCACCGCGCCCACCACCGGCCGGGCCATCAGCCCCGGTGCCGCGGTCGCCGCGACGACGTACGCGACGTACCAGACGAAGAAGGCGAGCGTGGCCGGGACGACGAACCTCCGGTACCGGCCGCGTACTTCCCGGAAGGCCGCGCCGCGCTGCACCTCCCGGTAGATGTCGCCGGCGGGCCGGCCCTCTGCCGCCGCGCCTCCGGGCCCCGGGCGGGCCCCGGCTCCGGAGCCGGGAGGCGCGCCCCCGGCCGCCGGGTCCGTCCCCGTACCGTCCGGGTCGCCCCAGTCCGAGGCCAGCGCGTCGTACCACGGGTCGTCGAGCCGCACCGCTGCGGCGTCGCGCCCTTCCTGCTTCTCCACCGGTCAACTCTCCTTGTCAGCGAACCGTTTCGGCGCGCGTAGCAAGGATGGTCGGAGCACGGCGACCGGCCGCCGGTCTCTCCGCCGATTTCACCCCATCAGGTGATGGTTGTCCCGGGTGGCGGGATGAGTCCGCGTTGATAGGCGTATCGCACCGCCTGCGCGCGGTCGCGTACCCCGGTCTTGGCGAAGAGGTTGTTGATGTGGGTCTTCACCGTGGCCGCGCCGATGTGCAGCCGTCCGGCGATCTCCTTGTTGGAGAGGCCCTCGGCGACCAGCGTGAGCACCTCGGCCTCCCGTGCCGTCAGCCCGTCGGGCAGCTCGGCGGGGGCGAGCGCCGCGGCCGGCGGGGCCGTGACGTGCTCCAGCAGCCTGCGCTGCACGGCGGGGGCGAGACCCGCCTGCCCGGCCAGCACGTCGTCGACGGCCCGGACGATCTCCTCGCCCTGCGCGTCCTTGGTGAGATAGCCGCGGGCGCCGGCCTGGAGCGCGGCGAACAGCGAGTCGTCGTCGGCGTACGTCGTGAGGACGACGATCTGGGTTCCCGGGTGCTCGGTACGGATCCGGCGGGTGGCCTCCACCCCGTCGCAGTGCGGCATCCGCAGGTCCATCAGGACCACGTCGGGGGCGAGTTCGGCGACCAGGGCCACGGCCTCCTCGCCGTCCCGCGCCGCGCCGACGACCTCGATGCCGGGCAGCAGCCCCAGCAGCATGACGATGCCCTCGCGCACCACGGACTGGTCGTCGGCCACGATCACCCGGGCCGTCATGCGGGCACTCGCAGACGCACGCTGAAGCCTCTCTCCTCGGAGCCGCCGGACGTCCCGGAGCCACCGGACTTCCCGGGGCCCTCCTTCCCGGGGCCTTCCTTCCCGGGACCCTCGTGGCCGGTCTCCAGTGTGCCGCCGAGCAGTTCGGCGCGCTCCCGCATCCCCAGCAGACCGTATCCGGAGCCGGACGCCCGCAGGCCGCCCGGGTCCGCCTCCCGCTCCCGGCCACCGTAGTCCCGTACGTCCAGGGTCACGTCGTCCGTGCCGTACGTCAGCCGGATCCGCACCCGTGCGCCGGGCGCGTGCTTGCGTACGTTGGTCAGCGCCTCCTGGGCGACGCGGCGCACCGTCTGGGACGCCTCGGCGCGCAGCGCTCTCGGCTCCCCCGCCACCTCGACCTCGGCGCCGTCCAGCGCGGCCAGCTCGCGGAGGTACTCCCCGAGGGGCGCCATCTCGCCGCGGAGCGCGGAGAGCGCCTGCCGGGTCTCGGCCAGCCCTTCGCGGGCCATGGAGCGCGCGGCGACGACCCGTTCGAGGATCTGGTCACGGAACGGGCCCGGCGGTTCCTGTTCGATCCGCAGCCGCGCCGCCTCCAGGTGCACGAGCTGCGCGGAGAGGCTGTGCGCCAGGACGTCGTGGATGTCCCGGGCGATCCTGGCGCGCTCCGCGAGGGCGGCGGACTCGGCCTCCGCGGCGCGGGCGGCGCGCTCCTGCGTGAGCAGCCGCTGCGCGGTGCCGCGGGCCTCCGCGTCGAGCCGCAGGGCGTAGCCGCCGAGCAGCAGACCACCCGTGGTGAGGGTGAGATTAAGCCACGCGTCGTGGTTGAGGGCCGTATAGCCGCCGAGCGCGACCAGCGTGACGGGCAGGGCGGCGGCGAGCGGCAGCCGTTCCATGCCGGTGATCGCGCAGGCGCACCAGAGCACGGTGGCCGCGATGGCGAACCCGGAGTCCTGCGCCACGAGGGCCGCGCCCATCAGCACCACCAGCAGGCCGACGGAGGGCCAGAGGTCGTGGCGCAGCGTGGTGCGGTAGAAGGCCCAGCCGCAGAAGCCCACGGCCCCGAGCGTGGCGACGGCGACGACCGCCGCCCAGCCGGCGACATGGCGCTGGCTGAAAGTGGACCACAGGAGCCCGGCCAGCAGCACGGCGCGTACGGAACGGGCCAGCCACCGGCGGGCATCGGTCAGGCCCTCACGGGAGAGCGCCTCCCGCGAGGGCCATTTCGTCCAGGCGTCGGTCGTCACACACGGTCCTTCCACGGCGCGGGGGCCACGCCGCCACCGTACGGCGCTCCCCCGGCGGCGGTACGGACCCGCCAGGTCAGGGTCGCCTGGCGGACCAGCACGGACGAGGCGAGGGCGAGCATCAGCGCGCCGCTGCCCTGGTGGACCCCCAGCAGGGCGCCGGCGCCCATCAGCCCGAGGCGTACGGCGATACCGGCGGCCCAGACGGCGAGGGTGGCCCAGGTTCCCTTCGACCGGACCGTGCCGTCGGGCTCGGTCCAGAGCCGGCTGGTCCAGGCCCAGCCGGCCCCCATCACCACGCCCACCACCAGCTCGACGCCGAGCAGCACCAGGGAGAGCGGCCGGTCGTGCGCGCCGAGCAGTCCGGGCTGACGCAGGGCGAGAACGACCAGAACGACCGGCAGCACGTACGGGCGGCCCCCGCCCGCGGCCACCCGCTGGGCCCGGAACTGGCGCACCACCACCAGGACGACCACGGCGGCGATCAGGAGCGCGTCGACCAGGGACGGCAGGGACGACAGGGACGACATCGAGGGCCTCCGGGGACGAGGAAGTTCAACGCCCTCGACGTTACGGAGAAAGCCCAGGTCACAGCATCGGCTCGGGGGTTGGTCACGGGTGGAGCCACGGTCTCCACCCGTGGGTGGAGGCCGTGTCCCGGACGGCGCCCCGAGCGGCGCCGGTCAGGCGTCGATGCGCGAGCGGTCCAGGGTCGCCGCGGAGCTGGTGATGAACTCCTTGCGGGGCGCGACCTCGTTGCCCATCAGCAGGTCGAAGATCTGCTCGGACGACTCCAGGTCGCCGATGTTGATCCGCCGCAGGGTGCGGTGACGCGGGTCCATCGTGGTCTCCGCGAGCTGGTCGGCGTCCATCTCACCGAGGCCCTTGTAGCGCTGGATGGAGTCCTTGAACCGGATGTTCTTCCGCTGGTACTCCAGCAGCGTCTGGCGCAGCTCGTTGTCCGAGTACGTGTACACGTACTTGTCCTGGCCCTTCTTGGGCTGGACCAGCTCGATCCGGTGCAGCGGCGGTACGGCGGCGTAGACACGGCCCGCCTCCACCATCGGCCGCATGTACCGCTGGAAGAGCGTGAGCAGCAGGATGCGGATATGGGCGCCGTCGACGTCGGCGTCGACGAGGAGCACGATCTTGCCGTAGCGGGCGGCGTCGATGTCGAAGGTCCGGCCCGAGCCCGCCCCTATGACCTGGATGATCGCCCCGCACTCGGCGTTCTTGAGCATGTCCGTGACGGACGCCTTCTGGACGTTGAGGATCTTGCCCCGGATCGGGAGCAGCGCCTGGAACTCGCTGTTCCTGGCGAGCTTCGCCGTGCCGAGCGCGGAGTCCCCCTCCACGATGAACAGCTCGCTGCGGTCCACGTCGTCGCTGCGGCAGTCGGCGAGCTTGGCCGGCAGCGAGGAGGACTCCAGCGCCGTCTTCCTGCGCTGCGCGTCCTTGTGCTGGCGGGCCGCGATCCGGGTGCGGGCGGCGGCGACCGCCTTCTCCAGGACGGCGCGGGCCTGTGCCTTCGCGTCGCGCTTCGTCGACGTCAGGAACTCCTTGAGCTCCTTGGCGATGACATTGGCGACGATCCGGTTGGCCGCGGAGGTGCCGAGGACCTCCTTGGTCTGCCCCTCGAACTGCGGCTCCGCGAGCCGCACGGTGACCACAGCGGTCAGCCCTTCCAGGGCGTCGTCCTTGACGATGTCGTCCTCGGCGACGCGCAGCATCTTGGCCGAGCGCAGCACCTCGTTGACCGTTTTGGTCAGGGAACGTTCGAATCCGCTCACATGGGTGCCGCCCTTGGGGGTGGCGATGATGTTGACGAACGACCTGACCGTCGTGTCGTACCCGGTGCCCCAGCGCAGGGCGACGTCGACGCCCAGTTCGCGGGTGACCTCGGTGGGCGTCATGTGGCCCCGGTCGTCGAGAACCGGCACGGTCTCCTTGAAGGTGCCCTGGCCGGTGAGGCGCAGCACGTCGCAGACGGCCTTGTCCTGCGCCAGGTACTCGCAGAACTCGCTGATGCCGCCGTCGAAGCGGAAGGTCTCCTCGACCGGGCCGCCCTCGTTCTCGGCGAGTCCCCGCTCGTCCCGGACGACGATGGTCAGCCCGGGGACCAGGAAGGCGGTCTGGCGGGCGCGCTGGTGCAGCGTCTCCAGGGAGAGCTTGGCGTCCTTGAGGAAGATCTGCCGGTCGGCCCAGTAGCGCACGCGGGTGCCGGTACGGGTCTTGGGCACCCGCTTCGCCTTGCGCAGCCCGTTCGCAGGGTCGAAGGGGCTGTCGGGGCCCTGCTCGGTGAACATGCCGGGGACACCGCGCCGGAAGCTGATCGCGTGGGTGGAGCTGTTGCGGTCCACCTCGACGTCGAGGCGGGCGGAGAGCGCGTTGACGACGGAGGCGCCCACGCCGTGCAGACCGCCCGAGGCGGCGTAGGAGCCGCCGCCGAACTTGCCGCCCGCGTGCAGCTTGGTCATCACGACCTCGATGCCGGAGAGCCCCGTCTTGGGCTCGACGTCGACGGGGATGCCCCGGCCGTTGTCCTTGACCTCGACCGAGCCGTCCTCGTGGAGGATCACGTCAATGTGGTCGCAGTATCCGCCGAGGGCCTCGTCGACCGAGTTGTCGATGATTTCCCAGAGGCAGTGCATGAGGCCGCGGCTGTCGGTCGACCCGATGTACATTCCGGGGCGCTTGCGGACCGCTTCGAGTCCTTCAAGGACGAGCAGGTGCCGCGCGGTGTAGTTGGAGCCGTCACGGTCTGCTGTCAGCAGCGCTGTGGACGGCACGGACGTATCGGCGGTCACGCGGGTTCGCTCCTCGCTGAATTTGAGATGTGGCCCCGTGGGGTAAAGGCCCGGCGTCTGTCACCGGTCAGAGGGTACAGAGCCCTGGTAGAGCCGTTGTCACGCCACCCTCGCGAATTTCTCATGCTAGTCCAAGGTCGCATGCGTGTTCGATCCCTCGTGGGAGTGAAGCACACATCACGTTCCCTTCCAGGCATGAACCATTTAGGCTCCGGGCACGTCCTCATCAACAACCGGCAAGCCGGCCGGGGCAGGACACACAGCCTGACCACAATCTGCAAGCAACGCGAAACCCGTAGTGCGAAGCCCAGCGATGCAATACGGCCCATTCGCCGCCAACCGCCAGCATCCAGCCACGACGGAAGAATTTTTCGAGGAAAAGCCGCGAGCGGGAACGTTTTCGGCCTGGTTGGATGTTGACCCTGGTACGACAGCTCGTCGAGCTAGAGAAGAGGCGACGTGACTACTGTTCTGACCCCCGCGAGCCCCCTGACGGCGGCTGACCGCTGCGACCGGTGCGGCGCCCAGGCCTATCTGCGCGTCCTCCTGTCGAGCGGTGGTGAACTGCTCTTCTGCGCCCACCACGGACGCAAGTTCGAGCCGGAACTCAAGAAGATCGCCGCGGAAATACAGGATGAGACCGACCGACTGACGGCCGTCCCGGCCGGCGGTGGTGAAGAGGAACGCTGACACCTCGCATCCACACGACGAGCCAAGGGCCGGACAGCTGACCGGCCGATGGGCGGCCACCCCGCAGCAGTGCGGGGTGGCCGCCCGTTCTCATGCCTCCGCCCGCCCCTGTCCCCGGACCGCCTCCCGTGTCCCCTGCCGCCTCCCGTCAGCCGGCCCTTCTGGTCGCGAGGGCGTCGGAGACCGGGCCCACCGCTGTACTGACCCGGGTGTAGACCCCGGGGCTCCCCGCCCGTCCGCAGCCGCTGCCCCAGGAGACGAGCCCGATGAGCCGCCCCTCCGCCACCAGCGGCCCGCCGCTGTCGCCCTGGCACGCGTCGTGCCCTCCCGCGGGGTCACCCGCGCAGAGCATCGTGGTGGCCTCGTAACGGCCCCCAGGGCTCCCTGAGCCGCCCGGATAGGCCCGCTCGCACTCCCGGTCCGCGAGGACCCTCACGGGCGCCGAGCGCAGCGCGCTCGCGTATGCGCCACCGCCCGTCGTGTCGCCCCACCCGAAGACCGCGGCGGCGCCCGGCGCGGTGGCCGGATCCCCCGGCTCCGCCGGCCGGATCGCGTAGGCCGCGGGCAGGGCCCGCGACAGGGTCAGCACCGCGAGGTCCGCCGCGTTCGTCCCCGCGTCGTACGCCGGGTCGACCAGGACGGAGCGTACGGACACCTCCTGGCCGCCCGTGCCGCGCAGCCCCGCGCGCCCGGCGATCACCCGCAGGTCCCGTACGGACTCCGGGGCGGTGCCGAGAACGTCCCGGCCCATGCAGTGGGCGGCGGTCAGCACTTTCTTCGGGGCCACCACCACGCCCCCGCAGAACTGACCCGCCCGCGTACCCCCGAACCGGTCACGGCTGGAGAGGGCGACGACCCAGGGGTTGTCCTCGGCCCGGACCTGCTGCCCTCCGATGATCACGCTGCCGGCGGTGGCGGAAGCGGGCGCGCCGAGCGCCGCGAGGGCCCCCGCGGCGATCACGGCCAGACCTCCGGTCGGCACGCGGGCAAGGAAACGACGCATACGGGCTCCTGACTCTCCGGTGGACAACGATCTACCCAGAGTCAGTCACCCGGACGGGTCCCGCACCCCCGCGCACAGGACGAAGACCCGGATGCTCGGTGGCATCCGGGTCTTCGTCCGTGCTTCGCGCGCCCTCTGGCGCGTCACCCCAGGGTCGGGGTAAGGGTCGGGCCAGTCGAATCAGGTCGGGCTAGTCGAGGTAATCGCGGAGCACCTGCGACCGGGACGGGTGGCGCAGCTTCGACATCGTCTTGGACTCGATCTGGCGGATGCGCTCACGCGTCACCCCGTAGACCTTGCCGATCTCGTCCAGCGTCTTGGGCTGGCCGTCGGTGAGGCCGAAGCGCATGGAGACCACGCCCGCCTCGCGCTCGGAGAGCGTGTCGAGCACCGAGTGGAGCTGCTCCTGAAGGAGCGTGAAGCTCACGGCGTCGGCCGGGACGACCGCCTCGGAGTCCTCGATGAGGTCACCGAACTCGCTGTCGCCGTCCTCGCCGAGCGGGGTGTGCAGGGAGATCGGCTCGCGGCCGTACTTCTGGACCTCGATGACCTTCTCGGGGGTCATGTCGAGCTCCTTGGCCAGCTCCTCCGGGGTGGGCTCGCGGCCCAGGTCCTGGAGCATCTGGCGCTGCACGCGCGCGAGCTTGTTGATGACCTCGACCATGTGCACCGGGATACGGATGGTGCGGGCCTGGTCGGCCATGGCGCGGGTGATCGCCTGCCGGATCCACCAGGTGGCGTACGTGGAGAACTTGTAGCCCTTGGTGTAGTCGAACTTCTCGACCGCGCGGATCAGACCGAGGTTGCCCTCCTGGATCAGGTCCAGGAAGAGCATGCCGCGGCCGGTGTAGCGCTTGGCCAGCGAGACGACCAGCCGGAGGTTGGCCTCCAGCAGGTGGTTCTTGGCGCGGCGGCCGTCCTCGGCGATGATCTCCAGCTCACGCTTGAGCTTGGGCGCGAGCTTGTCGGCGTTGGCCAGCTTGTCCTCGGCGAAGAGACCGGCCTCGATGCGCTTGGCCAGCTCGACCTCCTGCTCCGCGTTGAGGAGCGGGACCTTGCCGATCTGCTTGAGGTAGTCCTTGACCGGGTCGGCGGTGGCACCGGCGACGGCGACCTGCTGCGCGGGCGCGTCGTCCTCGTCGTCGTCGGAGAGGACGAAGCCCTTGTTCTCGCCCTCGGTCTCCTCCTCCTCGCCCTTCCCCGCCTGGATCTCCTCGGTCGGCTCCTCGCCGTCGACGATCTCGTCGGCGTCCTTCTTGCCCGTGGTCTTCTTCGCCGTCGTCTTCTTGGCGGCGGTCTTCTTGACGGTCGCCTTCTTCGCGACGGTCTTCTTCGCCGCCGCCTTCTTGGCGGGTGCGGCGGACTCGTCGGCGGTGGCGACGCCCTCCGCCGTCGGGGCGGCGGTGGCCGCGACGGTCCTGGTCACGGTCGTCTTGGCCGCGACGGTCTTGGTGGCGGTGCGCTTGACCGGGCTCTTCGCTGCGACGCTCTTGCGGGTGCGCTTGGGCGACTCCGCGGCACTGACCATCAGCGTCACACCCTCTTCCTCGAGGATCTGGTTGAGGCTGCGCAGAACATTCTTCCACTGGGTTGGCGGAATCTGGTCGGCCTCGAAGGCGCGACGCACGTCATCGCCGGCGATCTGCCCATCAGCCTTTCCCCGCTCGATGAGCGCCATCACAGACTCGGACTCGGCGATCTCCGGCGGGAGCGTACGGGATGTGCTGGCCGACACGAACAACCTCTCGGAACGATGGAAACGGCTTCCGGCCCCGCCCATGATCGGGCCGGAGCCGACGACCGTCGACTGGGGATGTCGCCGACGGCGCGGGCTGGACCTCAGAGGTGAATACAGCGCCCTACGCGGCGGTCGTATTCCCTCCTCGGCTGTCACCTCTTAGGTCATCGCCCTGCCTTCAGGAGTGTTACGCCCAATCCACGTGGCCCGAGTCACACCCCAATTGCGGCAAAGCGGCCAGAAGCGGGATTCACCACCCCACCGTCGTGGGGGCGGGGCGCGCGGGAGGGCGCGGGGCCCCCCGGGCGAGGGCGGGCACGGCTACCCCACGCCGGGCCCCCGAGGCAAGACACCAGCCCGGGGGCGG
>NZ_JBHURV010000024.1:73410-157228 GCF_042673865.1 Streptomyces sp. NPDC056987
CCGGGGCCCCTACACACCCCAAAGGGGCCCAACGGCGCCCTGCGGGTTTAACCCCCCCCCCCCGGTGGGGCGGCGGCGCCGGCCCCCCCGCCCACCCACGACGCGTACTTCCCCGTACGCCCTGGCCCCGGGGAGCGCTCAGTGCTCGCGCGGCGCCGGCACGACACGCTCCACGTCGGGCTGGACGGTGAGCAGTTGGCGCATGGCCGATTCCGCGGCGTGCGCGTCCCCGGAGGCGAGGGCGTCGACGATCCGCGCGTGGTGGTCGAGCGACGCCTCCGTGGGGCGGTCACAGCCGGTCACCGGACCGCCGGAGACCTGGAGGGCGGCCGAGACGATGCCCGCGAGGTGCTCCAGCATCCGGTTGCCGGCGAGCTGGATCAGCAGGGAGTGATATTCGGCGTCGGCCCGCGCGAAAGTGATCGCGTCGCCCTGGGCGAGGGCGTGGCCCATGATCCCGACCATGTCCGCGAGGCGCTGCTGCACATCGGCCCGGCCGTGGCCGGCCGCCAGCCGCGCGGCGAGGGGCTCGATCGTCCAGCGCAACTCGCTCAGCTCACGTCGCTGATCGTCGCGCTGCGGCCCGAAAGCGCGCCATTCGATGATGTCGGGATCGAGCAGGTTCCAGTCACTGACCGGCCGGACCCGGGTACCGACATTGGGCCGGGCACTGACGAGTCCCTTCGCCTCAAGAACGCGCAGCGACTCCCGCACCACCGTGCGGGAGACCTCGAAGCGCTGGCCGATCTCCTCGGGAACGAGCGGCCGGTCGGCGCCCAGATCACCGGAGACGATCATCTGTCCGAGCTGCTGGACGAGTTGGCCGTGCAGTCCGCGGCCCCGGCTGCTTGTCGTACGCCGTCCCACGCGGCCCAGATCGGTATCGGCGCCGTCCCAGACAGGTGCGGCCATACGGTCGGCGCCGGGTGCCTCGGCGAAGGGGTAGCGGTCGAGTTCACCGGGTTCGGCGAGGCCGGACTCGGCGGAGCGGGCGGCGGTCATCATGGTGTGCGCAAGGGTACTCACGCATCCTTTGTCGGCGTTGCCTCCACGCGCCTTGAGGTCTTTGGTGAAAAGCACACGAAAGGGTGATCGGCGCCCGCCCTTCGATTGACGCCTTATCGGAAAGAAGCGGGCGTTATCAGGGGAGTTACGGCCAGGAGGTGACTCTCCGGTCGTACATGGTCACCAACGGGGCCTGCGGCGAAGGCCGGTGAGCAGATACGCGCAGAGCAGGGCCGACAACGACAGGGTGAGCGCCGCCGCGACGGGCTGGGACGCGAGCTTGAGCGTCGCCGTCAGCCACAGGTCGGCCTGGCCGGGCCAAGCCGGCCAGGCCAGGTCCCGCAGTCTGCCCGGGAGTCCGGCGACCGAGCGCACGGACGGCCCGGCGAACACCTTCTGGATCAGCGGACCGACCAGCGTCGGTACGGCGACCACGGCGGCCATGCCCGCGATCGTGATCCGGAAGACCCCGGCACCGAGCAGCCCGGCCCAGGCGCAGCCGACCGCCAGTCCGGCCCAACCCGCTGACAGAGAAGCCCAGTTGGAGGGAACAGGGAAGGCGGCGGCGCCGTACACGAGGCGTAGCGCCGCGCCGTCGGCCAGTACCGCGAGGAACGCGAGGAAGAGGGCCACGGCGGCCGTGACGGCGAGCTTGGCGAGGAGCAGGGCGAGGCGGCGCGGAACGGTGCCGCGCGCGCTCCCGAGGGTGGGGTGGCGGAACTCGTCGCCGAAGGAGAGCGCGCCGAGCAGACCGGCGCCGAGGACGGCGGGCGGCAGCGGCAGGATCACGGGCCAGGCGGCGAGCAGTCCGGGCAGCGGGGTCCCGCCGGTGCGGGCGAGGGGCACGGCGAGGGCGACGGACGCGACGAGCGCGGCGGCCATGATCAGCGGCGCGGTGCGCACGCCGAACATGCGGCGCAGTTCGTAGCGGACGGGCCGGAGCGGGGAGCGGACCGGACGCCCGGGCAGTGGCGACGGCAGCCGGGCGGGTTCGCCGGCGCGGGGACGGCCGGTACGGGGACGGGGGTCCGCGACAGGACGGGCGGGGGGCCGGGTTCCCGCGCGGGCCTCCGGGGCGACGCCGGGACCGGGCACGGGCGCGCAGGCCGGGCCGGGGATGGGAACGGTGGTGCCGGCAGGGGCAAGGGCGGGAGCCGGGGCGGAGGCATGCACGGGAGCGGGGGCAGGGGCGGGGGCGGGTACGGGAGCCGGGGCGGAGGCAGGGGCGGGAGCCGGGGCAACGGCGGAGGCGGAGGCAACGGCGGGAGCGGGGGCGGGCGTGGGGCCCATGTCGCCGGTCTCGTCGGCGAGCCGGTGGACGAGGACGCCGTGCCGGAAGGCGGTCTCCCCGATCTCCGGGCAGCTGCTGCCGTAGACGGTGAGCAGGCTGCCCGCCTCGGCGACCACTTCGACGGAGCGCCGCCCGGCGCGGGCCTCGCGGTTCAGCGCGTCGGCGAGCCGGGCGGCGTGCGGGGTCCGGACGGCGACGCGGGGCCGCAGGCGGGTACGGGCGAAGGCGGCGGTGTCCTGGTCGGCCACGAGCCGGCCCTCGTCGAGGGTGACGACGCGGTCCGAGGCCCGGGCGGCCTCCTTGGGGTCGTCCGTGGTGTAGAGCACGGTGCCGCCCTGCCCCGCGTGGGCGCGCAGCAGTCCGTGCAGCCAGTTCCTCTCGCGCGTCGAGAGCTCCGCGGACGGCGCGTCGAGCAGCAGGGTGTGCGGATCGCCCAGCAGCGCGACGGCGAGGCCGAGTCTGCGGTCCGTGCCGCGCGACAGGGAGCCGAGCCGTTCGTCGCGCAGGGGGGCGAGCCCGACGACGTCGAGGAGTTCGTCGGCGCGGGAGGCGGGCACACCGGCGGCGGCGCAGACCAGCTTGAGCTGGCCGCGGACGGTGCGCGCGGGATGACCGGGCACGTCGCCGAGGAGCACCCCGATCTCGCGGGCCGGGTGGGCGACCCGGTGGAGCGGACGTCCGCGGAAGTAGGTGACGCCGCGGCCCGGTTCGAGTTCGAGCATCAGCCGGAGCGCGGTGGTCTTGCCCGCGCCGGGGGCACCGAGGAGCGCCGTGACCGAGCCGGGTCGCGCCTCGAAGGTCAGATCGTCCACGGCGGGCGTGAGGTCCCGGCGGGGGGCACTGGTCAGTCCGATGGCCTGGAGCATCGCTTCTCTCGCAAGGAGGTGAGACCGCACGACGGCAGCGGTACCGCAGCACGATAACGCGATATGTCCGATTCGCCAGTCAAGGGCGCCCGTTCGAGTTCCGCCCGTCGGACCTCGGACACCGCATCTCACCCGCCGGATCTCACCCGCCGGCACCGCACACGTCAGACCTCGGGGCGCAGCATCGGCGGGTTGAGTACGGTGGCCCCGCCGGCCCTGAACAGCTGTGCGGGCCGACCGCCCTGACGGGTGGTGGTGCCCCCGGACGGGACCAGGAAGCCCGGGGTGCCGGTGACCTTGCGGTGGAAGTTGCGGGGGTCGAGCACCACGCCCCACACGGCCTCGTACACCCTGCGCAGCTCGCCGACGGTGAACTCGGACGGGCAGAACGCCGTGGCGAGCGAGGAGTACTCGATCTTGGAGCGGGCGCGCTCCACCCCGTCCGCGAGGATCCGCGCGTGGTCGAAGGCGAGTTGCGCGGGCTGCTCGTCCTCCCGGCCGAAGCCGCCCTCCTGGCCGAGCAGCGCGTCGACCGGGGCCCAGCGGGCGTTGTTGGCGTCGCCCCCGGCCCGGGGCGCGGGCAGGTCGGGCGAGAGCGCGAGGTGCGCCACGCTGACCACCCGCATCCGGGGATCGCGCCCGGGATCGCCGTACGTGGCGAGCTGTTCGAGGTGCGCGGCGTTCCCGGGGGCCGGCGAGACCGGGTCGTGGGCGCAGAGCCCGGTCTCCTCCACCAGTTCGCGCGCCGCCGCGCCCGCGAGGTCCTCGTCGGCCTTGACGAAGCCGCCGGGCAGCGCCCACCGTCCCTGGAAGGGCGGCTCTCCGCGCCGCACGACCAGCGCGCAGAGCGCGTGACGGCGGACGGTGAGCACCACCAGATCAACGGTGACGGCGAATGCCGGGTAGGCCGAGGGGTCGTAGGGCGACATGCCGCGATCTTAGGCGTCTGCCTGACGATAAACACTCCTTCCGTCATTCACGCCCACTACTTCCGGGCCGTCACCGCCGCCGCCCGCCGTCATCGCCCGCTCCTGGTCCCGCGCTGTCCGCCGCGCCGTACCGCGACGTCCCGGCCGCGCGCCGCCCCGGCGCCGGGGCGCGGCCGCTTCGGCTCGGGGACCCTCCGCGGCGCGGGCGGACGCGCGGCCCGCGGCTTGGTCCGGCGGCTCGTGGCGCGCGGGCCGGGCAGCGCGCGGGCGACCCGCTCCTCGCGCAGACAACGGCGTAGCGTCTCGGGGTCCAGCCCCTCGTTGCACGCCTGGTGGAGCAACTGGGCGAAGACATACCGGGGATCGAGCCGCAGCGCGAGCCCGAGGGCCACCCGGGCGCCCGGGTCGTCCCCGGTGGACCAGGCGACCCAGCCGGCCAGGGTGAGCGGCGCGGTCGCGTGTTCCGCGTACGGGCCGACGCAGCGGCGGGACAGCGCGCGCCAGAGCCGTAACGCGGGTGCGGCGTCCGGCCCCTCCATCCACTCCGCGGCCCGGTCCCGGGTCACCCGGTCCTGGAGGCCGAGAAGGACGGCCGCGGCCTCGTCGTCCGTGATGAGCCGGTCGTCCTCGGCGTCCGCGCCGGTCCCGCCGGTCCCGCCGGTCCCGCCGGTCGGCGTACCGCCCAGCCGTTCCATCAGGGAGCGGGCCAGCGTCAGCGTCTCGGCGCCGACCTTCTCCCTGCTCCCCTCGATCAGGATCCTCGGCACGAGCGAGGCGCCCGCGTGGTCGAGCGCCCGCTCCTGCGCGATGACGGCGGCCGGGTCGGTCCAGGGCGCCAGCCGCGCCTCCATCTCCCGTAGCGAACCGCGCACCTGGACCCCGGCGTACGCGGCGGCCGCGGCCATCACCGAGGTGCCCGGCAGGGCGAGGCCGGTCCCCTCCGGCGGACAGCAGCGCGGGTCGGGGCAGCAGTAGGACCAGAAGCGGCCGTCTGAGATGCAGAGGACCTCGTGCACGGGGACGTCGAGGGCACCGCACGCGGTGCGCAGCCGCTGGGCGAGGGGGCGCAGCCGCTCCATCACCTGCCGGCCCGTCTCGTCCGCGCCCGGGTCCTGGCAGAGGAAGGCGACGATGGCGTCGGGGCGGGAGCCGCGGCGCTCGCTGCCCTCGATCAGGCACTCGGCGAGCTGGTCGGCGACGGGCGGCCACTCCGCGGGCGAGCGCGGGATGCCCAGCCTGAGCCGCCCGCCGAAGCGTCCTCGCTCGCCGTGCAGGGCGACCATGACGACGGAGTCGGAGGGATGGAATCCGAGGAGATAGGGCAGGGCGTCGGCGAGCTCGCCGGGGCTGCGCAGGGTGATCGGCTGCTCGGCGGCGGATCCGGCCGGTTCGTGGTGTTCGCGGTGCGTGTTCATGGCTCGACCGTGCCGGATTCCGCCGGATCCCGCTCGGGCCTGTGGATAACTTGTCCACAGGTCGCCGGCGCCATTCGCGGTTTGCCGGACCCATCGGGTTGCATGGGGCCATGACCAACGCAGACCGCGCCGCGCTCCGGGCCTCCGCCGACTCCGTCCTCGCCCGCCTGGTCGGTGACGCCACCGGCACCGCCCGGCTGCGCGAGGACCAGTGGCGGGCCATCGAGGCGCTCGTCGCCGACCGGCGCCGCGCGCTGGTCGTCCAGCGCACGGGGTGGGGCAAGTCCGCGGTGTATTTCGTGGCGACGTCGCTGCTGCGGCAGCGGGGCGCGGGCCCGACCGTGATCGTCTCGCCGCTCCTCGCGCTGATGCGCAATCAGGTGGAGGCCGCCGCGCGGGCCGGGATCCGCGCCCGGACGATCAATTCGTCCAACGCGGAGGAGTGGGACACGATCCAGGACGAGGTGTCCGCGGGCGAGGTCGACGTGCTGCTGGTCAGCCCGGAGAGGCTCAACAACCCCGACTTCCGCGACCAGGTGCTGCCCCGCCTCTCGGCGGCGACGGGCCTGCTGGTGGTCGACGAGGCACACTGCATCTCGGACTGGGGCCATGACTTCCGCCCCGACTACCGGCGGCTGCGCACGATGCTCGCGGAGCTGCCGGCCGGTGTCCCGGTGCTCGCCACCACAGCCACGGCCAACTCCCGGGTGAGCGCCGATGTCGCCGAGCAGTTGGGCACGGGCGCCGGGACGGACGCGCTGGTGCTGCGCGGGCCGCTGGACCGGGAGAGCCTCAGCCTCCATGTGCTGCGGCTGCCGGACGCGGCGCACCGGCTGGCGTGGCTGGCCGACCACCTCGGCGAGCTGCCGGGATCGGGGATCGTCTACACCCTGACGGTCGCGGCGGCGGAGGAGGTCACGGCTTACCTGCGGCAGTGCCGGCACACCGTCGCCTCGTACACCGGTCGTACGGAGAACGCGGAGCGGCAGCAGGCCGAGGACGATCTGCTGGGGAACCGGGTGAAGGCGCTGGTGGCGACGTCCGCGCTGGGCATGGGGTTCGACAAGCCCGATCTCGGCTTCGTGGTCCATCTCGGCTCGCCCTCCTCCCCCATCGCCTACTACCAGCAGGTGGGGCGCGCGGGGCGCGGGGTGGCCCACGCCGAGGTGCTGCTGCTGCCGGGCAAGGAGGACGAGGCGATCTGGGAGTACTTCGCGTCGGTGGCCTTCCCGCCGGAGGAGCTGGTCCGCCGCACGCTCGACGTGCTGGGGCGCGCCGACAAGCCGCTGTCGCTGCCGGCCCTGGAGCCGCTGGTGGAGCTGCGGCGGACCCGGCTGGAGACGATGCTCAAGGTGCTGGACGTGGACGGGGCGGTGCACCGCGTCAAGGGCGGCTGGACGTCGACGGACCGGCCGTGGGTGTACGACACGGAGCGGTACGCGTGGGTGGCGCGGCAGCGGGAGAGCGAGCAGCAGGCGATGCGTGACTACGCGTCGGCGACGGGGTGCCGGATGGAGTTCCTGCGGCGTCAGCTCGACGACGAGGAGGCGGTGGCCTGCGGACGGTGCGACAACTGCGCGGGGACGCGCTTCGAGGCCAAGGTGACCGCCGCCGCGCTCGACGCCGCCCGCGGCGAGCTGGGCAGGCCCGGGGTGGAGATGGAGCCCCGCAAGATGTGGCCGACCGGCCTCGCCGCGGTCGGGGTCTCCCTCAAGGGGCGGATCGCGCCCGGGGAGCAGTCCTTCCCGGGCCGGGCCCTGGGGCGCCTCTCCGACATCGGCTGGGGAAACCGGCTCCGCCCGATGCTGGCGGCGCGCGCCACCGACGGTCCGGTGCCCGACGACGTGGTGGGCGCCGTGGTGAGTGTGCTCGCCGACTGGGCGAAGGGCCCGGGCGGCTGGGCCTCCGGCGCCGAGGACGCGCCGCCCCGTCCGGTCGGTGTGGTCACGGTCGCCTCCCGCGCCAGGCCCCGGCTGGTGGACTCGCTCGGCGCCCGCATCTCGGAGATCGGCAGGATGCCGCTGCTCGGTGCGGTCGCGTACGCGCCGGGGGCCGCCGACACCCGGATCTCCCGCACCAACGGCGCGCAGCGGGTGCGAGGTCTGCACGAGTCGCTGACCGTGCCCCCGGAGCTGGCGGCGGCGCTGGCGGCGGCCGGCGGGCCCGTCCTGCTCGTCGACGACCTCTCGGAGAGCGGATGGACGCTCGCGGTGGCCACCCGGCTGCTCCGCAGGGCCGGGGCCGAGGGTGTCTTTCCGCTGGTCCTCGCCGTTCAGAGCTGAACCGGAGCCGGAGCTTCAGCACATGGAGCGCGGCACGGCGGGGACCGCGCGGGTATATAGCGGTCAAACCCCTCCATTCCCACCAGCGGCGCCAATTGCTCGTTGCCGCACGCCCCCGTGCCGGTGAGAATTGGAAGTGCCCCCGCACGGTCTCCTCGCGCTCCGCAAGGGCTGTGCCGCGGCGCGTCCCCACCCGACCCTGCCCGCATTGTGGGCGCGTATGCGAAGGGAGGAACGTGACCTTCGGATTCGCTCCGTCCACAGCCACTTCGATCAACGGTCAGGCCGCTTCCGTCAGCCGCCTCGCCAGAATGCTCGAACCCGCCGAGTGGGCCGCCGCCGGGATTCCGCTCCTGCGCAATCCCCGTGAGGTCGTCAGCGGTCTGCACAGCCGGCACGCGCCGACCCCGGCGACCGCCGTGGTGGCCGTGCTCGATCCCGAGGAACGGCTGGCCGCCAGCGCGTCGTTCGTGCCACGCGCCGCGCCCGTGGACGGCTGGGAGTTCCGCAACGCGCTGCTGGCACACCTGCGTCGGGTCATCCCGCACGATCTGCGTCGGCGCACGCCGGTGCGCACGGCCGTGCTGCTCTACTGCCGCGAGGGCGACGAGCGCTGGACGGAGGAGGACGGCGCCTGGATGTGGGGGCTGCGCGACGCGTGCACGCTGCACGGGCTGCGCTGCGGCGCGTACATCACGCTGACACGCGGCGGCTGGCAGGTACTGGGCGAGGGCCGCGGGGGCCGTCGCCCCAGCTCGGACTCGCCCCCGGCGAGCCTCGCGGAGACGGCGGCCGATCCCGTCATGTCACCCCTGCGGGGCGGTGGTGGCGCGGTCGAGGCGCTGCGCCGTACCGCCGCCCGCTGAACGGCCGCCCGCCGAGGGCGGAGCGGCCGCCGCGCGCATCCCCCGCGGACGGCTCTCCGAAGCGGCCCGGCCACCCTCCTGAAAGAGGCGGCCGGGTCACCGTCGGAACGTACCGGACGTACCGGCGTGACCGCTCCCGGCGGACGCGCCGGATGGCGCCCGGCTCAGACGCCCGCGCCGAGCACGGCGTTGATCCGCTCGGCGTCGCCGCAGACGACGAGCAGCGCGGTGGCCCGCGAGCGGGCCAGGGGCAGCGCCTTGGCGACGGCGGCGTCACCGCCACCGTTGACGGCGACGACCACGACGGGCCGGGACTGCGCGCGGGAGACGGCGGCGGCGTCCGCGAAGAACACGTCCTCGCGGGCGTCGTGCTGGGCCCAGTACGCGCTCTCGCCGAACGACAGCTCGTGGGTGGCCCACGGGTGCTGTTCGCCGGTGGTGAGCACCAGGATGTCGCCCGGCGCCCGGCCCGCGTCCAGCAGCAGGTCGATCGCCTCCTCGGCGGCGTCCAGCGCGCCGCCCACCGGAGCCGGGATCACCTGGACCTGGGGGGCGGTGGAAGAGGTGGAAGGGGCGGAGTCGGCGGTGCCGGACGCCTTCGGCTGACCGGCGGAGCTGTGCGAGCGCTGCGCCGGCGGCGCGGGCCTCGCGGGACCGGGACCCGGACGTCCGGGCCTCGGTGTCGTCGCGGAACGCGGCCCGGGTACGGGACGCGGACCGGGTACGGGACGGGGGGTCGAAGCGGTGCGACCGGTGGCCGGCGTGGCGCTGGGACCCTGGGCTCTCTCGTGAATCTGAGGCTCCTGAGGGATGAGAGGCATGACTGGATGTCTATCAAACACCGGTGCGAAAAGCATCGGTGGGTGGGCTCATTCGTGCCCGTGCCCGAGGCCGTGAGGCACCCGGGCGGGGTTCGCCGGACGGGTCACCGGGGTGACCCGGAGAGGACCCGTACCGGAAGTCTCACGTTCCGAGGCCGGATGTTCCGGAGCCGAACGTTCCGGAGCCGGATGCTCCGGACGCCGGACGGTCCGGTGTCGGATGGTCGACGGTCAGAAATCGAAGCCGAGTTGGCCCCCGCCTTCCATAGCGGCGACCTGTTCGGGGACCCGGACCTTCTTGAGGTGCCGCCACCGGGGCAGCGCGTCGAGATAGGACCACGAGAGCCGGTGGTGCGCCGTCGGCCCCCACTCCGCCAGCGCCGCCCGGTGCACCGGTGAGGGGTAACCGGCGTTGGCGCCGAACGCGAAGGGTACGTACTCCTCGGACCCGGCGCCCAGTTCGGCCATCATCGCGTCCCTGCGCACCTTGGCGAGCACCGAGGCGGCCGCCACGGAGACGCAGGACTGGTCGCCCTTGATGACCGTACGCACCCGCCAGGGTCCTCCGAGATAGTCGTGCTTGCCGTCCAGGATCACCGCGTCGGGCCGTACCGGCAGCGCCTCCAGGGCGCGTACGGCGGCGAGCCTGAGTGCCGCGGTCATCCCGAGGGCGTCGATCTCCTCCGGGGAGGAGTGCCCGAGGGCGTACGACGTGACCCACGCCTCCAGTTCATCGGCCAGCTCCGTACGGCGCTTGGGGGTGATGAGCTTGGAGTCGGTGAGACCCGCCGGGGGTCTGCGCAGTCCGGTGACGGCCGCGCACACCGTGACCGGACCTGCCCACGCTCCGCGTCCGACCTCGTCGACGCCGGCGATGATCCTGGCGTCCGTGGTGGCGCGCAGCGAGCGCTCAACGGTGTGCGTGGGTGGTTCGTACGGCATGGCACCTGCCAGGTTACGCCGCCCGCACGCCACACGACAGACCGGGTACCGGCCGTACGGCGCCGGGGAGTCGGGCACATCACCGCGAACCCGCCCAGCACGCCCCCGCGCGGGCGGAGTTCGCGGGGCATCCGGGGGCACGCGGGTCCGACGCGCGGCGGCGTCAGACCCGGATCCCGTCACCTGCGGCGCCCGGTCTCACCACCGGTAGCGGTTCTCCCCCGGGCAGGTCGCATCGCTCCGTACGCCGCGCTCCGCCAGCAGGTCGCGGGCCCGGCTCTCGGCCAGGCTGGTCGCGTACCAGGGCTCGTCCCCGGGCCCCAGGCCGTCGGCGATGCCGCGCAGGGCGCACGAGCGCAGCGGCTCGGGGAGCCGGTCCAGCGCCGGTACCGCGTCGGCGGACAACTCGCGGAAGTACTCGACGTCGATCTTGTGGGTGCGCTCGTACCGCTGTACGTTCCGCTCCGCGACCAGCGCGTCCGGCGAGACCAGGCCGAAGGCGAGGACGCCGGCCCCGGCGCTCGCGGCGACGGCGCGCGGCAGCCAGCGGCCCTTCGTGGCGCCGGCCACCAGCATCAGGACGATCACCAGCCCGAGCCACAGCTCCATCGCCGTCACGGAGACCCGCAGCCGGGTCAGGCCGAAGGCGTCGACGTACAGGTCCATCCGGCGCAGCGCGGCGGCGACCACGACGAGGGTGAGCACGCAGAGGGTGCCCAGTACCGCGCGGACCAGTACGGCGTCGCGCGCCCCGCCGCGCGGGGCCCACCGGATGGCCGCCACGATCACCACCAGGACGAGCAGCGTGACCCACAGGAGCTGCCAGAAGCCCTGGCGCGCGTACTGGGCGGGCGTCAGCCCGGTCTCCGCCGCCACCGCGTCGTATCCGGCGAGGAGCACCACGAGCTGGACGGCGATGAAGGCCGCGAAGAGCAGGTTGAGGACGATCAGCGGAAGCGCCCATTCCGTACGGCCCCGGGCCTTCCCTGGCCGTACGGTCACCCGGTCCCAGCGCGGCGGCGACGCGGCGGTGTGCGCGGCGGCCAGGGCGCCGAGGAGGCCGAGCCCGAAGAGGAGAAGCTGCCAGGGTGCCCCGGAGTCGGAGACGTCGGGGGTGAGGGAGCCGAGGAGTTCGGCGAACGCGGCGTCGGCGCTCGCGAAGAGCGTGCCGAACACGATCAGCAGGACGCCGGCGACCGCGAGCGCGCGCAGTACGGGGACCACCCGGCCGCGGGTTCCGCCCGCGCGCTCGCGCAGACCGCGCAGGGCCCAGACGGTGCCGGGGCCGACCGCGCCGACCAGTCCCACGGGCCCGAGGAGCACCCCCGGCCAGGTGCGGCTCCCGTGCAGCGCCAGCGCGCCGAGCGCCACGGCGGAGACGACGGCGAGGAAGACGGGCAGGCCCGCGTCGCGCAGCGCGGGCACGGCCAGCAGCACGAGTCCGCCGCCCGCCCAGACCAGCGTCCAGGGGCGCGGCAGCCGACCCGCGGCCCGGGCGGCGAAGAAGGCCGCGAGAGCGGCGGGGACGGCCACGAACAGCAGGTTCAGGCCGATCCCGTCGCGCAGCAGCAGGGCGCTGAGCAGGGCGGTCGCCAGGGACGACCACAGGGTGGCGGTCCTGATCCGGGCGGGCGGCTCGGGCCTCACCTCGGCCTGCCAGGCGGGTGGTTCGCGCCGGGGCTGCCACTGCTGCCACGGCTCGCGGTACTGGCGCGCGGGGTCCGGCGGGGGCACGGCGCCCTGGTGATGCTCGCCGTGGGCGCGGGTCCGCGCGGCGGACGACGGCTCGACCGCGTCCCGCGGTTCGCCTTTGGCTTGGGCTTTGGCTCCTGCTTCGACTCCTGCTCCGGCTTCTCCTTCTGCCTCGGCTTGGGCTGCTGCCTCGGCTTCCGGCGACGGGTCCGGCTCCGCGGCCGGCCCGGTTCTGGACGGTGAATCTGTCACGGGACCCCCTCCCGACCGGGCCCGTTCGCCGCGGAGGAGCGGAGCGCGGCACCCGGTGTCTCGATCGGCGCGCGCCGGTCGAAGATCAACACGGCGGCGTGGCCGAAAGGGTAAGCACAGCTTTCGGCGAGGCATGCCTCCGGGAGGGCGGCTGTGGCAGGGCCGTGACAATGAACGGCGCATACGCCGCGTAAACCGCCCCTCCCGGCCGCCTCGGGGCGGAACGTCCCGCCCCGAGGCGGCCCGTCAGGACGCGGCCCCTCAGGACGCGGCGGCCCCCGGCAGCCACCCCGGCAGCGCCTCCGTACGCCTCCGCCAGTGCCCCGGCGGCGCCCCGCTCGCCCCGGCGGCCGAGACCACTCCCCCGACGATGGCGCAGTTGGTGTCGACGTCGCCGCCGGCCCGCGCCGTCGTCCAGAAGGCCCGCTCGAAGTCGCCGAGCCCCCGCGCCGCAGACCAGAGGGCGAACGGCACGGTGTCGTGCGCGGAGGTGCGCCGCCCGTTGCCGAGCACGGCGGCGACGGTGCCCGGGTCGTCGTAGTCCAGCATGTCCCGCGCCCGGCGCAGCCCCGCCCCGACCGCGCTGCGCGGCACCAGCGCCACCACCCCGTCGAGCAGCGACTCCGCCGTGGGCGGCCCGCCCGGGGCGGCGGCGAGCGCGGCCGCCGCGGCCACCGCCATGGCGCCCGTCACCGCCTCGCGGTGCTGGTGGGTGGTGTACGCGGAGATCTCGGCCTGGTGCGTGGCCTGCTCGGGGTCGTCCGCGTACCAGGCGCCGAGCGGCGCGATCCGCATCGCGGCGCCGTTGCCCCAGGAGCCCTGGCCGTCGAAGAGTCCGGCGGCCAGCTCGCGCCAGTCACCGCCCTCCCTGATCAGCCGGAGCATCCGGTTCACGGCGGGCCCGTAGCCACGGTCGAAGTCGTGGTGCTCGGCGAAGGAGCGCGCGAGGGCGTCCTGGTCGACCCGGTGGTGCGCGGCCAGCACGGCCAGCACCGACGCGGCCATCTCGGTGTCGTCGGTCCACTGCCAGTCGCCGGGCGGCAGCTCCCGGCGCTTCAGCAGCGGATAGTTCGCGGGTACGAAGAACTGGGAGCCCAGGGCGTCTCCCACGGCCAGCCCCCGCAGGCTGGCGAGGGCGCGTTCGAAGCGCCGGCCGGATACGGAATCAACGGAATCAGAGGTCATCGAGCGGGGATTTTAGCCGGTACGGGCCGGTTCGGCGCGGGTTTATCCCGTGCGGCCGTACGGCTCCGGGACACGCCACTGTTCGAACGGCCGGTCCAGGGTGTAGCGGCCGTCGGGGCCCAGCAGCAGGATCCGGTACTCCGCGTTGCCGGGGTTGGACAGCGACTCGAACTCCGCGACCGACCAGTGGAACCACCGCATGCAGAACAGCCGCATGGTCAGCCCGTGGGTCACCAGCAGGACGTTCTCCGGCGAGTCGGGCGTCTCGAAGCTGCGGTGCAGGGACTCCAGGAAGGCCCCGACACGGTCGTAGACGTCGGCCCCGGACTCCCCCTGGGCGAAGCGGTAGAAGAAGTGCCCGTACGCGTCGCGGTACGCCTTCTGGAGGCGTACGTCCTCACGGTCCTGCCAGTTCCCCCAGTCCTGCTCGCGCAGCCGGGGCTCCTCGCGTATCCGCACCTGGCCGGGGTCGAGCCCGAACGCCTCGAAGGTCTCGTGGGTACGGCGGTACGGCGAGACGAAGACGCTGACCGGCTCGCGGCCGAACAGCTCGCGCAGCCGTACCCCCGTCTCCTCGGCCTGTCTGCGGCCCTTCTCGGTCAGCCTCAGGGCATGGTCGGGCTCGCGCTCGTACACCGTGTCATCTGCGTTGCCTTCCGATTCACCGTGCCGGACAAGGACAATGCGCCGCGGTCGTGCCATGACACGACCCTAGATCGCCCGGCTCCGCACCGTGCGACCGCCCGGCACTCCGGGCGCCCATCCGGCGTAGCCGGGCGGGCCCGGCACCCCGCGCGCACCGTCGGCCGGGCCGCCGGTCACGCCGTCCGGCACCCCCTCGTCCACGCCCTGGTCCGCCCCTCGTCCACACCGCCGTTCACACCGTCCAGGACGGCTCCAGATCGATGACGTCCCCGGCCAGCGCCGCGACGTCGGTGGCCGTCTGGGCGCGCAGCGTCAGCCGCTCGACCCGCTCGACGCGGTACTTGCCGTGCTCGGCCGCCGACTGCCACATGGACAGGACGATGAACTCATGGCCGGGCGCCTCTCCGAAGAGCCCGCGCACCATCCCCGGCGAACCGGCCATCGCGGGGTTCCACACCTTCTCCTGCATGAGGGCGAAGTGCTCCACCCGTTCCTCGTGCACCCGGGAGTGCGCGACGCGCACCACGTCCGCGTCGGTGAAGCGGGGCTCGAAGCCGGTCTTCACGTCGAAGCGGTAGTCGAAGAGTTTGACCTGGATGTCCTTGTACGTGCCGGACTGCGAGGCGGAGAGCCGGTCGTGCGAGCGCGCCATGAACGAGTCGTAGAACGCACGGCTCTCCCAGAACGTGAAGACATGGACGACACCCGGCCGCGACCTGCTCCATCCCCCGCCCTGCCCCCGGAACCCCGGCTCACCGAGCAACCCCGCCCATTTCCGCTGCCCGCGTTCGAAGCCTCGACGGTCGATCACGGTGCAGCGAATCCACTTGACCAGCACGGCGCCATCGTACGGGGGCGGAACGTGGCACGGGTCACGCCCCGTTCGGGACGCGGCGGCCACCCCGTGGCACCGCCGGATCCGTCGAGTATCGGCCAAGGTGGCGTCAACTGGCCAGATGCGGCGCCGGGTTGTCAGTGGCGCCGTCTAGCCTGGTGTACCAGGTCCGGACATCCGCACCGATTCCGAGGAGGGGGAGGACTGGTGAGCAGTTTCAACCGGGGAGTGTCCAAGGTCGAGGTCACCCTCAAATGGGATCCCAGCCCGATGGGCCGGCCCGCCCATGACCTGGATCTCATCGCGGCGACCTACACGGCGGACGCCCCGGGCACACCCGCCTATCTGGTCCACTTCGGCAGCCGCTCCCCGGACGGGACGATCACGCTGGACCGCGAGAGCCGTACGGGCCAGGGCTTCGGCTCCGACGAGGAGATGACCCTGGAGCTGGACCGGCTGGGGGCGGACTACCGCCGCGTGGTCGTGGGTGTGGCCATCCAGCAGCAGAACGGCCGCCGGACGTTCGGGGACATAGCCAACACCTCGGTCCGGCTGGCGGAGGGGTACACGGAGCTGTCGGAGCACGACTTCGCCGGGGTGGCCGCCGCGACGGCGGCGACCTTCGCGGAGTTCACCCGGGAGGCCGGCGGCACCTGGCAGTTCCGTCCGGTCGTGCACGGCTTCGACACGGACCCCCAGTCGTTCGGCGCCCTGATGGGCGGCGGCTGACGGTCCGGGGCGGCGGTCGAGGACCGAGAAGGAGGGGGTACGGAGGCTGAGCGCGCCGCACCGCCCAAGGGGCGGCGGGCCGCTTCGGCCCACCGCCCCTCAGTGTTACGGGACTACCTCGTCACCGCGTGGCGGCTCAGCTGCAGCCGCTCGTGGAGCCGCAGCCCTCGCAGATGTAGCAGGACCCGGCCCGCTGCATCTTCGTACCGCAGGAGAAGCAGAGCGGTGCGTCGGCGCTGATGCCGAGCTGCATCTCGACCAGTTCGGCCGAGGTGTGCGCCTCCTTGGGCGCCGGGACCACGGCCGGCTTGGCCGCCGCAGCGGTGGCCTGCTGCGACGCGGCCGGACGGGACGGAGCCGCCGGAGTCAGGCCCTCCGCGTCGAGGACACCGTCGACGTCGAGGTCGAGGACCGGCTCGTACGAACCGGTGTCCAGGTGGCGCTGGCGCTCCTCGGCCGAGTGGATGCCGAGCGCGGAGCGGGTCTCGAAGGGCAGGAAGTCCAGGGCGAGACGGCGGAAGATGTAGTCGACGATCGACTGCGCCATCCGTACGTCCGGGTCGTCCGTCATCCCGGCCGGCTCGAACCGCATGTTGGTGAACTTGGAGACGTACGTCTCCAGCGGCACGCCGTACTGCAGACCGACCGAGACGGCGATCGAGAAGGCGTCCATCATGCCCGCGAGCGTCGAGCCCTGCTTCGACATCTTGAGGAAGACCTCGCCGAGACCGTCGTCCGGGTAGGAGTTGGCGGTCATGTACCCCTCGGCGCCGCCCACCGTGAAGGAGGTGGTGAGGCCCGGACGGCCCTTGGGCAGACGCTTGCGGACCGGGCGGTACTCGATGACCTTCTCGACGGCCTCGCGGATGGTCTCCTCGGCCTTCTCCGCGACCTTCTCGTCCCTCTTCTTCGCGGAGAGCGGCTGACCGACCTTGCAGTTGTCGCGGTAGATCGCCAGCGCCTTGACGCCCATCTTCCACGCCTCGAAGTAGACCTCCTCGACGTCCTCGACGGTGGCGGTCTCCGGCAGGTTCACCGTCTTGGACAGCGCGCCGCTGATCCACGGCTGGATGGCCGCCATCATGCGGACGTGGCCCATCGCGGAGATGGAGCGCTCGCCCATCGCGCAGTCGAAGACCTCGTAGTGCTCGGTCTTCAGACCGGGGGCGTCGACCACCACACCGTGCTCGGCGATGTGCTCGACGATCGCCTCGATCTGCTCCGCCGGGTAGCCGAGCCGGCGCAGCGCCTGCGGCACGGTGCCGTTGACGATCTGCATCGAGCCGCCGCCGACCAGCTTCTTGAACTTGACGAGCGCGAGGTCGGGCTCAAGTCCCGTGGTGTCGCAGGACATCGCGAGCCCGATGGTGCCGGTGGGCGCGATGACCGACGCCTGGGCGTTGCGGAATCCGTTCTTCTCGCCGAGACGCAGCACGTCCTGCCACGCCTCCGTGGCGGCGGCCCAGACCGGGCTGTCCAGGTCGTCGACGTGGACGGCCGCGGCGTTGGCATCGGCGTGCTGCTTCATGACGCGCTTGTGCGGCTCCGCGTTGCGGGCGTAGCCGTCGTACGGACCGACGACCGCGGCCAGCTCGGCCGAGCGGCGGTAGGACGTGCCCGTCATCAGCGAGGTGATGGCGCCGGCCAGGGCCCGGCCGCCGTCGGAGTCGTACGCGTGGCCCGTGGCCATCAGCAGCGCGCCGAGGTTGGCGTAGCCGATGCCCAGCTGGCGGAAGGCCCGGGTGTTCTCGCCGATCTTCTGCGTCGGAAAGTCCGCGAAGCAGATGGAGATGTCCATCGCGGTGATGACCAGCTCGACGACCTTGGCGAAGCGCTCGGACTCGAAGGACTGGTTGCCCTTGCCGTCGTCCTTGAGGAACTTCATCAGGTTCAGCGAGGCCAGGTTGCACGAGGTGTTGTCCAGGTGCATGTACTCGCTGCACGGGTTCGAGCCGTTGATCCGGCCGGACTCGGGGCAGGTGTGCCAATGGTTGATCGTGTCGTCGTACTGGATGCCCGGGTCGGCGCAGGCCCAGGCGGCCTCGGCCATCTTGCGGAAGAGAGACTTGGCCTCGACCTCTTCGATGACATCGCCGGTCATCCGGGCGCGCAGCCCGAACTTGCCGCCGGCCTCGACGGCCTTCATGAACTCGTCGTTGACCCGGACCGAGTTGTTGGCGTTCTGGTACTGGACGGACGTGATGTCGTCGCCGCCCAGGTCCATGTCGAAGCCCGCGTCGCGCAGGGCGCGGATCTTCTCCTCCTCCTTGACCTTCGTCTCGATGAAGTCCTCGATGTCGGGGTGGTCGACGTCGAGGATGACCATCTTGGCCGCGCGCCGGGTGGCGCCGCCGGACTTGATCGTCCCGGCGGAGGCGTCGGCGCCGCGCATGAAGGAGACGGGGCCCGAGGCGTTGCCGCCGGAGGAGAGGAGTTCCTTGGAGGAGCGGATCCGGGAGAGGTTCAGGCCCGCGCCCGATCCTCCCTTGAAGATCATTCCCTCTTCCTTGTACCAGTCGAGGATCGAGTCCATGGAGTCGTCGACGGACAGGATGAAGCAGGCCGAGACCTGCTGCGGCTGGGGCGTGCCGACGTTGAACCACACGGGCGAGTTGAAGCTGAAGACCTGGTGCAGGAGGGCGTACGCCAGCTCGTGCTCGAAGATCTCGGCGTCGGCGGAGGACGCGAAGTACTGGTAATCCTCACCCGCCTTCCGGTACGTCTTCACGATCCGGTCGATGAGCTGCTTGAGCCCGGTCTCGCGCTGCGGGGTGCCGACGGCCCCGCGGAAGTACTTGCTGGTGACGATGTTGACCGCGTTCAACGACCAGAAGTCGGGGAACTCGACGCCACGCTGCTCGAAATTGACCGAGCCGTCGCGCCAGTTGGTCATGACGACGTCACGGCGCTCCCAGGCCACCTCGTCGTACGGATGCACGCCGGGGGTCGTGTGGATCCGCTCGATGCGCAGCCCCTTGCCGGTCTTGGAACCCTTGGTGCGGGAACCTCGTGCCGGGCCGCTCGCCGTCTCTGTCATGCCGCCTCCCATATACGTACAAAAACGCCCTGCCGTGCCATGTTCTTCCCGTGGCACGGAGTGTGTGTCTGATGCCTCGGGTGCACACAGAGCACCCGTGACAGGTCTTGATCGCCGCGGAGCGGCCGGGATCGAGCCGGCCGGTCAGTCCGCGGCGGTGGCGGGCACGGGGACCTCAAGGGTCTCGCCGGTGCCGCATTCCTCCGAGGGAGGCCGCTCACGCAGTTCCGCGATGGCGGCCTCGAAGTCTTCGAGCGAATCGAACGCCCGGTACACGGACGCGAAGCGCAGGTACGCGACGAGGTCGAGTTCCTGCAACGGGCCGAGTATGGCCAGCCCCACGTCGTGGGTGGTCAGCTCGGCGCTGCCGGTGGCGCGCACCGCTTCCTCGACCCGCTGGCCGAGCTGGGCGAGGGCGTCCTCGGTGACCGGCCGCCCCTGGCACGCCTTGCGCACGCCGGAGATGACCTTGGTGCGACTGAAGGGCTCGGTCACGCCGCTGCGCTTGATCACCATCAGCGACGCGGTCTCCACCGTCGTGAAACGGCGGGAGCAGTCGGGGCACTGGCGACGGCGCCGGATGGACGTCCCGTCGTCGGTGGTGCGGCTGTCGACGACCCGGCTGTCGGGGTGCCTGCAGAAGGGACAGTGCATGGCTCCCAACCCCTCCTTCACAGCACGACTGAATAGCCCCGTCAGGGCCCGGAAAAGCCCCTCGAAGCAAGCCCCAGCATAGGCGATGTCCTCGGGACCGAAGACCCGGGACCACAACTTCTGGGTGGCTGAGCCAATCCAACCACTAGATCTGGGGTTTGGTTGCATCCTAGGCCCCGGCGCGTGTCGCGCGTCGGGGCGGGTGCGGCGGGGCCGCAGCGACCGGCCAAGAGCGTACGGGAAGGGCGCGGCGCCGGGTCTCGCGGGCCACCGGATGCGAGACTGAGACGGCCCCGGGCGGCGCGCCGCAGGCCCCCGCGGACGGCCGCGGGACACCCCCCGGAGGCCCCCGTCGGCATCCTCGGGACGGCCCCCGGGCCCCCGCCGGCGGCCGGGGGACGAGCCCCTGCCGAGGTCCGGAGTCAGCCCCGCGGCGCACCGCCGGACGGCGCCGTCCCACCCGGAAAAGCCTGCTCATACACCCAGTCGGCCGCGCACAACAGACACTCCGCGATTTTTCACTCGAACGTGTGTTTGGCGCAACCTTTCGAAAGCTACTACCGTTGTCCAGCCAGGGAGAACATTTCGAGAGGGGCCACCGTGACCACCACCGCAGACAGTGCCACCATCACCGCCCAGGACCGCTCCCAGGGCCGACTCGATCCGGTGCATGTAATGAATGTGAATGACACAGCCACGAACCCGGAGGGCGCCAAGCCCACCCGTTCGATGCCCGGGCGACCTCCAGGGATCAGGGCGGACAGCTCGGGCCTCACGGACCGCCAGCGCAGGGTGATCGAAGTCATCCGCGACTCCGTCCAGCGTCGGGGATACCCGCCCTCGATGCGGGAGATCGGCCAGGCCGTGGGCCTCTCCAGCACCTCGTCGGTGGCCCACCAGCTGATGGCCCTGGAGCGCAAGGGCTTTCTGCGCCGCGACCCGCACCGGCCGCGGGCGTACGAGGTCCGAGGGTCGGACCAGCCGAGCACCCAGCAGACGGACACGACGGGCAAGCCCGCCGCGTCGTACGTCCCGCTGGTCGGCCGGATCGCCGCCGGCGGACCGATCCTCGCGGAGGAGTCCGTCGAGGACGTCTTCCCCCTCCCCCGCCAGCTGGTGGGCGACGGCGAGCTGTTCGTGCTGAAGGTCGTCGGTGACTCGATGATCGAGGCCGCTATCTGCGACGGCGACTGGGTGACGGTCCGCCGCCAGCCCGTCGCGGAGAACGGCGACATCGTGGCAGCGATGCTGGACGGCGAGGCGACGGTGAAGCGCTTCCGCCGCGAGGAGGGCCACGTCTGGCTGCTCCCGCACAACGCCGCGTACCAGCCGATCCCCGGTGACGACGCGACCATCCTGGGCAAGGTGGTCGCCGTCCTCCGCCGGGTCTGAAAGGGCCGGACCGAGCGCGCGGGATCCAGTTGCGGTACACGCCGAGTTCTCGTGTACCGCAACGTCACAGGCGCAATGTCGAACCCACGGCGTCGGAGCCACGACGTCGAACGCACGACGTCATAGGCGCGACGTCGAACGCACGACGGTCCGAGCCGGGGCAACGCAGGAGCGGCTACCGTCCGTCCGCCCGGGCCGCCTCGTCGATCTTCGCGAGGGACCGCCGTACCTGATTACGGTCCGTGGTGTACCAGAAATCCGGCAGCGAGGCCCGCAGAAAGCTGCCGTACCGCGCATTGGCCAGCCTCGGGTCGAGAACGGCGACCACACCGCGGTCACCGGTGGCCCGGACCAGCCGCCCCGCACCCTGGGCCATCAGCAGCGCGGCATGCGTGGCCGCCACGGCCATGAAGCCGTTGCCGCCGCCCTCCTCCACGGCCTTCTGCCGCGCACTCATCAGCGGATCGTCCGGACGCGGGAACGGAATCCGGTCCATCACCACCAGCTGCGAGCTCGGGCCCGGCACATCCACCCCCTGCCACAGCGACAGGGTCCCGAAGAGACAGGTCTTCGGATCGGCGGCGAACGCCTTGATCAGCTCGCCGAGTGTCTCCTCACCCTGGAGCAGGATCGGCGAGTCCAGCCTTTCCCGCAGCTCCTCGGCCGCCGCCTGGGCACCCCGCATCGACGAGAACAGCCCCAGCGTCCGCCCGCCCGCCGCCTCCACCAGCTCCGCCAGCTCATCCATCATGTCGCCGCGCGTGCCCTCCCGCCCCGGCGGGGAGAGATGGCGCGCCACATAGAGAATGCCCTGCTTGCGGTAGTCGAAGGGCGAGCCGACGTCGATGCCCTTCCACTGCGGGACGTCCTCGCCCTCCGTACCCTCCGGTGCCAGGCCCAGGGACGCGCCCACCCCGTTGAAGTCACCGCCGAGCTTGAGCGTCGCCGAGGTGAGCACCACCGAGCGGTCGGTGAACAGCTTCTCCCGCAGCAGCCCCGACACGGAGAGCGGGGCGACCCGCAACGACGCCCCGAACCGGTCGTGCCGCTCGCACCAGACGACGTCCCACTCCGAACCGTTCGCCAGCCGCTCCGCCACACCGTGCACGGACTCCACGGACGCGAGCGCCTGCTTCCGTACGACATCCTCGTCCTGCACGGACTTGTCGCGTGTGGAGCCGATCGCCGAGATGACCGTGCGCGCCGCGTCCCGCAGCGCCATCAGGGCGAAGCCGAGATCCTCCGGGATCTCCTCCAGCCGGCCGGGCAGCGCCAGCTCCATCAGCCGCTCGAAGGTCTCGGCCGCCGTCTGGAGCGCGTCCGCCGCCTTCTCGTTCACCAGCTTCGCCGAGCGGCGCACGGCCCGGTTGACCTGCCCCGGGGTCAGCTCCCCCGTGGCCACCCCGGTGACCCGTGAAACCAGCTCGTGGGCCTCGTCCACGATCAGCACCTCGTGCTGCGGAAGGACCGGAGCGCCCTCGATCGCGTCGATCGCGAGCAGCGCGTGATTGGTCACCACGACATCGGCGAGCTTGGCGCGCTCCCGCGCCAGCTCGGCGAAGCACTCCGCGCCGTACGCGCACTTCGACGCCCCCAGGCACTCCCGCGACGAGACCGAGACCTGCGACCAGGCCCGGTCGGAGACGCCCGGCGTCAGATCGTCCCGGTCGCCCGTCTCCGTCTCGTCCGCCCAGTCCCGCATCCGCAGCAGGTCCTGGCCGAGCTTGCTGGTCGGCACGGCCGCCTCGAACGGGTCGAAGAGGCCGTCCTCCTCGTCCTGCGGCACCCCCTCGTGCAACCGGTGCAGACAGAGGTAGTTGGACCGGCCCTTGAGCATGGCGAACTGGGGGCGGCGGCGCAGCAGCGGATGCAGCGCGTCGACCGTCCGCGGCAGGTCACGCTCCACGAGCTGGCGCTGGAGGGCCAGCGTCGCCGTGGCCACCACGACCCGTTCTCCGTGGGCCAGGGCGGGCACCAGATAGCCCAGGGACTTACCGGTGCCGGTGCCGGCCTGGACCAGCAGGTGGGAGGGGTCGTCGATGGCTTGGGCGACGGCCTCGGCCATGGTGACCTGGCCTGGCCGTTCCACGCCGCCGACGGAGCTGACGGCGGCGTGGAGGAGCTCGGGGAGTGATGGCTTCGTCATAGCCCGACCACCCTACGGGGCACCACCGACAACGACGCTCACTCGCTCGTCCGTACGACGGCGAGCGGGTTGGGCACCGTGCCGTGGACGGCGGCGTGCGGGCGGTCGGAGCGGTCCCGGTAGCCGTCGAGGTGCAGCCGGTTCCGATTGAGGCAGAGCCGCTCGATACGCGGTGTGAGCAGGTCGAACGTCTCGAAGCGCTCCTTCAGCTCGGGGAACCTGGCCTGGTAGCGCAGGATCTCCGCCCGTACGAGCGACCAGAACACGTCGTCGGGCACGCCCAGTTGGTCCGCGCACAGCGGGGCCAGATAGCGGAACACTCCGATGAAAAGCCCTGAATGGATGAACTGCGGGAGAAAGGCGGGCTCCTCCGTGAGCAGCGTGGCCTTCACGTCGGCGGGCATCGCGTCGTGCTCGGGCAGCGGCCGGGCGCTGAGGTTCACATCGTCGACGAAGTCCTTCATGGCGAGCCGTACGGGCACGTCCCGGTCGTCGAAGACGACGATGGCGTTCTCGCCGTGCGGGGAGAAGACCGTCCCGTAGCGGTAGAGGAAGTGCAGCAGCGCGGGGAGCAGCGCCGAGAAGAGGCGGCGCAGCCACTCCTGAGGGGCGAGCCCGGAGCGCTCCACCAGTTCGGCGGTGAACGCGCGGCCCCGCGGATCCGTATGGATGAGCGAGGCGAGCGTACGGGCGCGTTCGCCTGGGGCCAGCCGGGTCTGGAGGGGCTCGCGCCAGATCGTTCCGAGCAGTTCCTTGTACTGGTAGGGGACTTCGGGGAGGTGGTCGTAGAGGGGATGCTCGACGGTCACGGAGGCGACCTCGCCGAGGAGGATGACCCGGCACTCGTCGCGGAGGAACGGGTCGGCGTCGCGCACGCCGTGCATCCACGCGGTGACGGCGGGTGCGGCGAGGGTGCGCTCGGTGGGCAGTCCGCGCCAGACGAGGGTGTTGAGGATGGACAGCGGCAGCTTGACCGTGTGCCGGTCGGGCCGCCGGACGTTGAGGAACGTACGGATCGACTGCTGCGGCAGCCGGAGGTCGCCGTCGGTGGGGAGCGGGACGATCACTCCCCGGGCTATGGCGGGCGCGTAGAGCTGGATCAGCACCTCGTCCCACTGCCAGGGGTGGACGGGCAGGTAGAGGTAGCCGGCGGGGTCGAGGCCGCGGTCCCGGAGCACGGTGTCGAACCGTGCGCGTACGGCGTCGTCGAGTTCGAGCGCGTAGAGCTGGTCCGGGGTGGCGAGCGAGGCGACACCCCGGTAGGTGGCGAGGGTGGTGCTGACGGCGATCCAGGGCAGCGTGGCCGGGGTGCGGCCCTCGGGCGCCCAGCGGTCCGCGTCGGTGGCGGAGAACCCGACGCGGCCCTTGTTGAGAACGATCCAGGGGTGGCCGGTCTGGTGTCCTTCCAGTTCCGCGTAGTCGAGGCCGGCGAGTTCCGCGGCGCTGAGCGCGGTGTGGTCGAGCTTGGCGTCGGCGGCGAGCGTGGTGGTGAGTTCCCGGACGAGGTGGCCGAGGGTGGTGCCGTCCAGGCCGAGGAGCCGCCGCGCCAGCAGCAGGAAGCGCAGGGGGTCGGTGAAGGGCCGGCCGTCGCACCGTACGGAGCCGGGGTCGACCCGCCAGTGGCCGTACGCGGCGCGCTCCGCGCGGAAGGTGAGCGTCTCGCCGGCGTCGAGTGTCACGGCGTAGCCGCCGGAGCCGGGCCGCGCTGTGGGCTCCGCTGCCGGTTCCGCCATGGGTACCGGCTCGATGATCTCCTCGTACGCGAATTCCCCGAGCGTCTTGGCGAGCAGGCGGCCGGCCACGCGCTCCCACACTGCCGGGTTCAGCTCGGGCGGGGCGAAGAGCGGGGCGGGCCCGGCGGGGGCCTCGGGGACCGGCGCGCCCGGGGTGGCTATGGAGCCGGCGGGGTCGGCGGCGTCGGAGGTGGTGGCGTCGGGAGTAGTGGCATCAGGGGTGGCGGCGTCGGGCGTGGCGGAGGAGGCGGGCGATGCGGAGGATGCAGGGGAGGTCGGCACGAGGACTCCTCGGGAGGGAACCGATGGGGTTCGAGCGGGACATGCGGGACGTACGGGTCGTGCGGGACGTACGGAGCGAGCGGGGTGGTCCGGGGTGGCCGGCCGGGCGGGGCGTACGGGGCCGGAGGGACGGCGGTCCTGTCACAGGAGGTCGCGCAGCGCGCGGTCGCGGACCATGAGCGCGGCGCGTTTGTCCGGCAGTTCGACCTCGGCGGCGAAGCGGAAGCCTGCGCCGAGAAACGCGGAGACGGACGGGGTGTTGCGCAGATCCGGTTCGGCGACGACCCGTCCGCACCGGGGACGGTGGTCGAGGACCAGGTCGGCGACGGCCCGCAGCAGGATGGTGCCGACCCCGCGGCCCCGGTTCACGGCACCGCCGAGCAGCAGGTGGATCCCTGTGTCGTGGGGGCGGGCCGGGTAGTGGCGCGCGAGGGGGTCGAGGTCCGCGCGGTACAGCTCCCAGTAGCTCATGGGGACGCCGTCGAGCACGCCGAGGAAGGGGACGGTCCGTCCGTCGCCGTCGAGTTGGGGCCGCAGATGGGCCTCGGTGACGGCGGCCGGGCCCGCGAGGTCCCAGAAGGCGGCGACTGCCGGATCGTTCATCCACCCGCTGACCAGGGCGAGGTCACGCTCCACCCGGACCGGGACGAGCTGGAGGACCCCGGCGGGGGTGGTGGCGGGGCCCCAGCGTTCCGGGGCGTCGAGCAGATCACCGGTGCGGGCGTCGTCGGACGGTGGGGTCACGGCCATCGGATCGCCCTCTCCGAGCAGTGCGACGAGTTCGTCGGACAGCCTCAGGTCGAGGGTGTCCCCGGTGGCCTCGTCCGTGGGTGAGCCGGGGCCGGTTCCGGTGTCGGTGCTCGCTTCGGTGGAAGGCACAGTGGCGCTCTCCTCTCAGCAGTTCTGACGGTCCTTCATGTTCCTTCAGTCGCGCAGGGGGTTGGTGACGGTGACGTAGACGCTCTGCGTGTCCACCGGGCCGACGAGTTCGTCCAGGCCGTGCAGCCGGGTGAGCAGGTTGGCCTTGCAGCGCAGCGTGGCGCTCTCCAGGAGGAGGCCGGGCAGGGACGAGCCGAGACCCGTCGCGCCCGCCAGGAAGCGCCGGAAGGCCGCGATGAGGACGCGCTCGTCGGCGAGTCCCTGGGCGCCGAACGCGCCGATCAGGCCGAAGACGTTGTTGATGGCGAGGTAGTAGGCGAAGCGTTCGTCGGTGACGGCGTCGGAGACGAAGGTGTCGCTGGCGGATCCGATGCCGGGGAGTCTGCGCTCCAGCGCGGCGCGGTGGGACTCGCGGAAGTAGTAGCCCTGGTTGTCGCGGTAGCGCCCGCCAATGGGCCAGCCCGCCGGGTCGAGGACGACCAGGGTGTTCTGCTGGTGCGCCTCCAGGGCGATCCCGGCCGTACCGTCGAGCCAGAGCACGGGGCGTACGACCTGGTCCAGATAGCGCAGGAACCACTCGGCCGCGACGGCGCCCTCCGGGCGGCCGGTGCGGTCGGCGAGCCCGGTGACGATCGAGGCGAGCCGCGAGTACATTCCGGCGCGGCCCGGGTAGGGGCGCGGCGCGGTGAGTCCCGCGATGCAGACGGCGTCGTCGGACGGCCCGAACGGGTTGTGGCGGAGCATGACGTCGAGTCCGGTGACGGGGTCGCCGTCCGGGCTGTCGACGGCGAGCCAGGCGGGGTCGCGGACGATGTCGAAGCCGGGGTGCGCGGCCCCCCACTCCTTGCCGAGGCCGCTGCGCAGCAGCCGGTGGACCTCGACGCCTCGGTGGAGTTCCTTGCGCAGGTTCTCCCGGCGGGAGTTGGTGATGCGTACGCCCAGGGAGAGCTTGAGCATGGCGGGGGCGCCGGGGCGGTGCACGGTACGGATCGAGGAGGTGGGGTGCCAGGGGTCGCCCTGGGGCCCGAGGTCGTGCAGCAGACCGGCGTCGAGGAGGTCCCGTACGGCCGGGCGGTGGGCCAGGTCCCGTGCCTGCCAGGGGTGCAGGGGCAGCGCCACCGTGTTCTCGGGGAGGGGGTGGCCGCCGAGGAGCCGGGCGGTGAGCGCTTCGGCGGGCAGGACGCGGCCCTGTTCGGTCCAGGCGGAGTCGGTGGCGAGTACGGAGCGGTCGACGGCCATCCAGTGGAGCGGGAAGGAGCCGCGCAACTCCGGGGAGTAGAGGCGCGCTTCGGTCTCGGAGAGGCCTTCGCGGCTCTTGGGCGTGGGGTGCAGGGGGTGCCCGAGGAGCAGGGACTGTTCCGCCGTGAGGAACAGGTCGGCGTCGGCGTCGGCCTCGGGGCGGGCCCGCCGGTCGGCGAGGAACGCGGCGGTGTGGCCGAGGGAGTTGGCGACCCTGCCCACCAGGTCGGCGCCCTGGTAGCGGCCCGACTCACGGCCGAGGAGCGCGGCCACGGTGACGGCCTCGGCGGCAGGGGCGTCCTGTGGGCCGCCTTCCAGGAAGGGCATGCCGAAGCGGTGCCAGCCCGTCGCGGACCAGTGGCGTACGGGGACGAGGAGCGCGGCGCCGCTGGCGTCGAGCGGGATGCGGAGCACCGTGCCGTCGGGGCGGGGCAGTCCGGCCTCGCGGACCCAGCAGCGCAGCAGGTTCTCGGTGGCGGCGGCGTCGGCCGCCTTCTGCGGGTCGGGGTGGTCGAGGTGGTCGGCGCCCGGGACGGCCGGGTCGGCCCCGGCGGGGCCCGGCGTGGCCGCGGGGCCGGTGAGCCGCCCGTCGGGTCCGCCCGCTGCCTGCCGTGGCACCGTGACCGACTCCGCGGTGGTGGCAGGGCCGTCGGCCTCGGGCGCGTCGGGTGAGGGGGTGTGGTTCACGGGGGGGGGCTTCCTTGTGAGGAGTCGGGGTCGGCGGCGTCAGCGGCACAGACCGGCTTCTTTCCGGCGGAGCCCGGCTTCTCCGCCGCGGAGACCGGCGCCCTCGCCGCGGGACACGGCCGCTTCTCGGGGTGCGGGGAGCGTGGCCGCCGCGAGTGCGTCGGCGAAGCGGTCGAGGACCGCGTCGGCCTGCTCGTCGGTGAGCGTGAGCGGCGGGAGCAGCCGCACCACGGACGCCCGGTGTCCGCCGAGTCCGACGATGAGGCCGCGGCGGAGGCACTCCCGCTGGACGGCGGCGGCGAGCGCGGGGGCCGGCGGCGCAGGATCGCCGGCTGCCGGGGCGACGAGTTCCACACCGATCATGAGACCACGTCCGCGTACGGCGCCGACGCGCGGGTGGCGGTCCGTCAACTCCCGCAGCCCGCACAGCATCCGCGCCCCGAGGAGCGCGGCGCGCTCGGCGAGCCGGTTCTCCCGTACGTACGCGAGGGTGGCCGCGCCCGCGGCCATCGCGAGCTGGTTGCCCCGGAAGGGGTCCGCCGGGCCGGCGGGCAGCGGGGCGTCGAGATCCGCGTGGTGGACGATCACGGCGAGCGGGAGGGAGCCGCCGATCGCCTGGGACATCACCATCACGTCGGGGGTGATCCCGCTGTGCTCCACGGCCCAGAAGGCGCCGGTGCGCCCCACACCCGTCCGGGTCTCGTCGGCGATGAGCGGAATGGAGCGGTCCGCCGTGCTCCGGCGCATCTCGCGCAGCCAGGGGTCGGGCGCGGGGATCACCCCGCCCTCGTCCTGGACCGGTTCGAGCATCATCGCGGCGGGGGTGTCCGGGCCGTCCCCGCCGTCGAACAGGCCCGCGGCCCAGGCGTCGTGGTCGGTTCCGCCGAAGGTGAGCACGGTGTCGCGGCCGGTGGCGGTACGGACGAGGGCGAGCGCGCTCCCGACGGCGTCGGCGGCGGTGGGGCCGCAGAACCGGACCCGGGCGCCGGCGGCGAACCCGGCGGGGAGCGTGGCCAACAGTTCGGTGGTGAAGGCGTCCTCGACGGGGGTGGCGAGGTCGGGGACGTGCAGCGGGGCGCCGGAGTCCAGGACCTTCCTGATCGCCTCCAGCACGACCGGATGGTTGTGCCCGAGGGCGAGGGTGCCCGCGCCGGAGAGGCAGTCGAGATAGCGCCGGCCGTCGGCTCCCTCGATCGTCAGCCCCCGGGCGCGCACCGGGACGATGGGCAGGGAGCGCGCGTAGGTGCGGGCCGACTGCTCGCGCGGGGGCCGGCTCCGCAGGATGCCCGCGTGGGCGACGGTCGGTGCCGCCGGTGCTGATTCGGTCACGGTCACAGCGATCGGTCCTCCCCTGGGCGGCGTCGGTCCTCTGTCAGTACGGCGCCGGCTCCCCGAATGTTCGACGGTGAACCGCGGGCCGGGCCCTCTCGTACGTACCAACGACGCGCCGCGCCGGGGATCACGGGCAGCGGGAAGATCATTGCGCCGGGGGGAACCGCCGCCCTGCCGAACGCCGTCCCCAACGGCACCGGCATAGTGGGGGCGCGTCCCGGCTCCGGTCGCCGTCGCCGGGTGCGCCAACTGTTCCTATGTTCCGAACTGCCCAGAAGTCCCAGGGGGATATCGCCATGCGACCCATACGTCCGACACTTGCCGCACTCCGGGGAAGGAGCGCGCGGCGCAGACCCTCCCCCGTCCTGGCCGCCGTGTCGGTCGCCGCGGTCCTCGCGCTGACGGCCACGGGCTGCGGTCCCGACGAGGACCAGGCGGCGGCGAAGGCGAGCGAGTCCGCCGCGGCCGCCTCCGACGGCGCGATCACGATTCCTGACGATCTCAAGGACCGGCTCAAGGAGCACGGGATCGACATGGACAAGTGGCGCGGCGGTGAGTGGAAGAACTGGGACCGCGAGACCTGGCTGCGTGAGGCCAAGGACTTCGTCAACCCGATCATCGAGGGCCTCTGGGACCCGGACCGGATGCGGGACGCGGAGAAGCCGCCGGAGAAGTCCGTGGACGACCAGGACATCTCCGGGGACACGGGCGTCACCGACCCGGAGCCGGCGCCGGTGACCGCGCGGGCCGTGAGCGCGCCGTACGGCGACAACGCCGCGCAGGCGGGCAAGTTGTTCTTCGACGGGCCCGAGGGCTCGATGGTCTGCTCGGCGACGGTGGTCGAGGACCCGGCGAACCCCGGCAAGTCCAACATGGTCTGGACGGCGGGCCACTGCGTGCACTCCGGCAAGAGCGGCGGCTGGTACCGGAACATCGCGTTCGTGCCCTCGTACAACGACAGCGCCCTGTCGGTGGCCGAGTTGGAGACCGCGCCCAAGGAGCGGATCGCCCCGCACGGCGTGTGGTGGGCGGACTGGGCGCAGACCTCCTCCCAGTGGATCGCCGAGGGCGGGCCGACCGGCGGTCAGGGCGCGCCGTACGACTTCGCGGTCATCCATGTCACGCCGGAGAAGGGCGGTGCGGGCACCTCGCTGGAGGAGACGGTCGGTTCGGCGCTGCCGGTGGAGTTCAACGCTCCGGCCACCCCGGAGATCGCGGCCATGACGGCGACCGGCTACCCGGCTGCGCCGCCGTACGACGGCCAGAAGCTCTTCCAGTGCGAGGGCAGGCCGGGCCGGCTGTCGCTGGCGGCGGACGATCCGACGATGTACCGCATCGGCTGCACCATGACCGCCGGTTCGTCGGGCGGCGGCTGGGTCGCGGCGGGCCAGGACGGCAAGCCCGCCCTGGTCTCCAACACCTCCATCGGTCCGGTGACCGCGGGGTGGCTGGCGGGGCCGCGTCTCGGCGACGGGGCCAAGGGCGTCTACGACGGCGTCAGCAAGAAGTTCGCGGGCCGGTGAGCGGGCGGCGGCCCCCACAGGTATGGCACGCTCATGCCAAATTTTCGATCCAGGGGGAACCGCACCATGCGATCCGTACGACCACTGCTGACGGCCGCCTGCGCGGCCGCAGCGCTCGCCCTGACCGCCACCGGCTGCGGCGGCGGCGACAGTGACAGCTCCGGCGACGGCAAGGCCGCCGGGGCCTCCGCCGCCTCGTCCGCCTCGTCCACCCCGGAGTCCGGCGGCGGAGCGGACGGCCCCGCGGTCCCCGCTGACCTGGCCGACGCGCTGAAGAAGCACGGCGTCGACCCGGAGAAGTGGAAGGACGGCGGGTGGAAGGACTGGGACAGGAAGAAGTGGCTCAGTGAGGCCAAGGACTTCGTCAATCCGGTGATCGACGGGCTGTGGAAGCCCGAACGGATGCGGAGCGCGAAGTCACCGGTGAAGACGCTCGCCGCGCAGGACGTCTCCGGCGACCAGGACGTCACCGACCCGGAGCCGAGCCCGGTGCGGGCGGTGGCGGAGAAGACGCCGTACCACGAGAACGCGGCGCCGGTCGGGAAGGTCTTCTTCGACTCGCCCGAGGGCTCGATGGTCTGCTCGGCGACCGTGGTGAAGGACCCCGCGAACCCTGGCAGGTCCAACCTCGTGTGGACCGCGGGCCACTGCGTGCACGCGGGCGGGACGGGCGGCTGGTACCGCAACATCGCCTTCGTCCCCGCCTACAACGACCTGGGCAAGTCCGCGGCGGCGCTCGACACCGCGCAGCCGGGGGAGATCGCCCCGTACGGCGTCTACTGGGCGGACTGGATCTCCACCTCCGGTGAGTGGATCAGTGGCGGCGGTCCGACCGGCGGCGCGGGCGCGGCGTACGACTACGCCGTGATGCACGTCGAGCCGGAGAAGGGCGGCAGGTCGCTGGAGGAGACCGTGGGCACCGCCCTGGACGTGGACTTCGACCTCCCCGAGGTCGCGAACATCAGCGGCATGGGCGCCTGGGGTTACCCGGCCGCCGCCCCGTACGACGGGCTGCGGATGCACAAGTGCGTCGACAAGCCGGGCCGGCTCTCCGTCAGCCCCGGTACGCCGACGATGTGGCGGATCGGCTGCACCATGACCGGGGGCTCCTCGGGCGGCGGATGGTTCGCCACGCAGCCCGGCGGCAAGCTCGTGCTGGTCTCCAACACCTCGATCGGCCCGGTCACCTCGGGATGGCTGGCCGGGCCCCGGCTGGGCCCGGGCGCCGAGCGGATCTACACCGCGATGAGCGACAAGTTCGGCGCCCGCTGACGGTCCCTGACGGGCCCTGAGGGTTCCTGACCGGCACGGGGCCCGTACGGCGCCGAGCGGAACGACGGAGGCCCGTCTCCCTCACCCACTGGTGAGGGAGACGGGCCTCCGGCCGTCAGAGACGTCAGCCGGCCACCGGCACGTACGGTGCGAGCGCCGCGGCCAGCTCCTCGTGGACCCGCGCCTTGAGCAGCGTGCCCTCCGGGGTGTGCTCCTCGGAGAGCACCTCGCCCTCGGCGTGCACCCGCGAGACCAGCGCGCCCGCCGTGTACGGCAGCAGCACCTCGACCTCGACCTCGGGCCGGGGCAGCTCCGCGTCGATCAGCGCGAGCAGCTCCGCGACGCCCTCGCCCGTACGCGCGGAGACCGCGATCGCGTCACGCTCCGTGCGCAGCAGCCGCTGGAGGACCAGCGGGTCGGCCGCGTCCGCCTTGTTGATCACGACGATCTCGCGCACATCCACCGCGCCGACCTCGCGGATCACCTCGCGCACGGCGGCGAGCTGCTCCTCCGGCACCGGGTGCGAGCCGTCCACCACGTGCAGGATCAGGTCGGAGTCGCCGACCTCCTCCATCGTGGAGCGGAACGCCTCGACCAGGTGGTGGGGCAGATGGCGGACAAAGCCGACCGTGTCGGCCAGGGTGTAGAGCCGGCCGCTCGGGGTCTCGGCCCGCCGGACGGTCGGGTCCAGGGTGGCGAACAGCGCGTTCTCCACCAGGACACCGGCGCCGGTGAGCCGGTTGAGCAGGGACGACTTGCCCGCGTTGGTGTATCCGGCGATGGCCACCGACGGCACCTTGTTGCGTCGGCGCTCCTGCCGCTTGATCTCGCGGCCGGTCTTCATCTCCGCGATCTCCCGGCGCATCTTCGCCATCTTCTCGCGGATCCGCCGACGGTCCGTCTCGATCTTGGTCTCACCGGGACCGCGGGTGGCCATGCCGCCACCGCCGCCGCCACCCATCTGCCGGGAGAGCGACTGGCCCCAGCCGCGTAGCCTCGGCAGCATGTACTGCATCTGGGCGAGCGCCACCTGCGCCTTGCCCTCACGGGACTTGGCGTGCTGGGCGAAGATGTCCAGGATCAGCGCCGTACGGTCGACGACCTTGACCTTGACGACGTCTTCGAGGTGGATGAGCTGGCCGGGGCTGAGCTCTCCGTCGCAGACGACGGTGTCGGCGCCGCTCTCCTCCACGATGTCCCGCAGCTCCTGGGCCTTGCCGGAGCCGATGTACGTCGCGGAATCGGGCTTGTCGCGGCGCTGGAACACCCCGTCGAGCACGAGCGCGCCCGCGGTCTCGGCGAGGGCGGCGAGCTCCGCGAGGGAGTTCTCCGCGTCCTGCAGCGTGCCCGAGGTCCAGACACCGACCAGGACGACGCGCTCCAGGCGCAGCTGCCGGTACTCGACCTCGGTGACGTCTTCGAGCTCCGTGGAGAGACCCGCCACGCGCCGCAGCGCGGCCCGCTCCGAGCGGTCGAACTGATCGCCGTCCCGCTCTCCGTCGATCTCGTGGCTCCAGGCGACGTCCTCTTCCATCAGGGCATCGGCCCGAAGGCTTTCCGTGCGGGAGTCCGCGAAGTTCTGCGTGTCCTGGGAAGGGGAGGAAGAGGAGGTCATTGGATCCTTACGTCGAAAGGAAATTCCGCTACATCAGTCACAACGCGTGACGGCCCGGATTGATTCCCGGCCGCGTCGCCGACTCGTCGATGGTGGCACGCTTCAGCCCCGCCGTCACTCCGGTTTCCCCGCTCTTCCCACTCTTCCCGGCCTTCCCGGCCTTGGGCGGGTCGCTGCGCCAGTCGGGGTGGCCCGGCATCGGCGGGGTCGTCCGGCCGTACAGCCACGGCCTGAGGAAGCCGGCCAGGTCACGCCCCGCGACCTCGGACGCCAGCGCGGTGAAGTCGGCCGTGGTCGCCGTGGCGTCCCGGTGGATCCGCACCCAGTCGCGTTCCAGCCGGGCGAAGGCGTCCTTCCCGATCTCCTGGCGCAGCGCGTACAGGACGAGGGCGCTGCCGTCGTAGACGACCGGTCGGAAGAGGCTGATCTGATTCCCCGGTGTCGGCGGCTTCGGGGCGGCCGGCGGGCCACCGTCCGCCCGCCAGCCGTCGGACCGCCGGTAGGCGTCCCGCATCCGGGTCTCCAGTGCCTTGCCCGCGTGCTCCTGCGCGTACCGGGCCTCGTACCAGGTGGCGTGTCCCTCGTTGAGCCAGAGGTCCGACCAGGTACGAGGGGCGACGCTGTCGCCGAACCACTGGTGGGCCAGTTCGTGGACCATGACCGAGTCGACGTACCACTCGGGATAGACGGAACCGGTGAACAGGGAGCGCTCGAAGAGCGAGAGGGTCTGTGTCTCCAGTTCGAATCCGGTGTCGGCGCCGGCGATCAGCAGGCCGTACGTCTCGAAGGGGTACGTCCCTACCTGCTCCTCCATCCAGCGGATCTGGTCCGGGGTCTTCTTGAGCCAGGGCTCCAGCACGTCGCGGTCTGCGGCCGGCACCACGTCGCGTACGGGGAGGTCGCCGGGGCCCTGGCGGCGCACGACGGCCGAGTCGCCGATGGAGACCTGCGCCAGCTCGGTCGCCATGGGGTGCCGGGTGCGGTAGACGAAGGTGGTGCGCGCGCCGGCCATGGCCCTGGCCACGGGAAGGCCGTTGGCGACCGCGGTCAGCCGGCCGGGCACCGTGATCCGGAAGGTGAAGTACGCCTTGTCGGCGGGATGGTCGTTGCCGGGGAAGACCCGGTGGGCGGCGTCGGCCTGGTTGGCCATCGCCAGCCCGTCGGTGGTCCGCACCCAGCCGCCGGCCTCTCCGCCGGGGTCACTGGTGTGGCGGACGGTGATCCTCGTCCGCTCGCCCGCCTCCACCTCCTCGGCGGGGGTGATCACCAGGTCCTCCCCGGCCGTCGCGAACCGCGCCGGGGCGCCGTCGACCTCGACCGAACGGACCGTGCCGTGGGTGAAGTCGAGGTTGATCCGGTCCAGGCGCTGGGTGGCGGTCGCGTCGATCTTGGTGACGGCGTCGAGGGGCTTGGTGTTGTCGCCCCGGTAGGTGAAGGCGATGTCGTAGGCGAGGACGTCGTAGCCGGGGTTGCCCAGGTACGGGAAGAGCGGGTCCCCGATGCCGAGCGGCTGGGGCGGGGGCAGGGTCGCGGCGAGAAGGGTGACCGAGGCGGCCGCCAGCAGGACGGCACGCAGTCGGCGGGAGCGGGAGGTGGAGCACGTTGACAGCACGGACCACGGCTATCAGCGGCCGCCCGGCGCACGGCGGCGGCGCGCGCCGCCCCCACTCGAAAGGGGCAGGTGGCGGGCGGGCCTGGCGGCCGGATGCCCCGAGGCACGAAGTTAACGGCGGGTGAGGACAAGGAGGAGCCCGCCGTGCGACGCCCGCCCTGGAGGACGTACGGGCACGGCGGGCGCTCAGGCGGTCGCCGGCTGCTGCTGGGCGCGGCTGACGTCGTAGACGCCCGGTACGTCGCGCATGGCGCGCATCAGACCGGGCAGGCCCGCCGCGTCCGGCAGCTCCAGCGTGTACGTGTGCCGTACGCGTTGTTCGCTCGGCGGCTCCACCGTCGCCGCGACGATCGCGGCGCCCGCCGTGGCGATGGCCTCCGTGAGGTCGGCGAGCAGCCGGGGCCGCCCGAACGATTCGGCGTACAGCGTCACCCGGCACTCCGGCGCGTCGCCCCACCTCACCGGGATCGGGCGCCGGTCCAGCGCCCGCATCCGGTCCACGGCGCGGCACTCCTGCCGGTGGACGGTGACGACGCCGCCGCGTACGGAGAAGGCGGTCACCGCGTCGGGCGGTACGGGCGTACAGCAGCCGGCGAGCCGTACGGTGGCGCCCGGCAGGTCCACCACGGCGTTGGGCTCGCCCCGCCGGTCGGCGGTGACGGCGAGCGCCGCGCGGGGCGCCGCGTCGGGCGTCCCCACGGCCTCGGGGTGGGCCGTCAGCCAGCCGGTGATCGCGATCCGCGCGGCGGGCGTACGGGCGTGGTCGAGCCACTGCGGCGAGGGCCCCGACGCGGCGTCCTGGGCCAGCAGCAACTGCACCGTGTCGCCGTCCCGCAGGACCGTACTGAGCGGCGCCAGACGGCCGTTGACCCGCGCCCCGAGGCAACCGTGCGCGGCCTCGCCGTGCTGCGCGTACGCGGCGTCCACGCAGCTCGCCCCCGCGGGCAGGCCGAGCAGCCCGCCCTCGGCGCGGAAGACGGTGATCTCCGCGTCCTGGGCCAGGTCGTCGCGGAGGGTGGCCCAGAAGGCGTCCGAGTCGGTGGTGGCCTCCTGCCACTTCAGGAGGCGGGAGAGCCAGCCGGGCCGGGTCGGGTCGGCGCGTTCGCCGTCCTGCGGGTCCGCGGCGGAGGCACGCTCCGTGCCGTCCTGGCCCCCTGTGGCGTCGGCGGACGCATACGGGTTGCCCAGGGCAACCACCCCTGCCTCGGCGACCTTGTGCATCCGGTGCGTACGGATGAGGACCTCGGCGACCGCGCCGTCCGGGCCGGCGACCGCCGTGTGCAGCGACTGGTAAAGGTTGAACTTGGGCGCCGCGATGAAGTCCTTGAACTCGGAGATCACCGGGGTGAAGCAGGTGTGCAGCTCGCCGAGGACCGCGTAGCAGTCGGCGTCCTCGGTGACCAGCACCAGCAGCCTGCCGAAGTCCGTGCCGCGCAGCTCGCCGCGCTTCAGTCCCGAGCGGTGCACGGAGACGGAGTGCCGGGGCCGCACCAGGACCTCGGCGGTGATGCCCGCCTCGCGCAGCACGCGCCGGACGTCCTCGGAGATGGCCGCGAGGGCGTCCCCCGCGGTGGCGTTGTCCGCGATCAGGGCGCGGGTCTGCGCGTACTCCTCGGGATGGAGGATGGCGAAGACCAGGTCCTCCAGTTCGGTCTTGAGCGCCTGGACGCCGAGCCGTTCCGCGAGCGGGATGAGTACGTCGCGGGTGACCTTCGCGATCCGGGCCTGTTTCTCGGGACGCATCACCCCGAGGGTGCGCATGTTGTGCAGCCGGTCCGCCAGCTTGATCGACATCACCCGGACGTCGTTGCCGGTGGCGACGAGCATCTTGCGGAAGGTCTCGGGCTCGGCCGCCGCCCCGTAGTCGACCTTCTCCAGCTTGGTCACGCCGTCGACCAGGTAGCAGACCTCGTCGCCGAACTCCGCCCGCACCTGGTCCAGCGTCACATCGGTGTCCTCGACGGTGTCGTGGAGGAGGGAGGCGGTCAAGGTCGTGGTCTCGGCGCCCAGTTCGGCCAGGATCAGGGTGACGGCGAGCGGGTGGGTGATGTAGGGCTCGCCGCTCTTGCGGTACTGCCCGCGGTGCGAAGCCTCCGCCAGGACATACGCCTTGTGCAGTACGGCCAGGTCGGCGTCCGGGTGGTGCGCGCGGTGCGCGTCCGCGACATGGCCGATCGCGGCCGGCAGCCGGTCCCTGGTGGCGGGGCCGAGTAACGCGGCCCTGCCGAGCCTGCGGAGGTCGATCCGGGGAAGGCCGCGTCTGCGGCTGTGGGCACCAGGGCTGGTTGCCTCTGCGCTCATGGGGCACCTCCGGGCAGCATCGACCGGCGGGGAGAGGGCGGGGACGCCCTCCGGGCCGGTGCTTGATGCTATCGACCCCGTGGCGTGCGGCAGTCCCGGTCCCGCCCGACGTGAAACGGATCACCCATCCGAGCGAAGATTTAACCGAAGGCGGATTCGAGCCAGACCGGGTCGATGTGACCCTCCGCCACGATGACGGCGGGCCCCGTCATCTCGATCCCGCCGTCCGGGCGCTCGGTGATGACGAGCCGTCCGCCGGGGAGGTCCACGGTGTACGTGACGGGCTCGCCCGTCACCGCGGGGTCGGCACCGTCCCTGCGGGCCGCGGCGACGGCCACGGCGCAGGCGCCCGTACCGCAGGAGCGGGTCTCGCCTGAGCCGCGCTCATGGACGCGGAGGGCGACGTGGCGCGGTCCCCGGTCGACGACGAATTCGACGTTCACCCCGTCCGGGTAGACGGACGCGGGGCTGACGGGCGGCTCCGTGAACAGGTCCCCCGCGTGCGCCAGGTCCTCGACGAACGCGACCGCGTGGGGATTGCCCATGTTGACGTTGAGGGCGGGCCACCGCCGGCCGCCGACCGTGACCGTGGCCTGCTCCTCGGGGAGCGCCGCGCGCCCCATGTGGACGGTGATGTCCCCGGCCCCGCCCTCCGCACCGTGCCCGTCCTTGGCGAGATGCGCCTTCTTGACCCCGCCACGGGTGGCGACGGCCAGATCTCCCGCCTCCACGTGTCCGGCGCGCTGGAGGTACCGGGCGAAGACCCGCACTCCGTTGCCGCACATCTCGGCGACCGACCCGTCGGCGTTGCGGTAGTCCATGAACCACTCGGCCTCCCCGGCCATGGCACGCGCCTCGGGGTGGGCCGCCGACCGTACGACATGGAGCAGCCCGTCGCCGCCGATCCCGGCCCGGCGGTCGCACAGGGCCGCCACCGCGCGGGGGGAGAGGTCCAGGGCGTTCTCCGGGTCGGGAACGATCACGAAGTCGTTCTCCGTCCCGTGTCCCTTGAGGAAGGCGATGGGCGCGGTCGGCCGGGCTGCGGTCTGGGAAGTGCTCACGGAACCATCGTACGAGGCAGGTAGGACAGCGCCCTCCGGAGCGGCCGACGCGGCGGGCCCGGGACCGCTCGGGACCAGGACCGGGGCCCGCGCCGTGCGGGGCCCCGCTGTGCCGGGCGCGCGCCGTGCCGGGCCCCGTACGGGGCCCGCGCCGTACGGGGCGGTCAGCGCAGCCGGGCGACCCGCCAGACGGCGAGGGCGACCAGGGCGGCGCCCACGGCGACGTACAGGGCGAGGACGCGCCAGTCGGGGCGCTCGCCCGAGGACCGGCTCGGCAGCCCCGGCCATGTGTGCCCGACGCGGCGCGCGGCCATCATGCCCGCGCCCGCGGCGCAGCAGCTGATCAGCAGCCCGAGCATGGCGACGACCGCCCCGCCGTCCCCGGTGCCGAAGGCGAGGGGGAAGGCGAACATGAGGGAGCCGACGGCGGCCAGCGTCACGATCGGGGCGAGCTGCCAGATCCGCAGCCTGGGCCGGGGCCTGAGTTCGACCTCGACCTCGTCGGCCAGGGTCTCTTCCTCCGGACCGTCAGGGCTCAGCCTGGGGCCGTCCTCCGACGTCTCCGAGGACGTGGGTTCTCTGTCGCGAGGGCCGGCCTCCATCGCCACGCGCCCTCCCAAGTCGGACTCCACTGGTCGATCGATCGATGCCCGATGGTCGACCGTTGCTCGATGATGGCACGCCCGCGGGGACCGCACGGACGCCCTGAGCGTCCCGATGCCATCACGTGATCAGGCTGTGACCGCTCGTTCGACCAACGCGAGCGCCCGGTGCGGGAGTTCTTCCCTGTGCTCCGTTCCGCCGCCCAGCCAGTGCACCCGGGAGTCGCGGCGGAACCAGGAGTCCTGACGGCGCGCGAAGCGTTTGGTGGCGCGAACGGTCTCCGCGCGCGCCTCCTCCTCGGTGCACTCACCGGCCAGCGCCGCGAGCACCTGCTGGTAGCCGAGGGCGCGGGAGGCGGTACGTCCCTCGCGCAGCCCGCGCGCCTCCAGGGCGCGTACCTCGTCCACCAGACCCTCGTCCCACATCCGGTCGACCCGGCGCGCGATCCGCGCGTCCAGTTCGGGGCGGGCGACGTCGACGCCGATCTGGAGGGTGTCGTACACCGCGTCATGACCCGGCAGATTGGCCGTGAAGGGCTTGCCGGTGATCTCGATCACTTCCAGCGCGCGGACGATGCGCCGGCCGTTGCTGGGCAGGATCGCGCGGCCCGCGGGAGGGTCGGCGGCGGAGAGCCGGGCGTGCAGGGCGCCGGAGCCGCGGAGCAGCAGCTCCGCCTCCAGCCTGGCGCGCACCTCGGGGTCGGTGCCGGGGAAGTCGAGGGCGTCGATGGCTCCGCGTACGTACAGCCCGGAGCCGCCCACCAGGACGGGCGTACGGCCCTCGGCGAGCAGCCGGTCGATCACCGTCCTGGCGGAACGCTGGTACTCGGCGACGCTCGCCGCCTGGGTGACCTCCCAGATGTCCAGGAGGTGGTGCGGCACTCCGGCGCGCTCCTCGGTCGTCAGTTTGGCGGTGCCGATGTCCATGCCCCGGTAGAGCTGCATGGAGTCCGCGTTGACGACCTCACCGTCGAGTTGCCGGGCAAGGTGTACGCCCAGATCGGACTTGCCGGCCGCGGTGGGACCGACGACGGCGATGACCCGCGGTGCGGTAGGTGCGCTTCTCACTGCCCCAGTCTCGCAAACAGCGGTCCCCTGCCCGAACGAGTTACGTGACAGCACGCCTCCGGGGCCGGCTCGGGGCAGGGCGGATCTCCATCCCCGCGAGTACGATATGGGGAGGTTAAGGGCGTTTTTTCATGGTTCGACAGTCGGCCCGGTGTCTCACCGTCCGCAGTCGGCTCCGTGAGATGGGAGCCGAGTGCGGACGGTGAGGCGGGGAAAAAGCACCCACAAGTAGGCTGTTGTCTCCTCCGAGGGAAGGTGGCCCATGGGCTTCCTGGATTCATTGAAGGCCAAAATCGGTCCGGCCAAGGAAAAGGTCGCCGACCTCGCGCAGCAGCACGGGGGCAAGATCGAACACGGGCTGGACAAAGCCGCCCGCACGGTCGACGAGAAGACCAAGGGCAAGTACAGCGACAAGATCGACGCGGGTACGGGCAAGGCCAAGGACGCGCTCGGCAAGCTCTCCCACAAGGACGACGGCACTCCCCCGCCACCGGCCGCCCCCTGATCGGTCGCACAGGGACGGCGACGGGGACGGGGCGGTACGGGGCCATGGCGCCCCGTACCGCCCCGTCGCGCCGTATCCGCTACGACCAGGCCGCCACGAGGTAGCCGACCCCGTACGGCGCGTCCTCGTACAGCAGCGCGCCGCCCAGCCGCGCGCCCTCGGCCGCGCCGGCGAGCACCTGCCAGGGGGCCCGGCCCGCCGCCTTGAGCGCGGCCGCCAGCTCCGTGTCGAGCGCCGTGAGCGCCGCCACGTCCGCCGCCGACAGCGCCGCCGCCACCGCCGCGTCGAAGCCGGCCGCCCGGTCGTCCAGGTAGCCGGGCGCCTTGAGCGTGCGGCACGCGCTGGCGTCGCCCATCACCAGCAGCGCCACCCGGTCGTCCCCCGCCGCGATCTCCTGTCCGGCCGCGACGCAGCGCCCGGTGGCGAGCCGCTCGTCCACACCCAGCGCGGACACCGGGGCGGCGGACCAGCGGACATGCTCCAGCAGCCACGCCGCGACGGCGAGGGAGGGCGGCAGCGCCCGCGCGGGGGCCTCGGCGCCGCCCGGCGCGGCCCCGCCGAGGACGACATCCACGTCCACCCCGAAGCCGCGGAACGACCCCGTGGCGCCCCGTGGGTGGTCTCCCGCGGCCACCGGCTCCGCCGGGCCGACGACGACCAGCCGGTCGGGCCGGGCGGCCGCGAGCACCCCCAGCGCGTCCGCGCACGCGGCGCGCGCCGCGTCGAGCTCGGGCGCGGCGTCGGCCGCCACGGCGGGGACCAGCAGCGGCGGACTGGGACATACGGCAGCGGATACGAGCATGATCAGCAGCCTACCCAGGCCACGTTCCGGGCCGGTCCGCCGTTCGCCGGTCTGCCGGGCGCCGGTCTGCCGGGCGCCGGGCCACCGGACGCCGGGCCACCGGCCGAACGCCCGGCGCCGGTCACGGGCCGCCGACCGGTCGGCAGGCCGCCGGTCACGGGGCGGCGCAGCCCCCCGTCGCGGCGGGGAGCGGTGCGGGGACACCCACCGTGGGCAGGCCCAGCAGGACCCCGGCCGGCTTCGCCGCCTCCGCGGCGTGCCGCTTCTCCCAGGCGTCGCCGGCCCGGGTGCGCCGTACCCGCGTCGTCGGGCCCTCGGCGAGCAGGTGGTGCGGGGCGGCGTAGGTGATCCCGACGGTCACCACGTCGCCCGGCCGCACCTCCTCGTCCGGCTTGGTGAAGTGGACGAGCCGGTTGTCGGGCGCGCGCCCCGAGAGCCGGTGCGTGGCGCCGTCCTTGCGCCCCTCGCCCTCCGCGACCATGATCTCCAGCGTCCGGCCCACCTGCTTCTTGTTCTCCTCCCAGGAGATCTCCTCCTGAAGGGCGGACAGCCGCATGTAGCGCTCCTGGACGACCTCCTTGGGGATCTGGCCGTCCATCTCCGCGGCCGGGGTCCCGGGGCGCTTGGAGTACTGGAAGGTGAACGCCTGCGCGAAGCGCGCCTCACGCACCACGTGCAGGGTCTGCTCGAAGTCCTCCTCGGTCTCGCCGGGGAAGCCCACGATGATGTCGGTGGAGATGGCGGCGTGCGGGATCGCGGCCCGCACCTTGCCGATGATGCCGAGGTAGCGGTCCTGCCGGTACGAGCGCCGCATCGCCTTGAGAACCGGGTCCGAGCCGGACTGGAGCGGCATGTGGAGCTGCGGCATCACGTTCGGCGTCTCGGCCATCGCCGCGATCACGTCGTCCGTGAAGTCGCGCGGGTGCGGCGAGGTGAAGCGGACGCGCTCCAGCCCGTCGATCGCCCCGCAGGCGCGCAGCAACTTGGAGAACGCCTCGCGGTCACCGATGTCGGAACCGTACGCGTTGACGTTCTGGCCCAGCAGCGTGATCTCGGAGACACCCTCGGCGACCAGGGCCTCGATCTCGGCCAGGATGTCGCCGGGACGGCGGTCCTTCTCCTTGCCGCGCAGGGCGGGGACGATGCAGAAGGTGCAGGTGTTGTTGCAGCCGACCGAGATGGAGACCCAGGCGGCGTACGCGGACTCGCGCCGGGTCGGCAGTGTGGAGGGGAACGCCTCCAGCGATTCGGCGATCTCGACCTGCGCCTCCTCCTGGACACGGGCACGCTCCAGGAGGACCGGCAGTCTGCCGATGTTGTGCGTACCGAAGACCACATCGACCCAGGGCGCGCGCCGCACGATGGTGTCGCGGTCCTTCTGGGCCAGACAGCCTCCGACGGCGATCTGCATGCCCGGGCGCCTGGTCTTCATCGGCGCGAGCCGGCCGAGGTTGCCGTACAGCTTGTTGTCGGCGTTCTCCCGGACGGCGCAGGTGTTGAAGACGACGACGTCGGCGTCCCCGTCGGAGCCCTCGGGCGCCCGGACGTACCCCGCGTCCTCCAGGAGGCCGGAGAGCCGTTCGGAGTCGTGGACATTCATCTGGCACCCGTAGGTGCGCACCTCGTAACTTCTCGTACCGCCCACTGCCTGACTCCGGTCGCCGCTGCTCATGCCCACCAGAGTAGGCGGAAGAGGCACGTGGTAAGTGGCGGGTACCGGACAGGGCCTGGCCATCACGGGGAGTGAGCTGACAGGATCGGCCCATGTTCACCGTTCCGCCCCGGATCAGCCGTGGCCGCGCCCTGGGGGCCGTCGCCGGGCTGGTGGTGCTCGGGCTGCTCGCGTGGTGGCTGGCACCGCTCCGCGCGGCCACGCCGAGCGGTTCGGTCACCTTCAGCACGGGAGTGACCACCGGGGTGTACCAGCGGTACGGGACACTGCTCAAGGAGGACCTCGCCCGCGATCTGCCGCGGGTGTCGGTCGACCTGCGGGACAGCGAGGGCTCCCAGCAGAACCTGGCGCGGGTGGCGACGGGCGACGCCGACTTCACGATCGCCACGGCCGACGCCGTCGCCAAGTACCAGAAGGACCGGCGTCCCGGCGCGGACGGGCTGCGCGGCTGCGCGCGGCTCTACGACGACTACGTGCAGCTCATCGCCGCCAAGAGCGCCGGCATCAGCTCCGTCGCGGGGCTGCGGGGCAAGAAGGTCGGTGTGGGCCAGGAGGGATCGGGGGTCCGGCTGCTGGCGGAGCGGATCCTGACGGCCGCGGGGCTCGATCCCGACCAGGACATCAGCCCGGTCCTGGCCGGGATAGACACCATGCCGCAGCTGCTCGAAGAGGGTGACCTGGACGCCTTCTTCTGGTCGGGCGGGCTCCCCACCACCGCCGTGGAGAAGCTGTCCGAGCGCTACGACATACGGCTGGTCCCGCTGGACGCCGCGCTGGTCGAGAAGCTGCACACCTCCGGCGGGGCCTCCGCGCGCTACTACCGCTCCGCCGAGATACCCGCCGACGCATACGGGAAGATCCGGAACAGCGCCCCCGTCCCCACCGTGGCGGTGGCGAATCTGCTCGTCACCGACGACCGGATCGACCCGGACCTGGTGGAGGGGTTCACCCGCACGGTGATCAAGAGCCGGGACCGCATCGGCCACCAGGTGCACCCGGCCCAGCTGGTGGATCTGCGGACCGCCATCTACACGGCTCCGCTCCCGTTGCACAAGGGCGCCCAGCGGTACTACCAGTCGGTCAAGCCGTAGCGTTCCGGGCGATCCGCAGAGGCAGGGCCGACGAGCGGGGTCAGGGCCGCCCCGTAGGGGCTGAGCCGCGCGGGGTCAGGGTGCCGTGCGCGGGACGGCCACGGTGACCCGCAGGCCGCGCGGCTCGCCGTGGGCGTACGTGATGGTGCCGTCGCCCGCCGCGAGCAGCGCCCGCGTGATGGAGAGGCCGAGCCCCGACCCCTTGATGTTCTGGTGGCGGTTGCTGCGCCAGAAGCGGTCGCCGATCCGGGACAGCTCCTCGTCGGTGAGCCCGGGACCGCCGTCGTTGACGACGACGGTGGACGTCGTGCCGTTACGGGCGACCGTGACCGTGACCTCCTCACCGGCCGGGGTGAACTTGAGGGCGTTGTCGATCACGGCGTCCAGGGCGCTGGAGAGCGCGATGGGATCGGCCCAGCCGGTGACCGCGGCGCGGTGCTCGGTCAGCCGTACGCCCTTCTCCTCGGCGACGGCCCGCCATGCCGCGACCCGTTCGGCGGCCACCTCCCCGATGTCGGTGATCCGCAGGTCGGCGGCGGTGTGCTCGGCCAGCGCCAGGTCGAGGAGGTCGTCGAGGACCTGGGCCAGCCGCCTGCCCTCGGTGCGTACGGAGGCGATCTCCTCGTTCCCCTCGGGCAGTTCGAGGCCGAGCAGCTCGATCCGCAGCAGCAGGGCGGAGAGCGGGTTGCGCAACTGGTGGGAGGCGTCGGCGACAAAGGCGCGCTGCTGCTCCAGCACGTCCTCGACGTTGTCCGCCATCTCGTTGAACGAACCGGCCAGCCGCCGCAGTTCCGGCGGTCCGCCGGCCGCGGCGACCCGCGACTTCATCCGTCCGGTGGCGATGTCGTGCGTGACCGCGTCGAGGACCCGTACGGGCCGCAGCACCCACCCGGTCAGCCGGATCGCGGCCCCGACCGCCACGAGCATGGCCACCGCCTCGCCCACCGCGATGACCAGCCAGCTCCGCAGGGTGCGCGAACGCATCTGGCCGGTCGGTGAGTCCGTCACCACGACGGCGACGACATCCCCGTCCCGTACGACCGGCGAGTCCACGATGAGCCGGCCGTTCTGCCAGGGCCAGACCTGCTCGGGGTCGTCGCTGCGGCGGCCCAGCAGAGCCTCCTGGAAGGACTGGCGCCCCTTGCCGTCCGCCGGCACGCGCCAGTTCCCCGGGGCGCTGGCCATGGCCCTGCCGTCGCGGTAGAAGACGCCGACCCTGATCCCGTACACCTCGTGGTAGCGGGTCAGCTCCTCCTCCAGCAGTTCGCGCCGTTCCTCGCTGCCCGCGCGGCCCTCCGTACCGGTGCGGCCCTCGGAGACGAACTGCGCGAGGGCCGCGACGCGGGCCGTGTCGTCGATCCGGTCGATGACGACGTCCTGCTGTTCGGCGGCGGCCCGGCTGACGGCGAGCGGGAAGCCCAGGGCGAGGAGCACGGCCGCCATGAGGATGATCAGCAGCGGCAGAAGCCGGGTGCTCACCGGTGCGGATGCCCGGCCGGCACGACCAGCCGGTAGCCGACCCCCCGTACGGTCTCGATCAGCGCGGGCATGCCGAGCTTGGAACGCAGCGACGCCACATGAACCTCCAGGGTGCGCCCCGTCCCCTCCCAACTCGTGCGCCACACCTCGCTGATGATCTGTTCCCGGCCGAAGACGACCCCGGGGCGCTGCGCGAGCAGGGCCAGCAGGTCGAACTCCTTGCGGGTGAGCTGTACGGCCGTACCGTCCACGGTGACGCGGCGGGTGGGCAGTTCGAGCGTGAGCCGCCCGAGGCGCTGGACCGCCTCCTCCGGGTGCCCCGGCTCGTCCCCGCTCACGGTGCGCCGGCTCACGGCGTGAATGCGGGCGAGGAGTTCACCGGTGTCGTACGGCTTGACCACGTAGTCGTCGGCCCCCAGGTTGAGGCCGTGGATCCGGGACCGTACGTCGGCCCGGGCCGTCACCATGATCACCGGGGTCGAGGTGATCTTCCGGATCTTGCCGCAGACCTGGTAGCCGTCCTGGTCGGGCAGGCCGAGGTCGAGCAGCACCACCGCGAACGGCGGCTTGCCGGCGGCGGGCAGCACGGCCTGCAGCGCCTCCTCACCGCTGCGGGCATGGACTACCTGGAATCCGTGCTTGGCGAGCACGGCGGACAGGGCGGCGGCGACATGGTCGTCGTCCTCCACGAGCAAAAGCCTCACAGGCCCCCTTTTCGGTCACTTTCCTGCATGTCGTGATCTTGAGTCATGTCCGAAGTACGTAAATGGCATCCACGCCGATGACGGGGCGCCAGTCAAGAGCCTTCCCGTTACACCAACGTTTCCGTTACCCACCCGGTACTCCCCGCACTGCCCAGTTCACACGGAGTGTCCGGTTGCGGCCGGATCGTTATGCTCAATTTCAGCTCAGATGTAATGACGCTGATCGCAGCGCGTGACTAGGGTCCTCCCCAACCGAGTGAGGACGGAGCAAAAAGCCGATGAGCGGAGTGTCAGTGACCAAGGACACCGGGGGCGCCGGGCAGGCGACGGGCGACCTGGTCGTACTGAGCAACGTGAACAAGCACTTCGGCGCGCTGCATGTGCTCCAGGACATCGACCTGACCATCGCCCGTGGCGAGGTCGTGGTCGTCATCGGGCCTTCCGGGTCCGGCAAGTCCACACTGTGTCGCACCATCAACCGCCTGGAAACGATCGATTCGGGTTCGATCTCGATCGACGCCAAACCCCTGCCCGACGAGGGCAAGGAACTGGCGAGGCTGCGTGCCGATGTCGGCATGGTCTTCCAGTCGTTCAACCTCTTCGCACACAAGACGGTGCTGGAGAACGTCACGCTGGGCCAGATCAAGGTCCGCAAGACGGACAAGAAGAAGGCCGAGGAGACCGCGCGCACGCTGCTCGACCGCGTGGGGGTGGGCTCGCAGGCCGACAAGTACCCCGCCCAGCTCTCGGGCGGACAGCAGCAGCGCGTCGCCATCGCGCGGGCGCTGGCGATGAACCCGAAGGTCATGCTCTTCGACGAGCCCACCTCGGCGCTCGACCCGGAGATGATCAATGAAGTGCTCGAAGTCATGCAGCAACTGGCCCGTGACGGAATGACGATGGTCGTCGTCACGCACGAAATGGGCTTCGCCCGGTCCGCCGCGAATCGGGTCGTCTTCATGGCCGACGGCCGGATCATCGAGCAGGCCACGCCCGACGAGTTCTTCAGCAATCCGCGCAGCGACCGCGCGAAGGACTTCCTCTCGAAGATCCTGCACCACTGATCCGCGATCCCGCACCACACCGGTCCGTCGATGTACTGATCCGCCGATTCGCCGGTCTGCTGATCCACTGATCCACCCATCAGCTGATCCACCGACCCGCTGATCAGCTCCACCGACTCCGCTCGACGGCTTACGGCTCTTCGTACGCCACGGCTTACGGCTCTACGGCTTATGGCTCTACGTCTCTACGGCTCTACGGGCACCACCGCGTTCCGCAGAACCTGATTCGTTCACGTCTCACCCGAGGGAAGTTCACGCATGAAGCTCCACAAGGCAAGCGCGGCCGCGGCCGCCGCCCTGGTCCTCTCCCTGACCGCCACCGCCTGCGGCGGCGAGAGCAACGAGGGCGACAGCGGTTCCGGCGGCGGCGACAAGATCACCATCGGCATCAAGTTCGACCAGCCCGGCCTCGGCCTGAAGAAGCCGGACGGCACGTACGCGGGCTTCGACGTCGACGTCGCCACGTATGTCGCCAAGGAACTGGGCTACGACGCCAAGAACATCGTCTGGAAAGAGGCGCCCAGCGCCGAGCGCGAGAACCTGATCTCCAACGGCGACGTGAAGTTCGTCGCCGCGAGCTACACGATCAACGACGAGCGCAAGAAGAAGGTCGACTTCGCCGGCCCCTACTTCCTCGCCCACCAGGACCTGCTGGTCCGCGCGGACGACAGTTCCATCACCAAGGCCGCGGACCTGAACTCCAAGAAGCTCTGTTCCGTCACCGGCTCCACCTCGGCGCAGAACGTCAAGGACAAGCTTGCCCCCAAGGCGGACCTCCAGGAGTTCGGCGGCTACTCCGAGTGCCTGACCGGCCTGGAGAACAAGGCCGTTGACGCCCTGACCACGGACGACTCCATTCTCGCGGGGTACGCCTCGCAGCAGGAGCACCAGGGCAAGTTCAAGCTCCTGAGCCTCAAGCTCAGCGACGAGCCCTACGGCATCGGCCTCAAGAAGGGCGACACCGAGCTCCAGAAGAAGATCAACGACGCGCTCACCAAGATGGAGTCGGACGGTTCCTGGGAGAAGGCCGTGACCGCCAACTTCGGTCCGGCCAACTACAAGAACGAGCCCGCCCCGAAGATCGACGCGACGAGCTGAGAGAAGCAGTGACGCGCCGCCGGCCGGGCCGGCGGCGCGTACCGACCAGCAAACCAGGGGAGAGCGCGGGGCATCGTGTTCGACTTTCTTGATTCCGGGCAGTACGACCTGCTCGGCGCCTTCTGGGTGACGGTGCAGCTCACCCTCTATTCCGCAGTGGGTTCCCTGATATGGGGAACGCTGCTGGCCGGGATGCGTGTCAGTCCCGTACCACTCATGCGTACCTTCGGCACCGTCTACGTCAACTTCGTGCGCAACACCCCGTTGACCGTGGTACTCGTGGGCTGTTCGCTGGCGCTCGGCCAGACCCTCCAGATCACGCTCGGCGGCGGGGACTTCAAGTCCATCGGCTTCCGGCTCGCGGTACTGGGCCTGGTCGCCTACACCGGCACCTTCGTCTGCGAGTCCCTGCGCTCCGGCATCAACACCGTGCCCGTCGGACAGGCGGAGGCCGCTCGCGCGCTGGGGCTGAGCTTCTTCCAGGTGCTGACGCTGATCGTGCTGCCCCAGGCGTTCCGCTCCGTGGTGGCACCGCTGGCCAATGTGCTGATCGCCCTGACGAAGAACACGACGGTCGCGGCGGCCATCGGGGTCGCGGAAGCCTCGGCGCTGATGAAGACAATGATCGAGAACGAGACCAGCGCGCTCTTCACCGTCTTCGCGGTGTTCGCCTTCGGCTTCGTCGTTCTCACCCTCCCGACCGGCCTGGTTCTGGGCTGGGTCAGCAAGCGCGTGGCGGTGAAGCGATGAGTGGCACGTCCGTCCTGTACGACGCCCCGGGGGCCCGCGCCAAGCGGCGCAACATCCTCTACACGGTCGTGTTCCTGGTGGTCTTCGCGCTCGCCGCCTGGTGGGTGCTGGCCATCATGGCCGAGAAGGAGCAGCTCGCGTCCGAGAAGTGGAGCCCGTTCGTCACGGACTCCGCGGTCTGGACGACCTATCTGCTGCCCGGCCTCTGGGAGACCATCACGGCCGCGGCTCTCTCCATCGTGATCGCCCTGCCGTTCGGCGCGCTCCTCGGCATCGGGCGGCTCTCCGACCACGCGTGGGTCCGGGTTCCGGTCGGCGTGGTGGTGGAGTTCTTCCGCTCCATCCCGGTCCTGCTCATGATGGTGTTCGCCTCGGCGCTCTACGTGCAGTTCAGCAATGTCTCCTCGGACCTGAGGCCGCTGTACGCCGTGGTGACGGGTCTGGTGCTCTACAACGCCTCGGTCATCGCCGAGATCGTCCGGGCCGGCATCCTCACGCTGCCGAACGGGCAGACCGACGCCGCGAAGGCGATCGGGATGCGCAAGGGCCAGACCATGTCGTACGTCCTGCTGCCGCAGGCCGTGACCGCGATGCTGCCGGCCCTGGTCAGCCAGCTCGTGGTGGTCGTCAAGGACACGGCGCTGGGCGGCGCGATGCTCGGCTTCTCCGAACTGCTCGCGCAGAACCGTTCGATCACCGCCAACTACGGCGCGAACACCATCGCCACGCTCGTCGTCATCGCCCTGATCTACATCGCGCTGAACTCCGCGCTCACCGCTTTCGCCGGATGGCTGGAGCGGCGGCTGCGGCGCGGCAAGAAGAGCACCGGAGAGGTCCTCGGGGCCGGGGAACCTCATCTGGCCTACGGCCCGGGGCACACCATGGACGGCGGCAACAACTCTGCCTGATGAGGCGGGCGGGGCGGGGGGTGTACGCGCCGCCCCGCCCGTCGCTTGACGCGAGCACCCCCAATAGGTTGCATACGTTCTGTGATCACACACCGGGCTCCTGCCGCCGCCCCTGACCGTATGACCGCACGGGCCCGAAGGGGCGCGCCGTGGACCCGGTGATCGTCGTGGGCGCGGGCCCGGTCGGGCTCGCGCTCTCGCTGGCTCTCGCCGTGCAGGGTGTCCCCTCCGTCGTGCTGGACGAGGGCACCGGCACGGACGATCCGCGCCCCGCGCGGACCGCCGTACTGCGGCCGGACACCGTCGCGCTGCTGGCCCGGCTCGGCTGCACCACCCTCGGTGACGAGGGAGCACGCTGGGCCGGCTGGCGTCTGATGCGGCGCAAGCAGCTCATGCGGGAACTGCCCCTCGGCCGGGCCGGTGACGATTCCCCGGCCCCCCTGCACATCCCGCAGCACGCCCTGACGCGCGGACTGCGTGCCTCCATCGCCGAGGAGGGCCTGATCCGGGTGGTCCCCGGCAGCCGGCTCGACGCCCTGGAGCAGGACGGCCACGGGATCACCGCGCACACCCGCGGCCCCGGGGCGACCTGGTGGCGCGGCAGCCACCTCGTGGGGTGCGACGGCGCCCGCTCCACGGTCCGCAAGCTGCTCGGCATCCGCTTCCCCGGGCGTACGGCGGTGGAGCGGCACGCGGTCGCCGCGATCCGCGCTGAGCTGCCATGGCCGGACGAGGCTCTGCTGCACCGCAGGCCACCGTGGCCGGGCGGCGGCGAGGAGGTCTCCGCCAGGCCGCTCGGCGACGGCGTGTGGCGGCTCGACTGGCTGCTGCCGGCCCGCGGCGACTTGGTGACGCCCGACGCGCTGGTGTCGCGTTTACGGGACACCCTGGCCGGCTGGTGCGGTGAGACGCCGCCGTACGAACTGCTCGACACGGGCGTCTACACGCTGCACCACCGGCTCGCCCGGCGCTGGCGCGCGGGCCGGGCCTTTCTCGCCGGGGACGCCGCGCATCTGCTGGGCGCCGTCGGCACGCAGGGGCTCGACGAGGGGCTCCGCGACATCGGCAACCTCTCCTGGAAGCTCGGCGAGGACTGGCACCACGGGGCTTCGGAGACCCTCCTCGACAGCTACCAGGCCGAGCGCCGCACCGCCGTGGCCGCTCGGCTGCGCGCGGCCGACCAGTCGCTGCCGATACTGCGGGGCGGTGGCGGGCTGCGTACGTACATGCCGGGAGCGACCCGCGGGCACGACACCCTGCTCGCCGACGGGCACCTCGGGCACGGCCCGCTGGGCGCGCCGCCCTCCTATCCGCACTCCCCCCTCGCGCCCCCGCCCACCGAGACGCAGACGGCGGTGGGCACGCCGCCCGGCGCCCAGGTCGACGACGTACGGGTGACGGCGCCGGACGGCACGACCACCCGGCTCGGCGAGCGGCTGGGACAGGGCCGGCTGCTGGTGGTGCTGGTTGCCCCGGGCACCGGGGTCTGGGACCGACGGCACTGGCTGACGGCGGGGGTGATGCCGCGGCTGGCCGAGGCTGTGTCGGCGCTGCCGGTACGGGCGGAGCTGCTGGTCACGGAGGCGTATCCGGGAGCCTCCGCGCACAGTGTGCTGCTGGTCCGGCCGGACGGGCACCTCGTGACGGCCTTCGGCGGGGTACGGCCGGGCGACCTCTACGCGGCGGCGGACGCGGCGCGCGGCGGCGCGCCGGACGCGCCTTCCGGGGGTCCGGGTGCCGGCCGGCCGTCGGGCGGCGCGAAGGCTCCGGGCGGCGCCGATCAACCGACGGCGCACACCGTTCCGAAGCCGAACGCTCCGGTAACTCCTGACCGCACCGCGAACATCAATTGACCGCCGCGGGCTCACATGGTGTACTCCGAATCGTGACTGACACCGATGTGCGCCTGTGGCGGAGGGTCCATATGGACCTGGTCCGCTATGCGGGCTGCGTGTGTCGCCCGTCCTGTTGATTCGCCCCTTTCCGCTCCGCGCCTCCCGCTCCGCGCCACGGCGGCGTACCCCCGCGAACCTCTCAGGACGGTCACCGTGTCTCTTCTTCCCGTACCCACCTCCGCACCCGCCGCCGGGGCCGTCGCGTCCGGCCCGGCCGCCGGTCCCACCCCCGCCGAGCTGCTGGACTTCGTCCGCGGCGCCGCCGCCGACCGCGCGCTGATCGACTCCCTGCCGCTCGACCCCGAGGGGCGTACGTGGATCAGGCTGGAGGGGCCCGGCGGCAGCGAGGCGTGGCTGATCGGCTGGCCGCCCGGCACGGGCACCGGCTGGCACGACCACGGTGGCTCGCACGGCGCGTTCGCCACGGCGGCGGGCACGCTCAAGGAGGACTCGCTGGCGGCGCGGCTGCCCACCGAGGGGTGGAAGACCCTGGAGCTGGCCGAGGACGTGGACCGCGAGCGGCAGCTGACGGCGGGCGAGGGCCGGGCGTTCGGCAGGCACCATGTCCACGAGGTGCGCAACGAGTCCGGGACCGCGCACGCCGTGTCCGTCCACGCGTACTACCCGCCGCTGCCGCTGATGCGGCGCTACAGCCGCACCGGGCAGGTGCTCCGTCTCGAACAGGTCGAGCGTCCCGAGGAGTGGCAGTGAGCGTGCGAGGTACCGATGAGCGGCCGGGCGGCGAGCGGGGGACCGGCGAGCGTGCGGGCGACGGGCCGGTGGGCATAGACGAGCTGCTGGAGCGGGTCCGTGCGGACCTGGACCGGCTGGAGCCCCGGGAGGCGTTCGAGGCCGCGGCGGACGGCGCGCTGCTGGTGGACATCCGGTACGCGGCGCTGCGCGAGCGCGACGGGCTGGTCCCGGGGGCGCTGGTCGTGGAGCGCAACGAGCTGGAGTGGCGGCTCGACCCGCGGGGCAGCCACCGGGCCCCGGAGGCGACCAGCCATGAGCTGCGGGTCGTGGTCATCTGCAACGAGGGGTACGCGTCGAGCCTGGCGGCGGTGTCCCTGCGGCAGTTGGGACTGCACCGCGCGACCGACCTCGTCGGAGGCTTCCAGGCGTGGAAGGCCGAGGGGCTGCCCGTCACGCGGTGAGCGTACGCGCGCTGCGCCGAGCCCTCCCGTACGGAGCCGGACCAGCCGCGGCGGCGGCCCGCCCGGAACCCCCGGCTCCGGTCTCCGGTCCGAGTCCGGTCTCCGGTTCCGTCCGGGCCCTCAAGCCCAGCTCCGGCCCCCGATCCGTGTCCGGTCCCTGTGTCCGGGGCCGGTCGGTGTCAGGTCCCGGTCCAGCTCGGCCCCGGTCCGTGTCCTGGTCCGGTTCCTGAGTCCGGGCCGGTCCCGGGTCCGTGTACCGGTCCGGCCGCCCGTTCCGGGTCCGCGCCCGTGTCCTGAGCCCAGGTCCGGCCTCCGGTCCGGGGCCCGGGTCTCGTGTCCGTCTCCGGTTCTCATGCCCGCCTGAGTCCGGGGCCGGTCCCGGGTCCGGGTGCTGGTCCCGGGTCCGGGTCTGTGCGTCCAGGTCCTGGCTCGGAGACCACCCCTCAATGGACGCCCTCCTCCAGCCCCTCGGTGTCCTCGCCCTCCTCCTCCAGCGCCCGCTTGACCACCCGGAGCGCCATGCCCTCCGGATATCCCTTGCGCGCCAGCATCCCCGCGAGTCGGCGCACCCGTCTGTCCCGCTCCAGGCCACGGGTGGCGCGGAGCTTGCGGGCGACCAGCTCGCGGGCGGTCTCCTCCTCCCGCTCGGAGTCGAGCTGCCCGACCGCCTCGTCGATCAGCGCGGACTCCACGCCCTTCGTCCGCAGCTCCCGCGCGAGGGCGCGCCGGGCCAGGCCGCGGCCGTGATGCCGCGACTCGACCCAGGCGTCCGCGAACGCCGCGTCGTTGATCAGTCCCACGTCCACGAAGCGGGAGAGCACCTCCTCCGCGATCTCCTCCGGGATCTCCCGCTTCTCCAGGGCGTCCGCGAGCTGTTTGCGTGTACGGGGGGTGCCGGTGAGCAGGCGCAGACAGATCGCCCGCGCCCGCTCGGCCGGGTCCTGGGGCGACAGCTCCTGCTCGGCCCTCGACGAGTCGGAGCCGCCGCCCGGCTTTTCAGTCCGTCGCCTCTTCGCGTAAGGCACGGCAGGAACTAACTCTTGGCCGCTGCCGACTTGGCCGACTTGGCCTTGGAGGCAGTGGCGGTGGCCGGCTTCACCGGCTCGGCACCGGAGGCGGGGGCGCCTGCGGCGTCCGCTCCGGGCTCGGCCGTCGGCGCCTGCGGCTGGACCCCGACCCCCAGCTTCTCCAGGATCTTCTTCTCGATCTCATTGGCGAGATCGGGGTTGTCCTTGAGGAAGTTGCGGGAGTTCTCCTTGCCCTGGCCGAGCTGGTCGCCCTCGTACGTGTACCAGGCGCCGGCCTTGCGGACGAAGCCGTGCTCCACGCCCATGTCGATCAGACCGCCCTCGCGGCTGATGCCCTGGCCGTAGAGGATGTCGAACTCGGCCTGCTTGAAGGGCGGCGAGACCTTGTTCTTGACGACCTTGACCCGGGTGCGGTTGCCGACGGCCTCGGTGCCGTCCTTCAGGGTCTCGATACGGCGGATGTCCAGGCGGACCGACGCGTAGAACTTGAGCGCCCGGCCACCGGTCGTGGTCTCCGGCGAGCCGAACATCACGCCGATCTTCTCGCGGAGCTGGTTGATGAAGATCGCGGTGGTCTTGGACTGGTTGAGCGCACTGGTGATCTTCCGGAGCGCCTGGCTCATCAGCCGCGCCTGGAGCCCGACGTGCGAGTCGCCCATCTCGCCCTCGATCTCCGCGCGGGGCACCAGCGCGGCGACGGAGTCGATGACGATGAGGTCGAGCGCGCCGGAGCGGACCAGCATGTCCACGATCTCCAGGGCCTGCTCACCGTTGTCCGGCTGGGAGAGGAGTAGATTGTCGACGTCGACGCCGAGCTTCCTCGCGTACTCCGGGTCGAGGGCGTGCTCGGCGTCCACGAAGGCCACCGCGCCGCCCATCCGCTGCGCGTTCGCCACGGCGTGCAGCGTCAGCGTCGTCTTACCGGAGGACTCGGGGCCGTACACCTCCACCACACGGCCGCGCGGCAGGCCGCCGACGCCGAGCGCGACGTCGAGCGCGGTCGATCCGGTGGGGATGACCTCGACGGGGTCGTTCGGCCGGTCGCCCATGCGCATCACTGCGCCCTTGCCGAATTGTCGTTCAATTTGTGCGAGAGCGGCGTCGAGCGCCTTCTCGCGGTCGGTTCCTGCCATGGGTTCCACCCGATTTGCTTGAGTCGATCGCTTCACGTCAACGACGCTATCCCCTGCCACTGACAACGCGCCCCCGACGCCTCCCCGCCTGTGGACAACTGCGGACAACCTGGCCGGGCCCAACCGCCGGCCGACGCCCCGGCCACCACGCCACCACACACTCCGCCGACCGGACCGGGGAAACACCGGCAGCCCTCCCATAAGAATGGATGTTCGATTTCGGTGTCAAGCGACACGTGACAAGCCCCACCTCTCCTTCCTCGCATGGTGCTCACCTCCCCCGCCTGCCGCCGACGGCTGTCCGTACGGGAGACCGACCTCGTCGTGGCACTCGCCGTCTCGGCCGTCGTGGCCGTCTGGACCCTGCTCCAGATGCGCTCGGGAGGCGAACCGCCCGGCCGCGCGCTGATCGGCTGGGGCCTGATCACCCTCAGCTGCGGCGCCCTGTACTTCCGGCGGCGCCGGCCCGTGGCCGTGGGCGTCCTCACCACGGGCGCGGATCGCCCGTCAGGTCGCCCGGCGCGCGGCAGTTGCCCGGACGCCCGAGGGGGCGGCCTGGCGGCGCTGGGCGAGCGCGGTACAGCGACGGCCCTGGGCCGCGCTGCTGGTCTCGCTGGCCGCCCCGGCGGCCGGGCTGCGCCTCGGCTTCGCGGACGCGGGCAGTGACGCGGGGACGAAGACGAGCCGGCAGGCGTACGACCTGCCGGCGGACGGCTTCGGGCCCGGCTTCAACGGCCCGCTGATCGTGGTCGCGGACGGCGGTGGAGCGGGGACCGGCGCCGCGCTGCGGCAGGCGCTGGAGAGCGCTCCCGGCGTCGCCGCGGCGACGGCGCCGATCCCGACGCGGGACGCCACCGTCACCACGGTCGTCGCCTTCCCCGACTCCGCGCCGCAGGCCGAGGCGACCTCGCTCCTCGTCGACCGGTTGCGCGACGAGGTCCTGCCGCCGCTGGAGCGGCGGACGGGCGCGGATCTGCTGGTCGGCGACGCCACCGCCGCGACGGAGGACTTCGCGGCCACGGTGTCCGCGCGGATGCCACTGTTCGTCGCCATCGTGGTGGGCCTCTCGGCCCTGCTGCTGCTCGTGGTCTTCCGGTCCGTACTGATCCCCTTGAAGGCCGCGCTGCTCAATCTGGTGAGCACCGGGGCGGCGCTCGGCGCGACCACCCTGGCTTTCCAGCACGGCTGGTCCGGGGTCGAGCCGGGGCCGATCGAGGCGTTCATCCCCGTCATGATCTTCGCGATCGTCTTCGGTCTCTCGATGGACCACGAGGTGTTCCTGCTCTCCCGCATCCATGAGGAGTGGGAGCGCACAAAGGAACCGCAGGCCGCGGTCCGTGAGGGCCTGGCGGCGACCGGGAAGGTCATCACGGCCGCGGCGGCGATCATGATCGTGGTCTTCGCGGCGTTCGTCCTCGGCCCCGACCGGGTGCTCCAGCAGTTCGGCCTCGGGATGGCGGTGGCGATCCTGCTGGACGCGGTGGTCATCCGCTGTCTCATCGTGCCCGCGCTGATGCGGCTCCTGGGAGGCGCCGCCTGGTGGCTGCCGAAGCCGCTCGGCCGGATCCTGCCGAGGGTGGCGCTGGAGCGTCGCTGAGGCCGGCCGGCTCCTACGCCCGCGTACGGCCGGTGTCGTCCCCGTCCCTACGCAGCACCCGTCGTATCTGCCCCCGCAGCGGGACGCCGGGACGCCGCGGCCGGCCACCCACCGACGGGGTGTCCATCACGTCGTACCGCTTCACGTACGCGCCGAGAAACGCCTGCAGGGTCGCGATGGCGGGGATCGCGATCAGCGCGCCGACGGCGCCGAGCAGCGCCGTACCGGCGATGACCGAGCCGAAGGCGACCGCCGGGTGGATGTCCACGGACCGGGCGGTGAGCTTGGGCTGGAGCATGTAGTTCTCGAACTGCTGGTAGATGACGACGAAGCCGAGGACCCACAGCGCGTACCAGGGGTCCACGGTGAAGGCGATCAGCATGGGCAGGGCGCCCGCCAGGTAGGTGCCGATGGTCGGGATGAACTGGGAGACCAGCCCCACCCACATCGCGAGGGCCGGCGCGTACGGAACGCCGAGGATCTCCAGCAGGATGTAGTGCGCGACACCCGATATGAGGGCCATCAGTCCGCGCGAGTAGAGATAGCCGCCGGTCTTCACCACCGCGATCTCCCAGGCGCGCAGCACCTCGGCCTGCCGGGCGGGCGGCAGGACGGAGCAGAGCGCGCGGCGCAGCCGGGGCCCGTCGGCGGCGAAGTAGAAGGAGAACAGGAAGATCGTCAGGAGCCTGAACAGTCCGCCCAGCACGGTGGCGGAGATGTCCAGGACACCGCTCGCGCTGTTCTGCACGTACCTCTGGAGCCAGTCGGAGTGCAACAGGCTGTCCTGGACGGCGACCCGTGACAGCTCGGTGTGGAACGTCAGGTTGATCCAGTTGATCACCGAGTCGAGGTACTGGGGGAAGGAGTCGACGATGTCGATGATCTGGCCCGCCAGTATGGAGCCGAGCATCACCACGAAACCGGCGCTCGCTATCAGCACCGCGAAGAAGACGAGGAACGTGGCGAGTCCGCGTCGCATCCCGCGGTCCGCCATGCGGCTGACCGCCGGCTCCACGGCCAGCGCCAGGAAAAAGGCGATCAACACATTGATCAGCAGCCCGATGAGCTGATGGAACGCCCAGTTGCCGAGCTGGAAGCAGGCGACGAGGCCCAGGGCGAGGACCATGGCACGCGGCAGCCAGCGGGGCATACGGTCGTCGCGCCCACCCCCGGCGTCCGGGCGCGGAAGGGCCCCCGCGGGCGTCCCGGGGGACGCGGCGTGCGGGGCCCCCGGCGGGGAGGCCGGCGGAGGGATCGGCGGTTCTGCGTCCGATGCGGTGTTGTCGTTCGGTGCCACGGAGTAAGTCTGGACTACGGCTGTGACATCCGGTCCCGCGGTCCGGACTTCCGCGGGGTCCGATACGGGTCCTGTACGGGTCCCGGGCCGGTCCCCGGAGCCGAATCCCGGCTCCGGATCCCGGTTCCTGCTGGCGGACGGCGCGTCAGCGCTTCTCCGCCGGGACACCCATGGCGTCGCAGACGGCGCGCCAGACGTCCTTGGTCTCCCAGCCCGCTTCAAGCGCCTCGTGCACCGTACGGCCGCCCAATTCGGCCATCACATGGTCACGGGCGAAGGAATCGGCGTAGGCGGCGCCGAAGTGGTCCGCCATACGCTCCCAGAAAATCGTCAGCCGCATGCCCCCAGTATCCCGCCCCCGGGAGTGCGGTCCGGCCCGAGGCCGGACCAGGTCAGCCGGCCACCGCCCGTACGAGCGCCGTGACCACCACCGCGGCGCCGACGACCACCAGGAACGGCGCGCGCAGCACCAGCGCGAGGGCCGCCGCCGCGACCCCCGCGCCCCGGGCGTCCAGAACGAGCGCGCCGTTCGCACTGAAGGTCTGCTGCGCGGTGAGCGCGGCCAGCAGGGCGACGGGGAGCAGGGCGGACAGCCGCTGGACGAGCGGGCGCTCCAGCGCACCGGCGGGGACGAGCAGCCCCAGCAACTTGACGAGGTAGCAGCCGACGGCGGTCGCGCCGATCGCGATCCAGACGGTCAACGGTCCGTTCCCCTCGTGCGTCCTGAGCCCTTCGCCGGACCTGTGCCCTTCACGTGTTCCGAGCCCTTCGCGGGACCTGTGCCCTTCGCGCCTCCTGAGCCCTCCGGTCCATCGGAATTCCGGCGGGCGCCGAGCCGACGGCCCTGGAGCCAGAGCACGGCCGGTGCGGCGAGCGCCGCGACGAGTACCGGCACCCCGCCGGGCAGCACCGGCAGCAGCCCCAGCCCCAGCACGACGGCGAGGCCCGCGGTCGCCCGCTCCGTGGTGGTGCGGAGCATCGGCGCGAGCAGCGCGAGGAAGACGGCGGGGCCTGCGGCGTCGAGCCCCCACGCGTCGGTGTCGCCGAGGGCCTCCGCGCCCAGCGCCCCGGCCAGAGTGGTCAGGTTCCACAGCACGTAGAGCGTGAGCCCGGTCACCGTGAAGCCGATCCTGGCGGCGCGCCGGGTCGGCTGAGCGAGGGCGACGGCGGTCGTCTCGTCGATCACCCACTGCGCGGCGAACGGGCGTACGGGGCCCGGCAGCCGCAGCAGTTGGGAGAGTCTGAGGCCGTAGAAGGCGTTCCGTACCCCCAGGAAGAACGCACCCGCCGCGGCGGTGAGCGGGTTCCCGCCGACCGCGAGGGCGCCGACGAGCGCGAACTGCGAGGCGCCGGTGAAGACCAGCAGGCTGAGCGTGCAACTCTGCAACACGGTGAGCCCGGCGCCCGCCGAGGTGACGCCGAAGGCGAAGCCCGAGAGCCCGACGGCGATGCCGACGCCGAGGGCGTCGCGCACGACGGCGGAGTCGGGTACGGGTTCCGGGCCGGGTCGCGGAGTGCTTTCCCCAGGACCGTCCACCGGTATGCCGGCCGGTATGTCCGCGGAAGCGGACTCTGTCTGTTCTGCCACGCCACGCACGCTACGCGGGGCGGGGCCCTCAGGTCTTGTACATTCGTGCGCCCCGCGGTCGCGGCGCCTCTCCCCCCTGTCCATCCCCGACCCGCGCCACGCGGTCAGCGAGGCCGGGGCCGTTCTCCCAGGTCCGAGCGATTGTCAGTGGGCGGGTGCACGATGGGGGGCATGGCACGTACCGCGCTCGACTCCTTCTCCCCCGCGACCCGCGGCTGGTTCACGGGGGCCTTCTCCGCGCCCACCGCGGCACAGGAGGGGGCCTGGCGCGCCATCCAGGAGGGGGCGGACGTGCTGGTGGTGGCGCCGACCGGGTCCGGCAAGACCCTGGCCGCGTTCCTCGCCGCGCTGGACCAGCTCGCCTCGGCGCCGCCGCCCGCCGAGGCGAAGAAGCGCTGCCGAGTGCTTTACGTGTCACCGCTGAAGGCGCTCGCGGTCGACGTGGAGCGCAATCTGCGCAGCCCGCTCACGGGGATCCGGCAAGAGTCCGTACGGCGCGGGCTGCCCGAGCCACAGGTGCGGGTCGGTATTCGCTCGGGCGACACCCCGCCCGCCGACCGCCGGTCGATGGCGACACGGCCGCCGGACATCCTGATCACCACCCCCGAGTCGCTGTTCCTGATGCTCACGTCCTCCGCGCGCGACGCGCTGGCCGGTGTTGAGACGGTGATCCTGGACGAGGTGCACGCCGTGGCGGGGACGAAGCGCGGGGCCCATCTCGCCCTCTCCCTGGAGCGGCTCGACGAGCTGCTGCCGCGCCCGGCCCGGCGCATCGGTCTGTCCGCGACGGTCCGCCCGGTGGAGGAAGTGGCCCGCTACCTGTCGCCGCAGCGCAGGGTGGAGATCGTCCAGCCGCCCTCCGGCAAGGAGTTCGACCTCTCCGTCGTCGTCCCGGTCGAGGACCTGGGCGAGCTGGGCGGCTCCCCCGCGTCGGAGACGGACGGCGGGGAGAAGCCGTCGATCTGGCCGCATGTGGAGGAGCGGATCGCCGATCTCGTCCAGGCCCACCGCTCCACGATCGTGTTCGCCAACTCCCGGCGGCTGGCCGAGCGGCTGTGCAACCGGCTCAACGAGATCGCGTACGAACGTGCGACGGGGCGGACGATGCCCGAGGAGCACGCACCGGCCGAGGTGATGGCCCAGTCGGGCGCGGCGAAGGGCGCTCCTCCCCTGCTGGCCCGGGCGCACCACGGCTCGGTCTCCAAGGAGCAGCGCTCCCTGGTCGAGGAGGACCTCAAGGCGGGCCGACTGCCCGCCGTCGTGGCCACCTCCAGCTTGGAGCTGGGTATCGACATGGGCGCCGTGGACCTGGTCGTCCAGGTCGAGTCGCCGCCCTCGGTCGCCTCCGGCCTCCAGCGGGTGGGCCGGGCCGGCCATCAGGTGGGCGCGGTCTCCACCGGCGTCGTCTTCCCGAAGTACCGCGGCGACCTGGTGCAGGCCGCCGTGGTCACGGAGCGGATGCGCGGCGGGTCCATCGAGGCGCTGCGCGTGCCCGCCAACCCGCTGGATGTGCTGGCGCAGCAGCTCGTCGCCATGGTCGCGCTGGACACCCGGCAGGTGGACGATCTGCTCGCCGTGGTCCGCAGGGCCGCGCCGTTCGCCGCCCTGCCCGATTCCGCGTTCCACGCCGTGCTGGACATGCTCGCCGGACGCTACCCCTCCGACGCCTTCGCGGAGCTGCGGCCCCGCGTGGTGTGGGACCGCGTCGCGGGTACGGTCACGGGCCGCCCGGGCGCGCAGCGCCTCGCCGTCACCTCCGGTGGCACGATCCCCGACCGCGGCCTCTTCGGGGTCTTTCTCGCCGGGGCGGACCCGAAGAAGGGCGGTGGCCGGGTCGGTGAGCTGGACGAGGAGATGGTGTACGAGTCCCGGGTGGGCGATGTCTTCACCCTGGGGACGACCTCCTGGCGGATCGAGGACATCACCCGTGACCGGGTCCTGGTCACCCCGGCCCCCGGTGCCCCAGGACGGCTGCCCTTCTGGAAGGGCGACCAGCTCGGCCGCCCGCTGGAGCTGGGCCGCGCGGTGGGCGCCTTCCTGCGCGAGGTCGGCTCGCTCCCGGAGGACGACGCGCGGCTGCGCCTGATGACGGCGGGCCTGGACGACTGGGCGGCCGGCAATCTCCTCTCGTACCTGGACGAGCAGCGCCGCGCCTGCGGACATGTCCCCGACGACCGGACGATCCTGGTCGAGCGGTTCCGTGACGAGCTCGGCGACTGGCGGGTGGTGATCCACTCCCCGTTCGGCGCGCAGGTGCACGCCCCGTGGGCGCTGGCGCTCGGGGCCCGGCTCTCCGAGCGGTACGGCATGGACGCGCAGGTCATGCACGCCGACGACGGCATCGTGCTGCGGCTGCCGGACGCCGATCTGATGGGCCTGGACCTCCTGGACGTCGAAGGCAGTGACGAACCGGACCGCCTCGGCACCGCCTTCGACGGCGAACAGGCCCCGCTGGGCGCCGCGGACGTCGCCTTCGACCCGGGCGAGATCCGCGGGATCGTCACCGAACAGGTCGGCGGCTCCGCCCTGTTCGCCTCCCGGTTCCGGGAGTGCGCCGCGCGGGCGCTGCTGCTGCCGCGCCGCAGCCCCGGCAAGCGCACCCCGTTGTGGCAGCAGCGGCAGCGCGCCGCGCAACTGCTCCAGGTCGCGAGCGAGTTCGGTTCGTTCCCCATCGTGCTGGAGGCGGTGCGCGAGTGCCTTCAGGACGTCTTCGACGTCCCCGGCCTCACCGAGCTCATGGGCGACCTCGAATCCCGCAGGGTCCGGCTCGTCGAGGTCACCACCCCCGAACCCTCGCCCTTCGCCCGGTCGCTGCTCTTCGGCTACGTCGCCCAGTTCCTGTACGAGGGCGACTCGCCCCTCGCCGAGCGGCGCGCCGCCGCGCTGTCGCTGGACTCGCGGCTGCTCGCCGAGCTGCTGGGCCAGGCCGAGCTGCGGGAGCTGCTCGACCCCGAGGTCCTCACGGAACTGGAGCGGGAGCTCCAGTGGCTGACGGAGGACCGGCGCGTCAAGGACGCCGAGGGCGTCGCCGACCTCCTGCGGGTCCTCGGCCCGCTCACCGACGACGAGCTGGCCGAGCGCGGCGCACGGCCGTCCTGGGCGGAGGAGCTGGCCGCCGCGCGCCGCGCCATCAAGGTCCGTATCGCCGGGGCGGACCACTGGGCGGGGATCGAGGACGCCGGCCGACTGCGGGACGCCCTGGGCACGGCACTGCCGGTCGGGGTGCCGGAGGCGTTCACCGAACCGGTCAAGGATCCGCTGGGCGACCTGCTCGCCCGCCACGCCCGTACGCACGGCCCGTTCACGTCGTCCTCGGCGGCCGAGCGCTTCGGTCTGGGGACGGCGGTCACGGACGGGGCGCTCCAGCGGCTCGCCGCGAGCGCCCGGGTCGTCCAGGGCGAGTTCCATCCGTCCGGCATCGGCCAGGAGTGGTGCGACGCCACGGTGCTCCGGCGGCTGCGCCGCCGCTCGCTGGCCGCGCTGCGCCAGGAGCTGGAGCCGGTCGCGCCCGCCGCGCTCGCCACGTTCCTCCCCCAGTGGCAGCATCTGAGCGGCGACAGCCTGCGCGGCATCGACGGACTCGCCCGCGCCGTCGAACAGTTGCAGGGCGCCCCCGTCCCCGCTTCCGCGCTGGAGAAGCTGATCCTGCCGTCCCGGGTCGCCGGCTACACCCCGGCGCTGCTGGACGAGCTGACCACCACGGGCGAGGTCCTGTGGGCCGGCTCCGGCGCCCTGCCCGGCAAGGACGGCTGGGTGTCGCTCTATCTCGCCGACGCCGCGCCGCTGCTGCTCCCCGCCCCGCACCCGCTGGAGCAGACTGCCCTGCACTCCTCGGTGCTGACCACCCTCTCCGGTGGTTACGGGCTGTTCTTCCGGCAGATCGCCGACCAGGTGCGCGCGACCACCCACCCCGAGGCGACCGATCCCCAACTGGCCGACGCGCTCTGGGACCTGGCCTGGACGGGACGGCTCACCAACGACACCCTGGCCCCGCTGCGCTCGCTGCTCGGCTCCGGCCGTACGGCGGGCTCCACGGCCCACCGCGCCCGCCGCCCGGTGCCCCGGGGGCGGTACGGCACCCTGACGGCCGCCGCCAGACCCGCCTCCCGTACGGGCCCGCCAACCGTGAGCGGGCGCTGGTCGCTCCTTCCCGCACAGGAACCCGACCCGACGCACCGTGCCCACGCGCTGGCCCGCATCCTCCTCGACCGGCACGGTGTGGTGACCCGGGGCGCGGTCGCGGCCGAGGGCGTGACGGGCGGCTTCTCCGCCACGTACCGCGTGCTGTCGGCCTTCGAGGACAGCGGCCAGGCCCGCCGCGGCTATGTCGTGGAGGGGTTGGGCGCCGCCCAGTTCGCGATGGACGGGGCGGTCGACCGGCTGCGGGCCGCGGCGACGGCCCGCGACCGCGGCGCCGGGCAGCCCGCGCCCCGCGCCGTCGTGCTCGCGGCGGCCGATCCCGCCAACGCCTACGGGGCCGCCCTGCCCTGGCCGGAGCCACCGGAGGGCGCGGGCCACAAACCGGGGCGCAAGGCGGGCTCCCTGGTCGTCCTGGTCGACGGCGAGCTGACCCTCTACCTGGAGCGCGGCGGAAAGACCCTGCTGGCCTGGACCACGGACCCGGCGGACCCCGCGCTGCCGGCCGCCGCGGTGGCGCTCGCGGACGCCGCCCGCGCGGGCGCGCTCGGTACGGTCACGGTCGAGCGGGCCAACGGCACACCCGCGCTCACCTCACCGCTGGGCCGGACCCTGGAGTCGGCGGGCTTCCACGCCACCCCCAGAGGCCTGCGCCTGCGCGCCTGACCACCCACCCGGCGCCACAAGCACCGGGAAGCCCGCCCGGCCCACGCCCACACGCCCGGCCCGGACCCGCACGCCCGACCCACGCCCGCACGCCCACACACCCGCACCCGCACCCGCACCGAAGCGCATAGTGGAAGACATGCCCGAAGGAGACACCGTCCTGCAGACCGCCCAGCGCCTGCACAGGGCCCTGGCCGGACACCTGCTGACCCGCTCCGACCTGCGGGTCCCCCGCCACGCGACCGCCGATCTCACCGGCAGGACCGTCCTCGACGTCACACCGCGCGGGAAGCACCTGCTCACCCGGATCGAGGGCGGGCTCACCCTCCACTCGCATCTGCGGATGGACGGCGCATGGCGGGTCTACGCCCCGGGCGAGCGCTGGCGCGGCGGCCCGGCGCATCAGATACGGGCGATCCTCGGCACCGCAGGACAGACCGCCGTCGGGTACCGGCTGCCCGTCCTGGAACTCCTCCGTACCAGCGACGAGGAACGGGTGGTCGGCCATCTGGGACCCGATCTGCTCGGCCCCGACTGGGACCCCGCCGTCGCCCTGCGGCGTCTTCTCGCCGACCCCGCCCGCCCCGTCGGAGAAGCCCTGCTCGACCAGCGCAACCTCGCAGGTGTGGGCAATATCTTCAAGTCCGAGACCTGCTTCCTCGTACGCGCGACACCGTGGCTTCCGGTGGGGGAACTCCCCTCGCCCGAGCGTCTGGTGACGGCGGCCAAGAGACTGCTCGAAGCCAACCGGGAGCGCCCGGGCCATCGCAGGGAGCTGTCCGTGTACGGCCGCGCCCACCGGCCCTGCCCCCGCTGCGCCACCCCGATCCGTACGGCCGACCAGGACGGGCGTCCCGCCTACTGGTGCCCCCGCTGCCAGCCGGGCCCCACCCCCTGAGGCCCCACTCCGTGCACACGCAGCGTGCGCCGCGCGTTACGCGCTCTCCGCCTGGAACATCCACGCGTGCTTCTCAAGATCGGCCGTGACCTGGATCAGAATGTCCTGCGTCACCGGATCCGGCTTGTCCGTCACCTCGACGCGCTCACGCATCCGCGTGACCACCGCGCCGAGCGCGTCCACGAGGGTCCGCACCGCGTCCCCGTCCTTGATCCAGCCGTTGGGAACCGGGCCGATCGCGCTGGTCCCCGCCACCGTCGCGGCCCGCCCGTCCGGGGTCACACCGATCGCGGAGGCGCGCTCGGCGACCGTGTCCGAATGCTGCCGCGCCGTGGTCACGACGTCGTCGAGCTGGAGATGGACGGAGCGGAAGCGCGGCCCGACGATGTTCCAGTGCACCTGCTTCGCGACGAGCGAGAGGTCCACCAGATCCACGAGCGCTCCCTGCAGCACCTCGCCGACCAGCTTCAGGTCCTCCTCGGGCAGGGAACTCTTCACGACAGACATACAGGCCCTCCAGTGTTCCGTCGATTCCACCGGCCCGACCAGCCTCACCAGCCCTGTCCGGCTCCGTGTCCACCATGACACAGGTAGGACAAAACGGTCATTCGAGCCGGAGTCCTCCGCAGGACACAGCGGACCAGGACCCAGCGGACACACCGAGGCCCCGGCCGGTATCGCTACCGACCGGGGCCCGGTCACAGCCTCAAAGCCGCACCCTCAGGCGGCGACGACGTCCGCCACCTCCGCGGGTGCCTTGATCGTCACCCGCTCCGTCGGCACACCGGCCACCGACGTCACGGAGACGGAATTGAGCATGGGTCGTACTGCTGCGGGCACCGGCTCGTTCGCCGCCGCCGACGCGGCCAGCTCCGCCAACGACAGTTCGTCGCTCACTTCGCGCATGAGCTCGGACATCCGTACGTCCAGCGCGTCGCAGATCGCGGAGAGCAGCTCGGAGGAAGCCTCCTTCTGCCCCCGCTCAACCTCGGAAAGATAGCCGAGCGAGACTCGGGCGGACGAGGAGACTTCGCGCAGAGTACGGCCCTGGCGCTGGCGCTGCCGACGCAGCACGTCACCCAGCAGGCGACGGAGCAGAATCATCGGTGGCTCCCTCCTCGGACCGCGTAGCCGCATCCTTCACGCCCCACCGTACCGCCTCGCGCGGCGGCCGTGCGGGGAGCGATGTCGTGTTCACTCAGGGCTGTAAACATCAAATCCCCCCGTTCTCTTCCGTATCCTGTGCCCGCCCGTTCCCGGAGAGTTCGCCGAGGAGCAGTCCCAGTACGCTCCGTACACTCTCTTTACGGATGTCCGCCCGGTCGCCGTTCAACCGCAGCGCGGCCACTTTCCCCACACCTTCCGGTCCCGCGACCGCCACATACACCGTGCCGACCGGCTGCCCGTCCTGCGGATCCGGGCCCGCCACCCCGGTGGTCGCGGCGCCCCAGTCGGCGCCCAGGACCCGCCGTACCCCGGCCGCCATCTGGCGCGCGACCTCGGGGTCCACGGCGCCCCGCTCGTCGAGAAGAGCGGCGTCCACGCCCAGGACATCCCGCTTGAGATCCGTCGCGTAGGCCGTCAGAGCCCCGCGGAAGGCCCGGGAGGCCCCGGGGATCCCGGTCAGCTCCGCGGCCACCAGACCGCCGGTCAGGGACTCCGCCACGGCCAGCGTCCCGCCGCCGGCGACCAGCAGCTCCAGCACCCGCGCGGCACGGGCCGCGGCCCCGGTCACCGGACCACTCCCCGCCCCGGCCCCCGCTTCGCTCACCGAGCGGACTCCGCCTCGGCGCGCTCCGCCGCCAGTCCCTGGCGGCGCAGTACGACCGCCTGCCGTACGTAGTCGAGCCCCGTGAGCACCGTCAGCAGCACCGCCACCGTCATCACCCAGAACCGCAGCGTGGCCAGCGGCCCGGTCAGCGCGAGGACGTACATCCCCACGGCCACCCCCTGCGCCAGCGTCTTCATCTTGCCGCCGCGGCTGGCCGGGATCACCCCGTGCCTGATCACCCAGAACCGCATCAGCGTGATGCCCAGCTCCCGGAAGAGGATGATGCCCGTCACCCACCAGGGCAGATCCCCCAGCGCGGAGAGGCAGAGCAGCGCGGCGCCCATGATCGCCTTGTCCGCGATCGGGTCGGCGATCTTCCCGAAGTCGGTGACCAGGTTGTACGTACGGGCCAGGTGGCCGTCGAAGATGTCCGTGATCATCGCCACGGCGAAGGCGGCCCACGCCCACGCGCGCCAGACGGGATCGTACCCGCCGTCCTGGAGCAGCAGGTACACGAAAGCGGGCACGAGCACCAGCCGCACCATGGTGAGGATATTGGCGATGTTCCACAGACTGGCCTGATTGACCACCACCGCCGCCAGCTTGGCGCCGGGCGCCGGCTTCGCGCCGGTACCGCCCGCCGCGGACGCCGGGACTCCGGTCATCTGGCCGCCTCCTCACCCGGGATCCGGGAGCCGTCCCCCGGAAGCTCGTAGCACTCGGCGACCAGGTCCACACCTTCGGTCCCGACCACCTTCGCCTCGACCATACGGCCGGGGCGCAGCCCCTCGCCCGAGGTGAAGATCACCTGGCCGTCCGTCTCCGGCGCCTGGTGGGCCGCGCGGCCGACGGCCGGCTCGTCGCCGTCGCCCGTCGCGTCGACCGACTCGACGAGCACCTGGAGGCTCTCGCCGAGCCGCTCCTCGGCCCGCTGTGCGGTCAGCTCCTCGGCCAGCCGGGAGAGGTGCGCCAGCCGCTCGGCGACGACGTCCTCGTCCAGCTTGTTCTCGTACGTGGCGGCCTCCGTGCCGTCCTCGTCCGAGTAGCCGAAGACACCGATGGCGTCGAGGCGCGCCCCGTTGAGGAAGCGTTCCAGCTCGGCGAAGTCGGCCTCGCTCTCCCCGGGGAAGCCGACGATGAAGTTGGAGCGCACCCCGGCCTGCGGCGCCTTGCCGCGGATGGTCTCCAGCAGCTCCAGGAAGCGGTCGGTGTCACCGAAGCGGCGCATCGCGCGCAGCACACCGGGCGCGGAGTGCTGGAAGGACAGGTCGAAGTAGGGGGCGACCTTGGGCGTCGAGGTCAGGACGTCGATCAGGCCCGGCCGCATCTCGGCGGGCTGGAGGTAACTGACCCGTACCCGCTCGATGCCGTCCACCGCCGCCAGCTCCGGCAGCAGGGTCTCCAGCAGCCGGATGTCACCGAGATCCTTGCCGTACGACGTGTTGTTCTCGGAGACGAGCATGACCTCCTTGACGCCCTGCTCGGCCAGCCAGCGCGTCTCGCCGAGCACGTCGGAGGGGCGGCGCGAGACGAAGGAGCCGCGGAACGACGGGATGGCGCAGAAGGAGCAGCGGCGGTCGCAGCCGGAGGCGAGCTTGACGGAGGCGACGGGGCTGGTGTCGAGGCGTCTGCGCAGGGGCGCCCGCGGCCCGGAGGCCGGTGCGACGCCCGCGGGCAGGTCCGCGGGGGCCGGCGCGATCTCCTCGCGGTCCTGTGCGTGACCGGGGAGCGCGACCCCGGCGCCCTGCCGCTCGACGGGGCTGAGCGGCAGCAGCTTCCGGCGGTCGCGGGGGGTGTGGGAGGCGTGGACGCCGCCGCTGAGGATGGTCTGGAGGCGGTCCGAGATGTCGGCGTAGTCGTCGAAGCCGAGGACTCCGTCCGCCTCGGGCAGGGCCTCGGCGAGCTCCTTGCCGTACCGCTCGGCCATACAGCCGACGGCGACGACGGCCTGGGTTCTGCCCTGATCCTTGAGATCGTTGGCTTCCAGCAGGGCGTCGACGGAGTCCTTCTTGGCGGCTTCGACGAATCCACAGGTGTTGACGACGGCGACATCCGCCCCTGAGGCGTCCTGGACGAGCTCCCAGCCATCCGCCGCCAAGCGGCCTGCGAGCTCCTCCGAGTCCACCTCGTTACGGGCGCAGCCAAGCGTGACAAGGGCGACGGTACGGCGTTCGGGCATGGGCCCAAGAGTACTTTGTCCCGGCCCCGCCCCTGCCGTGCAGGGTTGGTCAGCCGACCTCGGGGTCACCCTGCGTGTACGAGAGCCGCTCGACCTGGCCGGGTTCGAACTCGTCCGCGACCCTCTTACCGTTCACGAAGAGCTCGATCGCCCCGGCGTTGCCGAGGATGAGGTCGATCTGCTCGTCGTCCTGGAAGGTCTTGGAATCACCCTTGAGAAGGATTCCGTCGAAAAGGAGTTTGCCGTTGTGCGCCTTGGCGGAGATCCAGCTCTTGTCGTCTATGGCCGACAGTTTCACCGTCACCTTGTCGCGGGGTGCGGCGGCGATGGCGCTCTCGGAGGGCTCCGGCTTGGTCTCGGTCTTCTTGGGAGAAGGCTTGGTGCCGCTGTCGGGCGTCGGGCCCTCGGCGACCTCATTGGTCTTCGAGCCTTTCTCCGCACCGTTCAACACCGTGAAGCCGACGAAACCGACCACCGCGACGATCGCGGCGACCATGGCGGCGGTCCAGTTGGGGCGGCGGCGCTCCGGCCGGATCCGCTCCGCCTCGAACATCGGCGCCGCGGGCGTGGGCGCGGGGCGTCCGCCGCGCTCGGCGTCGAACTGCTCGATGAGGGGCTGGGGGTCGAGTCCGACCTCGCGCGCGAGCATCCGGATGTGGCCGCGGGCGTACACGTCGCCACCGCAGCGCGAGAAGTCGTCCTCCTCGATCGCGTGCACGATGGGGACGCGCACCCGGGTGGAGCCGCTCAGCTCCTCCACCGTACGGTGCGCGGCGATACGGGCCTGCTGGAGCGTCCGGCCGATCGAAGGCCGTTCGTCCTCAGGGGAGTTGCCGTCGGGGGCACCGGGATCGGGGACGCGGTCGTCGGGGGCGTTGGCGTCGGGGGACTTGCCGTCGGAAGAGTTGCCGATGGACACGGGGGCGCCTTTCGAGCGTGTAGCCACCTGCTGGACACTCAGTCTAGGGGTGGTACGAAAGGGTGGGGCAACCGGGCGGATGCACTTTGTACGCCATCAGAAGGGCCGGACGGCGCGCGAGAGGAACATCATGCCCTTCCCCTCCCCAACTTGACGTCCGCCCAAGGGAAACGGTTGCCCTTCGACTTCCCCCGAAATCAGATTGAAATCACGGCGCCCGCGGGCGCGTACGAGTGAGTCCCCGCTCATCCGGACGAATCGATGAGGTCATCACACCGGAATCGGCCGGAATGAGACGCCGGTGCGGCCCCGCTCCGAGGGGACAGCCTCCGTACGGAAACGCCCGGGCGGGCCTCTACGGGGCGGACTCCCCGCGGATGACGGCGAGCACCCCGTCCACTTCGTCCGCCTTGACCAGGACGTCGCGCGCCTTGGATCCCTCACTCGGTCCGACGATGTTCCGCGACTCCATCAGGTCCATGAGCCGGCCGGCCTTGGCGAAGCCGACGCGCAGCTTGCGCTGGAGCATCGAGGTCGAGCCGAACTGGGTGGAGACGACCAGTTCGACCGCCTGGCAGAGCAGGTCGAGATCGTCACCGATGTCCTCGTCGATGTCCTTCTTCTTCTGCGTGCCGACGACGACGTCGTCCCGGAAGACGGGGGCCATCTGGTCCTTGCAGTGCTGGACGACGGCCTGGATCTCCTCCTCGGTGACGAAGGCGCCCTGCATACGGGTCGGCTTGTTCGCCCCCATGGGGAGGAAGAGGCCGTCGCCCTTGCCGATCAGCTTCTCCGCGCCCGGCTGGTCGAGGATGACCCGGCTGTCCGCGAGGGAGGAGGTCGCGAAGGCGAGCCGCGACGGCACGTTCGCCTTGATCAGCCCGGTGACGACGTCGACCGAGGGCCGCTGGGTGGCGAGCACGAGATGGATGCCGGCGGCACGGGCGAGCTGAGTGATCCGGACGATGGCGTCCTCGACGTCACGCGGAGCGACCATCATCAGGTCGGCCAGCTCGTCCACGATGACCAGCAGGTACGGATACGGCGACAGCTCGCGCTCGCTGCCTTCCGGACTCGTGACCTTGCCCTCGCGCACGGCCTTGTTGAAGTCGTCGATGTGCCGGTAGCCGTAGGCGGCGAGGTCGTCGTAGCGCAGGTCCATCTCGCGCACGACCCACTGGAGCGCCTCGGCGGCCCGCTTGGGGTTGGTGATGATCGGGGTGATCAGGTGCGGAATGCCCTCGTACGCGGTCAGCTCGACCCGCTTGGGGTCGACGAGGACCATCCGGACGTCCTCCGGGGTCGCCCGCACCATCAACGAGGTGATCAGGCAGTTGATGCAGGACGACTTGCCCGAGCCGGTGGCACCCGCGACGAGCAGGTGGGGCATCTTCGCGAGGTTGGCCATCTCGTAGCCGCCCTCGACGTCCTTGCCGAGCGCGACGAGCATCGGATGGTCGTCCTCCGCCGCGGCGGCGAGGCGCAGTACGTCGCCCAGGTTGACCATCTCACGGTCGGTGTTCGGGATCTCGATACCGACGGCGGACTTGCCGGGGATCGGCGAGATGATCCGTACGTCGGGGCTGGCCACGGCGTAGGCGATGTTCTTGGTGAGTGCGGTGATCCGCTCGACCTTCACGGCCGGGCCCAGCTCCACCTCGTACCGCGTGACCGTCGGGCCCCGGGTGAATCCGGTGACGGCGGCGTCGACCTTGAACTCCTGGAAGACGTTGCTGAGCGAGGCCACGATGGCGTCGTTGGCGGCGCTGCGGGTCTTGCCGGGGCCGCCGCGCTCCAGCAGGTCGAGCGACGGCAGCGCGTAGGTGATGTCGCCGCGGAGCTGCAGTTGTTCGGCCCGCGGCGGCAGCGGCCGGTCCAGTTCGGGCGCGGGCTTGGTCAGATCGGCCACGGCCGCGACGCCCGGCGTCCGCCGCCCGGGCTCGCGCGCCGACGGCACGGACACGGGGCTCTCGGCCGCGGCGTCCGTACGCTCCCCTGCGTGGGCCGGGGCCCGTTCGTCCGTACGCTCCCCGGCTCGCCCGCCGGCGCCCCGCTTACGGTCCACGGAGACGCCCTGCGTGAGGTCCGCGACGATCGGCGAGGGCGGCATCCCGTTGAGCACGGCGCCGTCCAGCGCGGCCGCCGCGGCGGCCGCCACGTCCACGGCGTCCATCTGGCGGTCCATCGCCGGCTGGACGGAGGGCCGGCGCGGCCGGCGCCGCTTGGCGAGCGCGTCGGCCTCGGCCTGGTCGGGGTCGGGCGCCGCCGCCGCGCCCCGGCGCCCCGGGGAGCGCCGCCGCCCGCCCGCGGGCAGGGCCTGGCGCCACTGTTCGTCGTACCGTTCGTCATCGCCGGGGTACTCGTCGTACTCGTCGCCGAAGGGCTCCTCGTAGGGCGGTTCGACGATGCCCAGTCTGACGCCGAGCTGCCGCAGCCGCTGCGGGATCGCGTTGACCGGGGTGGCGGTGACGACCAGCAGTCCGAAGACGGTGACCAGCAGGAGCAGCGGTACGGCCAGCACCTCGCCCGTGGTGAAGATCAGCGGGGTGGCGGCGCCCCAGCCGATCAGGCCGCCCGCGTCCTGCATCGCCTCCGTGCCGTCACTGCGCCCCGGGGAGCCGCAGGCGATGTGGACGAGTCCGAGGACCCCGATGACGAGGGCGGAGAGGCCGATGACGATCCGGCCGTTGGCCTCGGGCTTCTCGGGGTAGAGGATCAGCCGGACGGCGATGGCGCCGATCAGTATCGGTACGAGGAGATCCAGCCGGCCGAAGGCGCCGGTGATCAGCATCTCGACCAGGTCGCCGACCGGGCCGTGCAGGTTGGACCAGGTGCCCGCGGCGACGACCAGCGCCAGGCCGAGCAGGAGCAGGGCGACGCCGTCCTTGCGGTGCGCGGGGTCGAGTCCCTTCGCGCCGCGTCCTATGCCGCGGAACATCGCTCCGACGCCGTGCGCCGCGCCGAGCCAGACGGTGCGTACGACCCAGAGCACGCCCCCGGTGGGGTTCGGGGCGGGTTTCGGCGCCGGCTTGGCCGCCGCCTTCTTGGCGGGGGCCTTCTTGGCCGGTGCCTTCTTCGCGGGGGCGGTCTTCTTCGCCGCCGTCTTCTTGGCGGGCGCCGCTTTCGCGGCACCGGTCGTACGGCCGGCCCGCGGCTTCGCGGCGCCCGCCGTGCCCTGGGAACCATTGCCGGACGTACGTGAGGCCATGGTGGTGAGGTTACCGGTGTGAACGGCCGGGGACACGTGTGCCTACCGCTTCACCCGTTCGTGTCGCCCACAACTCCGCAGGAAAATGACCCGGCTTCAGCGGTCGGAACGTTTCCCCGCCATACCCGGGACGTAACGGCCGGAACCGCGCCTTCCGTAACGAACGGCGCCTTCGCGCGCCGCTGATGCCGTCAGTTCTGGGACGGGAGCGTGGCCGGTCCGCTCCCCGTGCCCGGCTCCAGCGCGTCGAGGGCGCGCCGCAGTCCGGTGAGTTTGCGCTCCAGGTGCGCGGCGGTCGCCACCGCCGAGGCGTCGGCGGCGTCGTCGTCGAGCTGTTTGGAGAGGGCCTCCGCCTGCTCCTCAACTGCCGCGAGGCGCGCCGAGAGTTCGGCCAGCAGCCCGGCCGGCTCCCGCGCCTCGCCCGCCCCGGCGAGCTGCAGCCTGAGCAGCTCGGCCTGCTCCTTGAGCTGACAGTTCTTCATGTACAGCTCGACGAAGACGGAGACCTTGGCGCGGAGCACCCAGGGGTCGAACGGCTTCGAGATGTAGTCCACCGCGCCCGCCGCGTACCCGCGGAAGGTGTGGTGCGGGCCATGGTTGATGGCCGTCAGAAAGATGATCGGGATGTCACGGGTCCGCTCGCGCCGCTTGATGTGGGCGGCGGTCTCGAATCCGTCCATCCCCGGCATCTGGACATCCAGCAGAATGACCGCGAAGTCGTCCGTCAGCAGCGCTTTGAGCGCTTCCTCCCCTGACGATGCCCGCACCAGCGTCTGATCGAGCGCGGAGAGAATGGCCTCCAACGCCAGCAGATTCTCCGGCCGGTCATCGACCAGGAGGATCTTGGCCTTCTGCACCATGGCAGCCCGCCCTCCTCGCCCCGGCATGGGGCGCCCCCTGCTCACAGACCCGGGAGTTACGCCGGGCGCCGTGCCAGGGGACGACTCCCTTACGCCGTCCGTCCTTGTGCCGGTCATGGTAGCCGCACCCCGCCCGTCGCCACACCCTGTCACCGTGATGTCACCGCGCTCGAAGCGGAAACGCGACGGGAGACCAGAAGGTTCCCCGAATACCAGCGGCTCACACGCCTCTGGACACAGCCGGTCAGCGCAACGTACTGATTCACTCGCCCATCGTTCACTCCTCGCGCATCCACCGCTCCATCACGGACAGCAAGTGATCGGGATCGACCGGCTTGGTGACATAGTCGGAAGCACCGGAGTCGATGGCCTTCTCCCGGTCGCCCTTCATGGCCTTCGCGGTAAGCGCGATGATGGGCAGCCCGGCGAACTGCGGCATCCTGCGGATCGCCGTCGTCGTCGCGTACCCGTCCATCTCCGGCATCATGATGTCCATCAGAACGACCGTCACATCGTCGTGCTGTTCCAGCACCTCGATGCCCTCCCGGCCGTTCTCCGCGTACAGCACCGACAGACCGTGCTGCTCCAGCACACTCGTCAGCGCGAACACATTGCGGATGTCGTCGTCGACGATGAGCACCTTCTCGCCGGCGAAGGAGAACACACGGCCCTCCGCGGCCGCCTCCTGACGGTCCGTGGAGGCCGTCTCCGCCCCCCAGAACTCCGGCCGCCCCGACGGACCACCGGTCCCGCCGGACCCCGCCGACGACCCTCCAGAGGCCTCTGACGCCCCGCCCACGGTCCCCCGGGGCTGCGCCGAACCCCGCTCCGGTCCGCCCGTGTTCTTGCGGGGGCGCCGGAACAGGGCGGCGGGACCCGGCCGCTCCGCCGGCGCCGGCGACTCCGGCACCGCCTGCGCCGGCGACTCCGCCGTTCCCGTCTTCGCCACCGGCGGCAGTTGCCGCATACCGGCGGGCGTGAGCTGCGGATAGCCGTGCGGCGGCAGTTCACTCGGGTGGAGCGGCAGATACAGCGTGAAGGTCGAGCCACGGCCCGGCTCGCTCGCCGCGTGGATCTCACCGCCCAGCAGCCGCGCGATCTCCCGGCTGATGGAGAGCCCGAGCCCCGTACCGCCGTACTTCCGGCTGGTCGTACCGTCCGCCTGCTTGAACGCCTCGAAGATCACCCGCATCTTGCTCGACGCGATCCCGATCCCCGTGTCCGTCACCGAGAAGGCGATCAGGTCGCCGTCCGCCTCCCGCAGCGAACCCGCCTCCAGCAACTGCTCCCTGATGGCGTCCGGCACGTCGGAGCCCGCCGGCCTGATCACCAGCTCCACCGCCCCGCCGTCGGTGAACTTGACCGCGTTCGACAGCAGATTGCGCAGCACCTGCAGCAGCCGCTGCTCATCGGTGTGCAGCGTCGCGGGCAGCTCCGGCGACACCCGTACGGAGAAGTCGAGCCCCTTCTCCGCCGTCAACGGCCGGAACGTCGCCTCCACGTAGTCGACGAGCTGCACCAGCGCGATACGGGTCGGACTCACGTCCATCTTGCCCGCCTCGACCTTCGACAGGTCGAGGATGTCGTTGATCAGCTGGAGCAGGTCGGAGCCCGCCCCGTGGATCGTCTCCGCGAACTCCACCTGCTTCGGCGACAGGTTCGACTCCGCGTTGTCCGCGAGCAGCTTGGCGAGGATCAGCAGCGAGTTGAGCGGCGTACGCAGCTCGTGCGACATGTTCGCCAGGAACTCAGACTTGTAGCGCATGGAGACGGCGAGCTGCTCGGCCCGCTCCTCCAGCACCTGCCGCGCCTCCTCGATCTCGGTGTTCTTCACCTCGATGTCGCGGTTCTGCTGCGCCAGCAGCTCGGCCTTGTCCTCCAGCTCCGCGTTGGACTCCTGAAGGGCCTTCTGCCGGTTCTCCAGCTCCGCCGAACGCTCCCTGAGCTGCTCGGTCAGCTCCTGCGACTGCTTCAGCAGCACCTCGGTCTTCGAGTTGACGCTGATCGTGTTGACGCTTGTCGCGATCATCTCGGCGATCTGGTTGAGGAAGTCCCGCTGGATCTGCGTGAACGGCTGGAACGACGCCAGCTCGATCACCCCGAGCACCTTCCCCTCGAAGAGCACCGGCAGCACGATCACATGCGCCGGGGACGCCTCCCCGAGCCCGGACGAGATCTTCAGATACCCCGGCGGCACATTGACCTGGATGGTCCGCTTCTCCTCCGCCGCCGTCCCGATCAGGGTCTCACCAGGACGGAACGCGGTGGGCATCGAGCCCGCCGAGTAGCCGTAACTGCCCCGCATGCACAGCTCGTACGAACCGTCGCGGCCCACGTCCGTACCGACCTGTGGCACCGTCCCGGTCTGCATCGCCAGGAAGAACGCGCCGTGCTGCGCCGAGACGACCGGCGTCAGCTCGCTCATGATGAGCGACGCCACGTCGTCGAGATCGCGGCGTCCCTGCATCAAACCGGAGATCCGGGCGAGGTTGCCCTTCAGCCAGTCCTGTTCCTCGTTGGCGAGGGTGGTGTCCCGCAGGTTGGCGATCATCGTATTGATGTTGTCCTGGAGGACCTGGATCTCGCCGGCGGCGTCCACATCGATCTTGAGGTTCAGATCACCCCGGGTCACCGCGGTGGCGACGGCGGCGATCGCCCGCACCTGGCGGGTCAGATTGCCGGCCATCTCGTTCACCGACTCCGTCAGGTCCCGCCAGGTGCCGTCGACGTCCCGGACCCGCGCCTGGCCGCCGAGCTGGCCGTCCGTACCCACCTCACGGGCCACCCGGGTCACCTCCTGCGCGAAGGAGGAGAGCTGGTCGACCATGGTGTTGATGGTGTTCTTGAGCTCCTGGATCTCGCCGCGCGCGTCGATGTCGATCTTCTTGGTGAGATCGCCCTTCGCGATGGCGGTGGTGACCGTGGCGATCTGGCGCACCTGACCCGTCAGGTTGGACGCCATCGAGTTCACCGATTCGGTGAGGTCCTTCCAGGTGCCGGAGACACCGGGAACCCGGGCCTGACCGCCCAGTTCGCCCTCGGTGCCCACCTCGCGCGCCACGCGCGTCACCTCGTCGGCGAAGGACGACAGCGTCGTCACCATCGTGTTGACGGTGTCGGCCAGCTCCGCGACCTCGCCGCGCGCCTCCACCGTCACCTTCTTGGTCAGATCACCGTTGGCCACCGCCGACGAGACCCGCGAGATGTTCCGCACCTGACTGGTCAGGTTGTTGGCCATGGTGTTGACGTTGTCGCTGAGGTCCTTCCAGATCCCGGTGACGCCCCGGACCCGGGCCTGACCGCCGAGGATGCCCTCCGTACCCACCTCACGCGCGACACGCGTCACCTCGTCGGCGAAGTTCAGCAGCTGGTCGACCATCGTGTTGACCGTCGTCACCAGATCGAGGATCTCGCCCTGCGCGTCGACGGTGATCTTCTTCGACAGATCGCCCTTGGCGACCGCCGTGGTCACCTCCGCGATGTTGCGCACCTGGGAAGTGAGGTTGTTCGCCATGAAGTTGACGGACTGCGTGAGGTCCTTCCACGTACCGGACACGCCCTGGACCTCGGCCTGACCGCCCAGGATGCCTTCCGTACCCACCTCGCGGGCGACCCGCGTCACCTGCTCGGCGAAGTTGGAGAGCTGGTCCACCATGGTGTTGAGGGTGTTCTTCAGCTCCAGGATCTCGCCACGCGCGTCCACGTCGATCTTCTGCGACAGGTCACCGCGCGCCACCGCCGTCGCGACACCCGCGATGTTGCGCACCTGAGCCGTCAGGTTCCCCGCCATGCCGTTCACGGAATCCGTCAGGTCCCGCCAGACCCCGGCCACACCGGGCACCTGCGCCTGACCGCCCAGCCGGCCGTCCGTACCCACCTCACGCGCGACCCTGGTCACCTGATCGGCGAAGGCCGAGAGCTGGTCGACCATCGTGTTGATCGTGTTCTTCAGCTCCAGGATCTCGCCGCGCGCGTCCACGTCGATCTTCTGCGACAGGTCACCGCGCGCCACCGCCGTGGTCACCTGGGCGATCTGCCGCACCTGATCGGTCAGATTGCCGGCCATGGAGTTGACGGAGTCGGTCAGCTCCTTCCACGTACCGCTGACGCCGTCCACCCGCGCCTGGCCGCCCAGCCGGCCCTCCGTACCCACGTCGCGGGCCATCACCGTGACCTGGTCGGCGAACGAGGAGAGCTGCGCCACCATCGTGTTGACGGTGTTCTTCAACTCCAGCATCTCGCCCGCCACGTTGACCGTGACCTTCTGGGTGAGATCGCCGTTGGCGACCGCCGTCGTCACCTGCGCGATGTCCCTCACCTGACCGGTGAGGTTACGGAACGCCGTGTTGACCGAGTCCGTCAGGTCCTTCCACGTCCCCGCCGCGCCCGGCACCTCGGCCTGACCGCCCAGCCGGCCTTCGACGCCCACTTCCCGGGCGACCCGCGTCACCTCGGAGCCGAACGACTTCAACTGCCCCACCATCGTGTTGACGGTGTTCTTCAACTCCAGCATCTCGCCCGCGACATCCACGGTGACCTTCTGGGACAGATCGCCGTTGGCGACCGCGGTGGTCACCTGCGCGATGTCCCTCACCTGAGTGGTCAGGTTCCGGAAGACCGTGTTGACCGAGTCCGTCAGGTCCTTCCACGTCCCCGCCGCGCCCGGCACCTGCGCCTGACCGCCCAGCAGCCCCTCGGCGCCGACCTCGCTCGCCACCCGGGTCACTTCGTCCGCGAAGGTACGGAGCGTCTCCGTCATCTGGTTGATCGTCTCGGCGAGCTGCGCCACCTCGCCGCGCGCGCTCACCGTGACCTTCTGCGACAGGTCACCGCTGGCGACGGCCGTGGTCACCTCGGCGATACCGCGCACCTGGTTGGTCAGGTTCCCGGCCATCGTGTTCACCGAATCGGTGAGGTCCTTCCAGACCCCGGCCACCCCGGGCACGGTCGCCTGACCGCCCAGCTCACCCTCCGTACCGACCTCCCGGGCCACCCGCGTGACCTCGGAGGAGAACGACGACAGCTGGTCCACCATCGTGTTGACGGTGTTCTTGAGCTGCAGCATCTCGCCCGCCACATGCACCGTCACCTTGCGCGACAGATCGCCCTTAGCGACCGCCGTGGTCACCAGGGCGATGTCCCGCACCTGCGCGGTCAGCCGGTACGCCATGGTGTTGACGGAGTCCGTCAGGTCCTTCCAGGAGCCCGACATGCCGCGCACCTTGGCCTGGCCCCCGAGCTTCCCCTCGGTACCGACCTCCAGCGCTACCCGCGTCACCTCGTCCGTGAACGCCGACAACTGGTCGACCAGACTGTTGACGGTACGGGCCACCTTCAGGAATTCACCCCTCAGTGGACGCTCCGCGCCCTCCACCGTCTGGGAGCGCAGATCCATACGCTGCTCCAGGTCGCCCTCCGCGACCGCGGTGAGCACCCGGCCGACCTCGGACACGGGCCGGGCCAGATCGTCCACCAGCGCGTTCGAGGCATCGATCGCGGCAGCCCAGGAGCCCTCGCAGGCACCGGTCTCCAGCCGCTCCGTGAGTTTCCCCTCACGCCCGACCACGCGGCGTACACGCGCCAGTTCCCCGGTGAGATGGATGTTACGGTCGGCGACCTCGTTGAAGACGGCGGCGATCTCCGCCATCACGTCGTCCCCGGAGACCGTCAGGCGTTTGCGGAAGTTGCCGTCCCGCATCGACGCCAAGGCCGTCAGCAGTCTGTTCAGCTCAGCCGCGTCCACCTCGACCGTCCCGTTGCTGCGGGCCCGTCCGCCTTTCGCGCGCGTACTCGTGCCACGCGCCGCCGTGCCAGACTCCACCGTGTCCCTCCCGCAGGGGTTGACCGTACTGCCCGAGCTGTCTCCGGAAGCCTGCCCAGTGTTTCACTGCGGCTCACTGCCACAACCAACCCTTGAGGCGTGACGGCACAAGCGTCAAATCGTTGAAGCCTACAAGGGCGGGACCGCCCTTGTAGCACAGCCGCCCTCATGGTCATCGAAGTCTCACGAACACATCACGGCGCCTGACGGCGCCCCACGACCACGAATTCCATCGTTCCACCGGACGAAGGCCTTTCCCTCCGGCTCCGCACCCGGCGTGCGCGCGTGGCCGCCGGACCATAGCAGCTTCACCGAGTCGGGACTCCGTCACACGAGGCACCCGACGACCGTCTAGCCTGGCAGGCGAATCGAAGCGACAAGAAACGGGCACAGGACTCTGGGGAGAGACGAAACACCAATGGGGAGTGCTGTGATCACCGCGCGTGCGGCTGCCACCTTCGATCCGGTAGGGCGGTCCGTCGCGACCGCCCGTGCCTTTGTCCGCGACACGCTCCAGGGGTGGGGTTATTCGGATGTCGTGGACGACGCGGTCGTTCTCACCAGCGAGCTGGTCACCAACGCCGTCATCCACGCCGGCACGTCCGCCGACGTCCTCTGCCTCCGTACGGAAGAGGGCGTACGCGTTGAGGTCGCCGACCGCTATCCGGAGCGCGAGGTCCCCATCCAGGGCAGTACGCGCTCCTTCGCCAACGCGGAACAGGAGAACGGCCGGGGACTGCTCCTCTGCGCCGCGCTCGCGTCACGCTGGGGAGTCGAGTACTCACCCACGTTCAAACAGGTGTGGTTCCAGCTCGAACTGCCGCAGCGCCCGGTGGGCACCCGCTCCGCGGGCCCCGTGCTCCCCACCGACCTGCTGCCCGTGGCCGACGAACGCGTACGGGTCGCCGTCATCCAGATAGACCGCGCGGGCGCCGTCGTCAACTGGAACGAGGACGCCGAGCACATTTTCGGTTACGCGGACGAACAGGTCATCGGCAAACCCCTCACCGACATCGCCGCCTGGCCCCACACACCGGGCATCGGCACCGGCATCGTCGAAGCGCTCCAGCTCTCCCGCTGGGAGGGCAGCTACGGCATCCGGGCCGCGGACGGCCGCGTCATCGCCGTCTACGCCTCCCACCTCCGCGTCCGCGACACCCACGGCGAGCCGTCCACGGTCTGCCTCCTCGTACGTGATTACGAACGCGCGGTGATCCAGACCCCGCTGCGCACCCCGGCGGCCGAGGCGGGCACCGAGAGCCGCATCGTGGACCCCTTCGAGGTCTTCATCGGCTCCCCCGCCCCCGACGATCTCGACGGGCTCCTCCAGCGCACGGTGGAGCGCGCCCGCGACATGCTCGACGGCGACTCGGCCTTCCTCCTCCTCGCCACGGACGACGAGACGGAACTGGAGGTACGCGCCTCCACCGGCCTCCCCTCCGCCCGCCAGCGCTTCGCCCGCGTCCCGGTCGAGGCCGGCGCGGGGCGCTTCGGCTCGGCGCGGATGCCCGCCGTCCACGAGGACCTCGCCGCCGTCCCCGGCGCCGTTCCGCTCCTCAACGGCACGGGGATGCGCTCCGTCGTCACGGTCCCGCTCAAGGTCGAGGGCCGGCTCACGGGCTCCCTGGGCGTCGCCGCGGAAGGTTCCGGGCGTTACACCAACGAGGAAGCCCTGCGCCTGCAGTTCGCCGCGGACCGGATCGCACTCGCCGTCGAATCGGCCCGCCTGGGCGAGCTGGAACGGCTGCGCCGCGGCTCCCTCTCCTTCCTCGTCGAGGCGTCGGACCTGCTGGCGGGCACTCTGGACCGGGACCAGACGCTGGCCCTGATGGCCCAGATGACCGTTCCCACGCTCGCCACCTGGTGCGCGGTCTACACGATCGCCGACCAGGCCTCCGACCCGTACCTCTCGTACGTGCTCCACGAGGACGAGGACCGCATCGACGGCCTCAAGGCCCTCCTCTCCAAGATCTCCCCACCGGACCCGGTACCCACCCCGGGCGCCCGCATCTGGACCGCCCCGGCGGAGGCGGCCCACCAGGCGGCGCTGCGCACCTCGATGCGCGACGTCAGCAGAAGCAACCGGCCGCCCGCCCTCGGGATCGGCACCACCCTGGCGACGGCGGCGGCAGTGGGCGGCGAGACCGTCGTCCTGCCCCTGGTGGCCCGTAACCGCGTCATCGGCATGCTGACCCTGGGCAAGCCCTCGGGCGACCACTTCCGCCAGGAGATCCTGGAGCTGGCCGAGGACCTCTCGCGCAGGGCGGCCCTCGCGCTCGACAACGCCCGCCTCTACTCGGAACGCACGGCCATCAGCCAGGCCCTCCAGCGCAGCCTGCTGCCACCGGGGCTCCCGCAGGTCCCCGGCGTCGAGGTGGACGTCATCTACCGCGCGGCGGGCGAGGGCAACGAGGTCGGGGGCGACTTCTACGACCTGTTCCCGATCCGGGACGGCGCCTACGGCTTCGCCATCGGTGATGTCTGCGGTACGGGCCCGGAGGCCGCGGCCGTGACCGGCCTGGCCCGCCACGCCCTGCGGCTGCTCGCCCGCGAGGGCTTCGGCGGCCCGGCGGTCCTGGAACGCCTGAACGCGGCGATCCTCGACGAGGGCGCCCGGAGCCGCTTCCTGACCCTCCTCTACGGCGAGTTGTGGCCGCAGGAGGACGGCAGCGCGGTCCTGAAGGTGGTCTGCGCCGGGCACCCCCTGCCACTGCGTCTGCGCCAGGACGGCACGGTCGAACCGGCGGCGGAACCCCAGCCGTTGCTGGGCGTCATGGAGGACCTGGAGCTGTACGAACAGGTGATCACCCTGGACCCGGGCGACGTCCTCCTGTGCGTCACCGACGGCGTCACGGAACGCCGGGAGGGCACGCGCATGCTGGGCGACGACGGTCTCACCGACGTCCTCACGACCTGTACGGGTCTGACCGCCGGCGCGGTCGCCGCGCGCGTCCTGCGCGCCGTGGAACGCTTCGCCGCCGAGCCGGCCTCGGACGACATGGCCATCCTCGCGATGCGCGTCCCGGAGCCACACACCAGCTGAGCCACACCGGCTCAACGAGAAAGGCCCCCGCCGAGAGGCGGGGGCCTTTCCCTTTTACTTGAGCCCCAATACGGAATCGAACCGTAGACCTTCTCCTTACCATGGAGACGCTCTACCGACTGAGCTATTGGGGCGCAGCAACGAGATAAAGCATACCCGACGATCAGAGGTGCGCAAGACCATCGAGAACACAGCCGGCGACACCCGACAAGAACCAGGCAGCGCCGCCGGAAAGAAACAGCGCCTGAATGACCCCTGAACGCAGAAATGCCCCGCACCATACGGTGCGGGGCATTCCCACAATAATTGTTCGGCGGCGTCCTACTCTCCCACAGGGTCCCCCCTGCAGTACCATCGGCGC